>DIAY01000230.1:0-3259 GCA_002414905.1 Holophagales bacterium UBA5066 | reverse complement strand
GCCCTGCCGCTCCTGTCCTTGGCCTTCCTCGCGCTCCTCCTCCATCCCTGGGCCTCCGGGCAGGCCGGCCTTCTCCCGACCCTTCTCTCCCTCTACCAGGTTCCCGCGGGCGACGCCGCCTTCGTGACGCGTCTCGCCGGCCTCGACGAGGGGCTCGGGCGCTACGCCCTGTCGACCCTCTTCGTCCTCCGGCAGACCGAGGCCGGGCGCCTCTCGTACTTTCTCGGCCACGTCTCGACGAGCCCGTCCTGGGCCTACCACCTCGTCGCGCTCGTCGTGAAGTCGCCGCTCCCCTGGCTCGTCCTCGTCCTCGCCGGGGTCCTGGCCGCCTTCATTCGCGCGCCGCTCCGCGCTCGCCTGCTCCTCTTCTCGGGGGCGGCGTTCCTTCTGGCATCGCTCGCCGGACCGCGGATCGGAGTCCGCCACCTGATCCCGGTCATCGTTCTCGTCTCGGCGGGCGCGGCGGCGGCGCTCGGGCCGGTGCTCCTCCGCCGCTCGCCGGCCGTATTCGTGGTGGCGCTCCTGCTCGCCCTGTCGCCCCTCGCGTTCGGCCGCTCCGTCGGGCGGCACGGGCTCGTTGCGCGCCTCTTCGCCGCCCCCCCTCTCGCTGACTCGAACCTCGACTGGGGCCAGGACCTGCCGCGTCTCGCGGACCTCGCGTCAAAACGCGGCATTCCGGCGGCCTCGCTCGGTGTCGCCTACTTCGGGGGCGACCTGCCGTCATTCCGCATCCCCGGCTGCCTCGACCTCCTCGAATCCGACGCGCCGCTTCCCCGATACGTCGCCGTTTCGCGGCAGCTCCTCCTCGTCGGGCCTCAGACGGCGCTCTTCGCGGAAGGCCGCCCGCGGGCGGCCCGCGTCCTCGCGGAGCTGAAGGCCCGCAACGCGGCCTTCGTCGCACGGGCAGGGGATTCGATCGACCTGTTCGAGGTGCCACCGCCGCGGTGAGGCGGGGGCTCCGGCAAAGCGAAAGGCCCCCGCCCGCCTGTGCGGGAGAGGGCCCTTTTTCTCGCGGACGCCGGGGAAGCTATCGGGGGAGCAGGGTCCGCGGGTCGTTGGTGACGTTGTCGATGACCGAGGCGTAGGCGGCGAAGCCGGCGCCCTTCGTGGAGGTCGAGAGGAGGAACTGGGCGTCCCGAGCCGAGGTGACGCCCAGGTTCTCCCTCAAGGAAACCTGGGTCATCCCAAGCGGCGGCAGGGTCCACGTCCCGCTCGCCAGGACGGCCCCGGAGGTCGAGAGGAGCGTGCCGTCGATCGTGACGGGGGAGGTGCCGCCGTTCGTCAGGACGACGTTCGTGCGGAAGGAGGAGTCCTCACGAACGCCGACGATCGACCTGACGACGCCGGCGGTGATGAGGTCGGCGGCGGCGAAGGCCGGCACGGACTGCCCGAAAGTTCCTCCCGGCTTGGTCGCATCGGGGGTCGAGGTCTGGCCGGCGACGCTGAGCGTCGTCACGTTCGCAGTGAGGCGGACGGCGCCGTAGTCCTTCGTCAGGCCGAAAATCGAGCCGAGGATGTCGGAATAGGTCACCGACTGGTTCGGGCCGAGGACGAGCTCGGCGGATTCGGGGCCGCCGGTGCCATCGGTGTTGTTTCCGAGAAACTTGAGCCTGAAGCGCGCCTCCGCGCTCCCCCGGTTCCCGACGGAGAGGTCGGTCGTGTAGAAGGCATTCCCCTTGCCCGGTGCTCGGGCGGAGGAGGGGAGAATCCAGTGGTTTTCCGGAGTGCCCGAGGCGAGGCCCCAGCCGAGGTCGGCCAGCAGCTCGTCGGTGATGAGGAGCTGCGCTCCGGTGTTGAGGGTCGGCTCCATGATCTCGTTCGGGAGGAGGGCCGTGTCCCAGTGCGAAACCGACGAGCCGGACTTGGAGGGGTTCGGAGCGAACATCTGCGGGCGGCCACCGGCACCGATACCGGACGTGAGGACGCCGGAAGCGACGGCGACGACGGCCGAACCGTTCCAGAGGAGGTTCGTCGTGTTCGTGACGGACGCGAGCCGCTCGGTGTCGTCCATCTGGTTCCACAGCTTGCCGGACGTGCCGTCGTAGAGGTGGACCATGAAGGCGTCGTCGAGGCCGAGGCCGTCATCACCGGCGAACTTCTTGCCGGTCGTCTGGTCGACGAACGTCTGGAAGCCGAGACCGTGGGCCAGCTCGTGGATCACGGTGGTGGTGAAGTCGACGGTTCCGGCGGTCGGCTGACCGTCGAGGCCGTAGTACCACTTCCTGGGAAAGGTGCAGCTTCCGTCGTCGAGGGCCGTCGTGAAGCGGGCCGAGATGTCCTCGCCGGTCTCGTCGGCTTCCGCCGGGGTCAGGTCCACTCCGGAGAGCTTGTTGGCCAGGGCGCTCGAATACCAGGTGTTCGGCAGGGGTGCGCCGGTGAAGTCCGACCAGACGAACCTCGTTCCCGCCGAGCCCAGGACGGCTTCCGTCGCCTCGCACGGCAGGGCGTCGAACCTGGCGCGGACGTGGATCTCCACGGGGGACTCGAGCCGTTCGGACCAGTAGGCGGCGGCAGACCTGAAAACATTCAGCCGCTGCTCGCCGAGAGTCGTCCCGATGTTCCCGCCGACGGGGGGCCGGGGCGTCGGGTCGTTGAAGCCGACACCGGCGGCGTCGACATTGACGATCGTGATCGTCGTGGCGCCGGCAGGGAGCGCAACGAAGGCAGACAGCGGGAGAAGAGCCAGCGCCGCTGCGAGAGCCGGTCCCCGCCGGAGCGACCTAGCGGTCATGACGGTGCTCCTTCGCGGGCGCGGCGGCCTTCTCGTGCTCCGCCGCGCAGTCCTGCGTGATTTTTCCGTCCGGGGCGGCCTTCGCAGTGACCTGCATCTGGAAGCGGTCGTCGAGCCGGATCCGCTTTCCGCCCGCCTTCGTCGTCCCCTTCTCCACCTTGAGGACCGGGAGCCCGGCGGCGGGCGCGGGAGCCAGCGCCGCCTTCGTCGACGGGTCTGCCGTCGGAACCAGCTGCCCCGTCGCCGGGTCGACGTAAACCTTCAGGGCGGCTTCGGCGGCCGGGGTTGCGGGCTTTCCAGGCGGTTCTTTCCGCGCCTCTTCCGCTGCGAGCGGGAACGCAAGAAGGGCCGCGAGGGCAAGGCCGAGACAGGGTGGCTTCAGTCGCATGTGTCCTCCTGCGGGGCGCGATTCCCGACCGGGGGGACCGGGCCGCGTCCCCGTGGGTTCGGGGGAGTCTACGGTAGCCCGTTAGCCGGTATCCTCAGCAGTGCCGAAAGGCACGAAAATCCCATGGCCTCTTCGCACCC
>DIAY01000213.1:8490-10812 GCA_002414905.1 Holophagales bacterium UBA5066 | reverse complement strand
CCGCGCCGGTGACGTCCGGAAGGCAGTTGCCGTCGACCGCGCTTCCATCGCAGCCGTCCTCGCGAGCGGCGCCGAGAACGCGCAGGAGGAGGCCGCCCGCCGTACGGCCCGTGCCGCCCGGCGCTACCTCAGCCTCGGCCGCGCCAACGCCGCGTGGGAACTCGCCGCTCCCGGCGGCGACCCGGCCCGGGTCGTCGAAGTTCCCCTCGGCAATGCCGAGCGTGCCGAGATCGCTCTGCGGGCGGGGGAATTTCCCCGCCTCTTCGCCCGGTTCTCCAGCGACGACGAGTTCCTCCAGGAGACCGGGTGGACCTTCTCCCACGTCGCCCTCCCCGAGCAGCGGGAGGCGCTCGAAAAGGAGCTCCTCGCGCGGATCTTCCGCGCCGACGGGAACGCCGACGACGCCGCGGTGGCCCGGCTGCACCCCTACGCCGAGTCGGCGGGCCTCACCCGCTTCGACGAGGCGCTCTCCCGCAGGCTCCTCTCGGCCGTTCCGGTCGCGAAGGCGTACTGGGGAAGCGATCCGCCGCAGGCCTTCGTCGCCGGCCTCCGCCCCGTCGAGTGGGCAAGCGCCAAGGACGGCTCGAACCGCCTCCGCGTGGTCCGCTCCGACTTCCACGCCGACTGGGTGAGGTTCCTGGTGGCGCGCGCGGACGACGACGCCCTTCGCCCCGCGCTCGCGCCGCTCGTCGCCGACCTGAACGCGAAAATCCTCGGCACCGCACCCGTGACGAAGGCCGTGCCCTACGCCTCGTGGTTCCCCGTCGAGCCGTTCACGCGCCTCGCCGCCCGGCCCGAGAACGCCGACTGGAAGGCTGGCGTCGACGGCTGGTTCCGGACGACCGGCGCCTGGAAGAGGTTCCTGGCCGCCTCCGGCTCCTCCTGGAACGTGAAACCGTTCATCCCGCACCTGGACGCCGAGTCTCGCCGCGCGTACTTCCTGCGCGGGGCGCCCATTCCTCCACGTGGCGTTGCCGAGAGCCCGCAGCGCCTCGCACGCCACGCCACCGTGGACCGTGTTGCCGAAGCCCTCGAGGCGCTCGTCACGAATGTTCCCGGTGCCGCCGCCAGCCCTGACATCGCCCGCCTCCGCGGTCCGCGAAGCGTCGGCGAGGTCCTCGGCTCCGATCCGCGCTTCGCGTGGTCCGAGCTCGCGTCGCTGCCGGGTGATCGCGGCGACGACCTCGTCACCGGTTCGGGAGTCGACGCGGGTCGCGCTCCGGCCCGCCTCTGGGGCCTGCGACCTTCCGCTCCCTGGTTCGTCCTGGAATCGCTCTCCCGCCTCCGCGAGCGCTCTTCCGACACGCCGGGCGTCCCTCTCGAGGCCGCCTCCCGCGGGAGCGAGTCGGCCCGTGCTCTCGCCGCCAGTCGCTCTGCAGAGGCGCTCGGCGACCTGCCGCTCGCCCTGGCCCTCGACGAAGCCTGGTTCCGCGACCTCTCACAGTCCGGCCGGCTGGCCCGCCGGCTCCGCCTTCTCACCGCAACCGGCAGCGAACGTGGGAAGGAGACCGCCGACGCGCTCCTGCGCGCCGAGGTAAGGAAGCGGCAGTCGAAGGCCTCGGAGGAGCTCTTCCGGACCTGGGAGCGAAGCTCCGCGTCCCTCGGGCTCGCGACGCCGTTCTCGCAACTCGACCCGGCGCAACCCGTTGCCGCCGGCCTCCTCGCATTTCTCTGCGACCGCGAAGGCCCGGCCGCCGTCGCAACACTGAAGCCCTCCGACGAAGCCGAATACCGCGGCGCCCTCGGTGCCCGCTGGGGGAGCCGCATCGAAACGCTCCCGGGCGACCGCCTCGATTTCTATCTCCGCGAGGTCTGGGCCTACAACGCCGGGCCCTTCCCCTCAGCCGCCTCGTCGAAGCTCCCGGTCTTCCTCCGGGACGCGGCTCCCGTCCTTGCGCGCCTGGGCGCTCCTCTCCGCGCCGAGGGGCTCGCCGCCGCGCGGGCACTGCCCGACATCACGCGACTGGTCGAAGTCGCCCGGCGCGCCGGCGACCTCGGTCCGGACCTCGAGCTCCTCTACCTCCGCGCCGATCTCGCCCGCAACGACGACGCGGCGGCCCTGGTGCGCCTCGCGCGGCTCGTCGAGCTTCCGGGAGGCCTCATCTCCCCCCTGGCCCTCTCCGAGCCAGACCTCCCCTCGTCGCCGGAGGACGCCGAGGCTCCCGCGACGCCACGGGAGGCGGGTTCGGCCGTCCTGCGCGGCTTCCGGATCGTCCGCGAGGCGAAGCATCCCGGCCTCCTCGAGAAGACCACCGCGCTCCTGCTTCCCCACGTCGAGGACAGGATCGCCGCCGCCCCGGCGCCCGTGGACCTCTGGGAGCT
>DIAY01000213.1:7996-8277 GCA_002414905.1 Holophagales bacterium UBA5066 | reverse complement strand
CTCGCGCGAAACGACCGGCCCGCCGGCCTGAAGTGGTTCGCGAGAATTCCCGAGCCGGGCTCCTTCGCCGAAGCCCGGGAGCGGGCCACGCTTCTCGCCGCCCTCAAGGACGTCGACGGCGCGCGCGGTGAATGGGTCGCCGCCCGCGTCCGCATGGCTCTCACGCCGGACCAGGAGCTCGCCGCGTTCGACGCCTGGCGGCAGCTCGGCGGCGAATCCGTGGCCGGCGCGCCGGCCTGGTGGACCACCGCCCGGCCTTTCTGGCTGAGGAAGGGGTCCGG
>DIAY01000213.1:0-7820 GCA_002414905.1 Holophagales bacterium UBA5066 | reverse complement strand
CTGGCCTCCGGCGGAACGGAAGACAACGTCTCGCGCTGGCGCGTCGCCCGCTCGGAGCTCGCCCGCTCCCCGATCGCGGCCCGCGCCGCGCTGCGCTCCACCTGGTTCGACGCCGACGAGCTTCGCCGGCGGCGCTTCCCCTCCGCCGAAGCGGAAGGGCTCCTCGCGGACCTTGCCCGCATCGGAGCGGCGTCGAGCGACGAGAGCCTGCTCGAGCGGGCGCTTTCGGCGCTCGAGGACCGGCGCGCTCCCGCCTTGCCGGCGCTGCGCGTCGAGCTCGCCGCTCTCCGCCGCCAGGCGGCCCCTCGCCCCGAGGTCCTCCTCGGCAACGGCGTCGCGATCGCTCGCTTTCTCCCCAAGGACCTGACCTGGGACCTCTACGCCCGGGTCCTCAACGCGGAGGACGTCCCGTGAAGACGCTCGCCCTGCTCCTCGCGCTCGGAACGACGACGGCGGTGGTCGCCGCCGAGCCGCTCCTCCCGCTCCCCGAGGCTCCCGTCGTCCTCGTCTCGAGCGATCCCGCCGCTCTCGACCGGGTCCTCACGGGCGGGCTCAGGGCCGCTCTCTGTGGAAAGGCCGACGCGAAGGACCCTGTGGTGAATGGTCTCCGCCAGACGCGCGTCGGCGGAAAGCTCGACGAGCAGTGGGCTCTCTTCGCCGCGGACCTTCCGCTCTCCTGGAGCGAGATCGCCGCGATGAAGCCCACCGCCCTCGGCCTTGCTCTCCTTTCGGCGGGAAACCTGGAAGCGGTCCTCGCCATTCGTACTCCGCTGGCCCAGCTTCCCCTCGCGCTTCCCGCGGGCGAGACCCGCTCGCGAGGAGGAACCTCCTACGCCGTCGTCTCGCGCGGAGCGGGCGACGAGCGGACGCTGGACCGGCGCCTCGGCCTCGCCTGGGCACGCGTCGACGGCACGCTTCTCGTGGCGACGAGCGAGCGGGCTCTCCTCCTCGCCCTCGACCGGGCCGCGGCGAAACAGGGCTACGCCTCCTTCCTTCCCGGTTTCCTCTCGGCACGCCTCGACCTCTCCGCGCTCCGCGGCGACCGCTACTTCCGCAGGGAGTTTCTCTTCGCCGAGGGGCTGGAAGGAACCGAGAGCGGCGTCCTCCTCTGTGCGCTGCGAGAGGAGAACGGCCGCATCGTCGAAGTGCGCGAGGGAGAGTCCGCGTCCGGTCCCGCCGCGGTCCGATGGAGTCTCGAAGGCCGGCGCGTCGCGGCGGCCGGCTGGGAGCCCTCCGGCCGTCGCTTCGCGTCGGCCCTGCGGCGAGGCCTCCTCGAGCCCGTGCCGAGCCCGTCCGCCCGCCCGGGCCTTGCACTCAAGCCTCTCCCCGATCCCAACGCCGCCCAGGGAGAGCGTTACCTCGTCGATCTCACGAAGCCCGTCCCCGCCTCGGGCGAGGGCGACGCCGCCGAGCTGCCGCGCTGGACGGCGCTGCTCGAGGGTCTTCCGGTCGAGGGGTGGGGCTGGGAAACCGGAATCGACGGCTCCCGCCGGCTCCTTCTGAAAGTGCCTCCGGCCAAGGAAGCCGCATTTCTCACCCTCGCGAAGGCGACTCTGACCCGCCGAGCGGGCGCGGCGACCCCGGCCTCGTCGCGGCTCGACGTCGGCCCCTCGCTCCCGGGCCTCGCCTGGGTCCGGCGAGGCGACTGGCTCTGGCTCGCCACGAGCGAGAGCTACCTCGCGGGCGTTCCGGCCCCGGCGCCGGAAACCGGCCTCGTCCGCTGGAGCCGCCTCGACCTCGACGCCGTCCGCGCCGAGAAGAACCCCTGGCGCGACGCGGAGGGCGCCTCGTTCGAGGGCCGCGTCCGCCCGTTCTCCGACCGGATCCTCGGCCTCTTCGGCTGGGCGCCGGGGACGGCGTGGGTCACTGTCGAGAGGCGCCAGGAGGGGAGCCGCTTCAAGGAACGGGTCGTCTTCGGCTCGCGGTGATCCTCGCCGCCCTGCTCGTCTTCCGCCTCGCGGGAGGAACGGTCTCTCCCGCGGCGGAGGCTGCGGCGCCCCGCCCCGTCGGATCGCTCCAGAAGCCCTGGGCCGTGGCCGCCTGGGGCCAGGCCCATCCGCACGAGAAGCCGCCCCTCCTCGAGTGCACGAAGGAGTCCGGCTGCTGGAAACCCTCGGGGCACGGGCGCGTCGACCTGGCGCGCGCTTTTGCTCAGTCGTGCAATGCGTACTTCCTCGCTCTCGCCCGCGCGACGCCGGAGGACACGCGCGCGAGGGCGCTCTCCGATGCCGGTTTCGAGGTCGCCCGGCCCCTCTCGCCCGAGGCCACGATCGGCCTCGGCCCGCTCGACTCCCTGCCCAGGGTCTCCCCCGCCACCCTCCTGAGCGCCTACCGCGACCTGCTGACGCGCCCCTGGCCGTCGCGCGACGACCTTCGTCTTGCGCTCGTCGACGGGATGCGCGCCGCCGCCCTCGACGGGACGGGTGCCCTCCTGGCGCGCCGGGGCTCCTTCGTGAAAACGGGGACGGTCCCGTCGCTCGAGGGCCGGCCGCTCGCGACCTCGGGCTGGGCGCTGGCGGCTTCGGCCGGCGGCGAGAGCCTCGTCCTCGCCCTGCTGTCCGACGGCACCGGCTCGGCGGCCGCCGCGGCTCTCGGCGAGGAGCTGGGTGGAGAGAGGCGCGCGCGGGCCTCTCCCGGCCGGGATACGGCCTCGAGGGGCCGCCCTGTCGCGGACCTCATCCGGGTCCGGCTCCTGGAGACCCTCCGTCCGGCGACCGTGGAGGTGTCGAACGCCGGCGACTCCCCCATCCGAAGCCGTGCCCGTCGCGGCGGCGCCTGGCTTGGACCGGGGGCGACCGTCGTTGCCGAACCCGGCCTCGCAATCGGCCCGGGCCTCCTCCGGCTCGCCGTCGAGCCGTACGAACTCGTCCGGTTCGTCGAGGGAACGCTGGAGGTCTCGGGGCGCCCCGGCCTCCTGCGCCTCGTCCTCTCGGCGACGCCCCGCGCGTGGGTCGACGGCATCCTGCGCGGAGAGTTGCGTGGCGGCTCGCCCGGCCTGCGCGAGGAGCTCGGTGCAGCGGCGCTGCGCTTCCTTCGCGCCGGACCCCGCCACGGCCGGGAGCACGTCTGCGACTCGACGCACTGCGCGGTCTTCGCGGGACGCGGCCCCCTCGTCACCTGGGTTACGCCCCGGCGTGCCGAGATCTCGGCGTCCGGGAGAGGTGCAGCCGCGCCCCCGCTTCTAGACGACGCCACCTGGGCCCGCATCCGGGCCCTCGCCGAACGCCCCGGGCCTTCCCACTTCACGGGACACTGCGGCGGAACGCCGCTCTCCGAGCACGAGGTCTGGGGGCGCGGCCCGCACGAGGCCCCTTCCTGCCCTCGCCACGGCCCCACCGATGACGCCTCCTGGGAACGCCTCCTACCCACCAGCGCTCTGCAATCGGCCTTCGGCAGTGCGACCGTCGAGCTGCGCGCCCTCGTCGTGTCGGGCGTGCGGAAGACTCGCGTCACGACGGGAGACCGGACGTTCGACCTGCTTTACGACGACCTTCACCGCGCCCTTGCGCCCTCGCTCGGGTGGGATGCGCTCCCGTCGCCGCCCGATGCGTTCCAGCGAACCCCCGGCGGCTTTCTCGCCCGGGGCGTCGGGCGTGGCCACCGGGTCGGGGTCTGTCTCGCGGCCCCGTCGCGGTAGGCTTCGCGCGTGAGACCGATCCGGCTCCACTCCCGCCTCTCAAAGCGTACCCGTCGCGGCTTCCGCGGCTTCCCGGTGGCCACCGTCGCCTACTACGGCCCCGACGACACGCGCGCCTCCAGGGCCGTCGTCTCGATCGTCCCGGCGAAGGATGCAGAGCCGACGCACCAGACGGCGTTCACGTCCGACGCTCTCGACCTGCGCGAAGACCCGTTTACCGGCGACCAGGTGGTGGCGTTCGTCGAAAGACACGAGGCGCGCAGCGTCTTCGTCGCGGAGGAGATCCTGGGATGCCCGCACGAGGAGGGCGTCGACTTCCCTGAGGGCGGGACCTGCCTTTCCTGTCCGTTCTGGGCGAAACGCGACCGGTGGGCCGCGGTGAAGGAACGGCTCCACGCAGCCAGGGGAGAGCTGCTCACGCGGGCCATCGCCGACGTGAGGGCCGAGGAGGCCGGAGAAGCCGGACCAAGCCTGGAAGAGCGAGAACGCCCGGCGGAGGGGAGCGGGAACGGAGGAACGTAGCCCGTCCGGATCGGCGCGGGGTCCGAAGAGAAACCCCGCGGGACGAGGGCTGATTCCGCGGTCATGGCACCGTTCTTCCTATCCTCTTGGTATGACCTTGCGAGCGGCCCGCGGCCGCAGCCCGGACCCGTCAGGACGCACGGACACAAGTGGCTTTGCTGCAATGTTTTACATGGTTATTGCGAGCACAAAGCCTTGTACTCCACCTTCACGGCTTCTTCGCATAGAATCCGAAGGTTTGGATCGATCTCGTAATTACCGTAGCCACGCGGCAAACCGGCCCGATCCCGGCTCCAACGATAACGGGAGTCAATTCGTCGTTCCCGCCCCGTACCCGGGGCGATTCAGACATCACGTTGCGAAGGGAGGAGCCCCGAACCCGTTGAGTTTCCTTCTGAAGTCCGTTGCGCGCACGTCGTCGGCGCGCGAATCCACGACCCTGGCGACGGCTTTCACCCCGGTCGATTTCATCTGGAGTTCTGCACCACCCTGTCAACCCATTCCCAGAGAGGAGAGAGGCATTACACGATGAGAACCCACCGTATCTGGCTGGTCGCGCTCATCCTGCCCGTCCTGATGGCGTCCGTGCTGGTCGCTCAGATCCCGACGAGCATGATTTCCGGTCGCGTCATCAACGAGGGTCAGGGCCTTCCCGGCGTCACGGTGACGGCGAAGTCGCCGGCACTGCAGGGCGCCCGCACCGCGGTCACCTCGACCAACGGCGACTTCGTATTCCCGAACCTTCCCCCGGGCGACTACACCGTCACCTTCACGATGTCCGGCTTCCAGACCGTCACCCGGACTCTCAAGGCGAACGCCGCCCAGCAGTCCGTCCTCAACGCCCAGATGAGCCTCTCCGCCGTCGCGGCCGAGGCCGTCGTCGTCGGCACGGCCGAAACCGTCTCCCAGACGACCCAGAACGCCACGACCTACTCGTCGGACCTCACGAAGAAGCTTCCGGTCTCCCGGACGCTCCTCTCCGCGGTCCTCCTCGCGCCCGGCGCGTCCACGAGCCAGTCGACGGGCAACACGACGATCTCCGGCGCCCAGACGTTCGACAACCTGTTCATGGTGAACGGCGTCAACGTCATGGACAACATCCGCGGCACGCCGAACAACCTCTTCATCGAGGACGCGATCGCCGAGACGACGACGTCCAGCTCCGGCATCTCGGCCGAGTACGGCCGCTTCACCGGCGGCGTCATCAACGCGATCACGAAGTCGGGCGGCAACAACTTCAGCGGCTCCTTCCGTGTCAGCCTCGACAACGACAGCTGGAACGACAAGACCCCGTACGGAGAGAACCAGGTCGACAAGACCATCCCGACCTACGAGGCCACCCTCGGCGGGCCGATCTGGAGGGACAAGGTCTGGTTCTTCGCCGCCGGCCGCCTCCGCAACTCCGAGACCGGGAACCAGACCTTCAAGACGAACGTCCCGTTCGCACAGACGGACGACGAGACCCGGCTCGAGGGTAAGCTCACGATCTCGCCCTTCCAGAACCACACGCTCACCGGCTCCTACCTCGAGGTCTCCCGCGAGCAGGGGAACTACTACTTCACCTCGATCCCGATCCTTTCCACCGACCAGCTCTACACCCGGCAGCTCCCCCAGTCGCTCCTGGCGCTGAACTACAACGGCGTCCTGACCGACAAGCTGTTCGTCGAGGCGCAGTACTCCCAGAGGAAGTTCGAGTTCCAGAACTCCGGCGCGCTCTTCACCGACCTCATCAAGGGGACGGCGATGTACGACCTCACGAACGGTGCGATGTACAACTCGCCCGTGTTCTGCGGCGTCTGCGACCCCGAGAAGCGCAACAACGAGGCCATTCTCGTCAAGGGAACCTATTTCCTGTCGACGAAGGACCTCGGCTCGCACAACATCGTCGTCGGCTTCGAAGACTTCGCCGGAACGCGCAAGTCGAATAACTACCAGTCCGGCAACAGCTACTGGTTCTATTCGGCGGACGTCATCCTCGACGGTGCGAACATCTTCCCCGTCATCGACAGCACGTCCTACCTCGAGTACTGGCCGATCCCGACCCTCTCGAAGGGCTCGGACGTGCGGACGTACTCCTTCTTCCTGAACGATACCTGGCGCCTCAACAACAACCTCTCCTTCAACATCGGCGTCCGGTACGACAAGAACGACGCGAAGGATTCCACGGGCGCCACGACGGCCGACGACTCGGCCTTCAGCCCCCGCCTCGGCGCCACCTACGACGTCTTCGCAGACGGCCGGCTCCGCTTCAACGCGAGCTACGCCCGCTACGTCGGCGGCATCCAGGAGAACCAGGTCGGCGCGGCGTCCGCCGCAGGCAACCCGGCCTACTTCGCGTACTACTACGAAGGCGACCCGATCAACACCGGCGCCGGCCCGTACCTCAACCCGGCGGCCGCCCTCGAGAAGGTCTTCCGCTGGTTCGGGATCACGGGCCCCGGACAGTTCCCGACGACCACGGACCCGATCGCCGTCTCCGTTCCGGGCGTCAACGTTCAGTTCGACGGCACTCTCAAGTCGCCCTACGTCGACGAGGTCACGGTCGGCATGGCCGGCTCCATCGGCACCCGCGGCAACTTCCGCGTTGACGGCATCTACCGGACCTGGGCCGAGTTCTACGGCGAGGCCCGCAACATGTCGACCGGCCAGGTCTCGGACTCGCTGGGCAGGAAGTTCGACCTCTCGCTCGTGAAGAACTACAACGACCCGCTCGAGCGCACCTACTACGCCCTCCAGGTCGCCGGGAACTATCGCTTCGGCGACTCCGTCAACATCGGCGGCAACTGGACCTGGTCCCACCTCTACGGCAACACGACGGGCGAGACCTCCGGCTCCGGCCCGACCCGCACCGGTGTGGAGTACTACCCCGAGTACTCGGACCTCAACTGGTCGATGCCGTCCGGAGACCTCCCGGAGGACCAGCGCCACCGTGTCCGCGTCTACGGCGGCTGGGACGCTCCCCTTCCGAAGTCGGCCGGCGCCCTCAACCTTTCCATCATCCAGACCTACGATACCGGCCGCAACTACACGGACGCCGGCACCGTCAGGATTCAGCCGTACGTAACGAACCCCGGCTACAAGACGCCCCCGACCTCGCAGACCTACTACTTCGGCGGTCGCGGCGCGAACCAGTGGGACGACATCTGGCGGACCGACCTCCAGCTGAACTACAGCTACTTCTTCGGGCCGGTCGAGCTCTTCCTTTCGCCGCAGGTCTTCAACGCGTTCAACAACTCCGCGCAGATCAACGGGAACACCCTCATCGAGACGAACGTCAACCGTGCGGCGAACTACTCCGCCTTCAACCCCTTCACGACCACCCCGACGTTCGGAGCGCGTGACTCGGGCGCGAACTGGGGCTACGGACCGCTCTACGGCCAGGCCACGGCGGCCAACTACTACCAGTCCCCGCGCACCTACCGCATCTCGGTCGGCGTGCGCTTCTAGTTTTTCTCTCTCCTGTTCTTCAGGGCCCCGGTCTTCGGACCGGGGCCCTTTTTTCTTTCCACGTTTCCGCGTGCGTGCCGCCTCCCGGTCGCCTCGCTCTCTCCGGCGTCCTGCTACTCTCGCCGCGGGTGAGCCGATGAAGACGACCCGACTGTTCGTTCTCCTCCTCGTTGCGCTGACGCTGCCAGCCTGCCCGGGCCGAAAGGCCGCCGGT
>DIAY01000116.1:51337-52626 GCA_002414905.1 Holophagales bacterium UBA5066 | reverse complement strand
CCGCGACCGACGACGTAGTCGATCCCCTTCTCCTTCAGCTTCTCCTCGGTCTGGCCGACGTAGCTCACCTCGGGGATCGAGTAGATGGCGAAGGGGAGGTTCTCGGTGCTCGCCGAAGGGCCGGTCAGACCGAAGGCGTGGCGCATGGCCCGGCGGCCCTGCTCCATGGAGGTCGAGGCGAGGGCCGGGTACCCGATGACGTCGCCGACGGCGTAGATGTGCGGGTGGGCCGTCTGGAGGTCGCCGTTGACCTCGAGCAGGCCGTACTTGTTCGGGACGACGCCGATCGTCTCGAGGCCGAGGTCTTTCGTGTTGCCGTCGCGGCCGACGCAGTAGAGAAGAACGTCGGACGTGATCCGCCGCCCCTTCTTCGTCTCGACGCAGACGCGGGGCGGGGTCCCGTGGACAGGATCGATGTGGGCATACCGCTCGTCGTGGAGGACCTCGACGTGCAGCTCCCCGAGCTCGCGCTCGAGGATCGACACGATCTCCCGGTCGAGATAGGGAAGGAGCTGGTCGCGCGTGTCCAGGAGCGTCACGTAGATGCCGAGCGCCGCGAAGATGGAGGCGTACTCGATGCCGATGACTCCCGCCCCGAGGACCGTCATCGTCTTCGGCATGCGCGGGAGCTTCAGGATCGTGTTGCTGTCGAAGACGCTTTCCGCGTCGAACGGGACGTCGGCGGGGCGGTTCGGGCTGGAGCCGGTGGCGATGACGATGACCTCGCCCCTCAGGGTCCCCTTCCGGCGCCCGTCCTTCCCGTCGACGGCGATGGAGTGCTCGTCCAGGAAGCGGCCGTGGCCGCGGAAGACCTCGATCCGGTAGCGCCCGAGGGAGGCGTTGATCATGTCCAGCTCGCGCTGGACGACGAGCCGCTCCCGATACATGAAGTCGGCCACCGTGACGTCGTCCGTCACCTCGGTCTGGAAGCCGTGGAGACGGTGGCGCGTCATTCCGAGGAAGAAGAGGGCGCTTTCGCGAAGCGTCTTCGACGGGATCGTCCCCCAGTTCACACGGGTTCCGCCGACGACGGAGGCCCGCTCGACGAGAGCGACGCGCTTCTGCGCCTTGGCGGCCTGGATGGCGGCCCGCTCGCCACCGGGGCCGCCCCCCAGGACGACGACGTCGAAGTCGGAGCTGGCAGGTGCTGGAGTCACGGCGCGGATCGTAGCAAGGAGGGGAGCGGAGGCCGCCAGGCTCGGGGGACGTTCCCGTCGCCGCGAGGGCGGGAAGAGGGAGTATCGTCCGGCGCCATGCCCGAACCCGCCGCTCCGGTCGTCGACGCCCGT
>DIAY01000116.1:50376-51002 GCA_002414905.1 Holophagales bacterium UBA5066 | reverse complement strand
GAGAAGGCCTTCGGCTTCACGGGCGCGCAGGTCGGCCTCCTCGACACGGCCTACAACGTCGCGGCGCTCCTGACGCTCATCGCGGGGGGCGTCCTGATCGACCGGATCGGGGTCGCGGCCTCGGCCGTCCTCTTCGGGGCCATCGGCGCGGCGGGAAGCCTCGCGATCGCAGTCCTGCCGGCGGTCCTTCCCGGCACCCCGTGGGCCGGGATGATGATCGGCCGTTTCCTCCTCGGTATCGGGTCGGAGCTCTTCATCGTGGCGGCGACGACCGTCGTCGGGCGCTGGTTCAAGGGGAAGGAGATCTCGTTCGCCCTCGCGATCCAGCTCCTCATCGCGCGGCTCGGCTCGTGGGCGGCCGACAAGTCGCCCGACTTCGCGAAGTCGCTTTTCAGCAGCTGGCAGCCGCCCCTCCTCCTCGCGGCCGCACTCGGCCTCCTCTGGCTCGTCTTCGCCATCGTCTACGCCGCCCTCGAGCGGCGGGCGACGAAGGTCTACGCCGTCTCGCGCCCCGGAGCGACCGACAAGCTCGTCTGGTCGGACCTCGTGAGGTTCGATCTCGGCTACTGGTGGGTCGTCGGCCTCTGCGTCGCCTTCTACGCGACGATTTTCCCGTTCCGCACCTT
>DIAY01000116.1:47923-50211 GCA_002414905.1 Holophagales bacterium UBA5066 | reverse complement strand
GGCCTCCTCGCCGACCGGATCGGCAAGCGCGCGCTCCTGATGGCGGCCGGGTCGGCGCTCCTCGTCCCGCCGTTCTTCCTCCTCGTCGGGACCTCCATCTCCCCGACGATCCTGATGGGGATGCTCGGCCTGGCGTTCGCGCTCGTTCCGGCCGTTCTCTGGCCGGCCGTCACATACCTCGTCCCCGAGGCACGGCTCGGGTCGGCGTACGCGCTGATGACGTTCTGCCAGCAGGTCGGCTGGGCCGGGATGAGCTGGGGCCTCGGCCTCCTGAAGGACGGCTCGCACGCGAGCGCGACGAACCCTGCGGGATGGAATCCCGTCATTCTTTCCCTCGGCGCGCTCGCGACGCTCGGCTTCGTCTTCTCCTTCCTCCTCTGGCGGAGCGAGAGGGGGCCGAAGAGCCACGGCCTCGAGGCGGTGACGCCGACGGCGCACGGCAACGCCGGGATCGCCGGGGAGATCGGCCCGCCCTGAGGTAGAGAGGGGCCGGGGCGCCGAGGCGCGTGATGCGTCCGGCCTCCGCTCTTCTCGGGCGCCTTCAGCCCAGCTCGCGCAGCCACTCCTCGTCTCCACGGGAGACGCCCGAGTGCCACGTGGAGGCTCGCGGCGAGCCTCCACGAACAGCTCAGCGGAACGGTTTCGGGAGGCTGGTCTGCGTCCGGGGAGGCGTGTCCGGCTCGTGAGGCGGAGGAGCGGGCTCGACAGGCGGCCCCACGACCCGGATCACCGGCTGGACGACTCCGCCTTGCCTCGCCTCGCGCAGCGCCATTTCGGCCTCAGCTGCGATGACTCGAGGCGTCGGCGTGCCCTCTCCGCCCCACACGGCAATTCCGGCGACGAGCGAAGCGGTGGCGACGACGGTAAGCCCTCCCCGGGAATCACGGCCGACGAGCCCCCCGGCCGCGAGGTCTTCGGGGTCGTAGAAGTCGTCGATCGTCGATTCGAGTCCCTGCACGGCACGAAGGACGAGGCCGGAGACCTGTTTGGGTGAGACCAGCAGACCGAAATCGTCGGCTCCGTAGTGGGCGAGGAAGGCACCCGGTTCCTCGTAGGAGATCGTCCTGAGACTGGCCGCAAGGTGCGCGAGCAGCTTGTCGCCACGCAGAAAGCCGTACCTGTCGTTGAAGGGCCTGAACCTCCGCAGGTTCAGGCGCGCCAGAGCGAAAGGCACCCGACGGGCCAGCCGCCGGTCGACCTCGGCCTCCAGCCGTCCCCGTCCGGGGAGGTCGGTGAGGGGGTGGGTCTCGAGGCCGTTCTCGAGGTGGAGCCGGGCGAAGAGCTCCAGCAGATCATCGAAGCGGACGAGCCCCCTGTAGGCTCCTCCGGGCCCGGTCACCACGATCGGCTCGAAGCGGCCGGCCCGCGGTCTCTTGCCGAGGAACGCCGCCACCTGCTCGAGCGGCGTCGTTTCGTCCACCTGGTCCCACGGGGTGTCGGTGACCGCAGCGGCGACGGCGTCCGACTCCGAGGTCCCCGACAGGAACGGGAAGGCCGTCGCGCGCGCCCGGCCGAGCAGGCCGACGGCGCGTCCCGCGAGGAGGATCGGGATGACGTCGAGGTCGGGATCGGAGCGGAAACAGGCGTTCGCCGCTGACAGTGGCGCGTCGGCGGGAAGCGTCGGTCCCTTGGAAATGGCAGCAGCAGTCTCCCCTCGCGCATGGGCACCGCGCACCGAATCGATCGTCAGATCCTCGGCGAGGAACGCCTCCTCGGGTGGCCCCGGACGTGCAAGGAGGTAGCCCTGGAGGAAATCGACACCGGCGCCGAGGCAGGTCTCGAGGTCCTCGGCCGTTTCGATCCCCTCCGCGACCACGCTGCAGTTGATCCGGTGGCAGAGTGAGACGACCGACTCGACCAGGATCCTCTTCCGCGCGTGGACGAAGATGTTCTCGATGAAGACCCGGTCCAGCTTGACGAAGTCGGGAGCGATGTCCGTGATCATCCGGAGATTCGTGTATCCCGCACCGAAGTCGTCGATCGCGATCCGGAAGCCCTCGCGCCGATACGGCTCGAGTGACCGCGCGAAGGCCTGGAAATCGGTGATCCTGCTGATCTCCGGCAGCTCGAGGATGACGCGGGACGCCTGGCGTCCATGGGACACGACCCTCTCCACGAGCCAGGACACGCCGAGCCGCGGGTCGGTGAGGAACGGTGCGAGGACATTGAGGAAGATCAGGTTCTGGCCCGCGAACGTCTCGGCGTCCCTGAAGACCCGAGCGGTCGACGCGACCTCCAGCTCGGACGCGAGCCCCAGTCGGAGAGCCTCCGTGAAGGCCTCGTAGGGT
>DIAY01000116.1:0-47765 GCA_002414905.1 Holophagales bacterium UBA5066 | reverse complement strand
CACGACACCTTTCCCGGCGTCAGGTTCGCCGCACACGCAAATTAGGCATAAACGCCCGACGAACGACATCTCGAGTTGATCGCGAGTTCGCCCCAGATTAGCGGAGGGAGGCGAAGATGGGAAACGTCGAGCGACGCGGGCGCCGGAGGTTTCCCCGGCTGGGTCGTGAACGAACTCGGTGACGACGGGTGGAGCGCGCTCCTGCCCGGGGCCACCATGCCGGCTTCCAGGAGGCGGGCGATCACCTCGAGCACCCTGTGGCTGGTCCCCGCCAGGTGGCACTCCACGCATGGTGGCATCAGCGGCTCCCCAGCCCGTACCCGGACGACCCCGCCGACCGCTTCAGCCTGCCGGCTGCCGTCCGGCGGCCGGGACACTGGTCCCCGAAGCCACGCCGGATTCGGGCGTCGCAGCCTCGGTTGGGAGGGCCATGTTGTTGCTCCGGAAGGAGGCGAGGAGGCCGGCCTTGTCGACGGCCTTGAGATAGGCCTCGCGAGGCTCCACGATGCCCTTCTTCACGAGGTCGAGGAGCGAGTCGTTCAGGAGGACCATTCCCTGGGCCTTCGACGTCTGGAGGACCGACGGGAGCTGGAAGGTCTTCCCGTCGCGAATGAGGTTCGCGACGGCGTTGTTGGCAAGGAGGACCTCGAGCGCGGCGACGCGCCCCCCGCCGATCTTCCTGCAGAGCGTCTGCGCGACGACTCCCTTGAGCGAATCCGCCAGCATCGACCGGATCTGCTGCTGCCGGTCGGCCGGGAACTGGTCGACGATCCGGTCGACGGTCGAGGTCGAGGTCGTCGTGTGAAGCGTCCCGAAGACGAGGTGGCCGGTCTCGGCCGTCTCGATGGCGATCGCGACCGTCTCGAGGTCGCGCATCTCGCCGACCATGACGATGTCGGGATCCTCGCGCAGCGCAGCCCGGAGGGCATCCTTGAAGGAGGAGGTGTGGCTTCCCACCTCGCGTTGGTTCACGAGGCACTTCTTGTTGCGGTGGACGAACTCTACCGGGTCCTCGATCGTGATGATGTGATCGGCCCGCGTCTCGTTGACGTAGTTGACGAGGGCGGCGAGAGTGGTCGACTTGCCGGAGCCCGTCGGGCCGGTTACGAGGACGAGCCCTTTCGTGAGGTCCCCGAGCCTCACGACCGCGGCGGGCAAACCCAGCTGTTGCGCGGAGAGGATCTCGATCGGGATCTGGCGGAAGACGGCGCCGACGCCGTGCCGGTCGCGGAAGACGTTGACGCGAAACCGCGCCGCCCCCGCGATCTCGTAGGCGAAGTCGGTGTCGTTTCGTTCCAGGAACTCCGACCGGTTCCTCTCGGGGAAGATGGGAGCGAGGAGCCTCTCGACTTCGTCCGAGCTGAGGACAGGCTGGTCCACCTGCTCGGCCATCTCGCCGTGAATGCGGAAGAGAGGACGGGTTCCAGAGGAGAGGTGGACGTCCGACGCCTCCAGCTCGAGCATCCGGAGGAGGATCACGTCGAGCGGCCGTTCGCTCAGGACCGAAAGGCGCGACGGCGGCATCGAAGGCGGAGCGGCCGCAGGGTAGGGGATCTCCTCCGCCGGAATCGGCATCGGAACGAGACCGGAGATCCGCGTCGAGGCCGGGGTCTGAGGGTGCGGCTGGATCTGGGCCGGGGAGGCAGAGGGCACTTGAAGGAGCACCGTGACCGGGCCCTGCGATGGGGCGGGCGTCGACTCGAGCTTGAGCTCTTTCGCCGGAGTCGGCTCCGGCTCGGGACTCCGGGTCATCCGCGCCGGACGGCAGATCATCAGGCTCGCGATCCCTCCGAGGAGAGCGAAGCGAATCTCGACGGATTCCATTCCAGGGCCGAGGCTCATCGGGACCCGCAAGCGGGTCCGGGCGAGCTGATCGGGTGCCTGGCCCGGAGCCACCTCGGCGACGACGGCGCGGAAGGACTCCACGCTGACGGGCTCGCGCCCGACGAAGGCTCGGCTGCTGCCGCGCGTCATAAAGAGCCTCTCGCCGGGAATGACGTAGAGCGCCTCGCCTTCGGTCTGGAGGAGATTGGCCACGAGAAGGTCGATGCGAGAAGCCATCGTTCGCCCTCCTTCAGAACGACACGCGCGCGACGTGGGTCGTCGCGACGAACACGAGCCGCGTACCGAGGCTGATCGGGACGAAACGGCTGAAGGAGTTGAAGACGTCCGACATCCGGGCGTAGCCCTCGAGTGCCGTGGAGCGGAGGATCCCGGAGACCTCTTCCCCGGAGACGAGATGGAGCGTCACGAGGTCGAGGGACGTCCCTTCCGCCGGGGCCGGCTCGGCGCCCGACCCGTCAGCGTCGATCTCCACCGTAACGAGGGCATCCCGCGAGAGGAGTCCGCTCGAGGCGTCGGAGAGGCCCACCGGGAAAAACCTGCGATCCTCCTCGAGGAGCAGACGCAGGGGCATGACGCCCAGCTCTCTCTGCGGGTCGGGCAGAAGCCAGAAGGTCACGTCGAGGCTGATGCCTCCCTGCAACCGTACGCTGGCTGCACACGGCGTAGTGGTTCGTCGAGGAATCGTGTCGGTCATGACGTACTCCCGATGCCACGAGAAGTCTAGGCGAGTGGCCCGCGCCGCGCTGTGGTTTTCGGCGGGCGGAACGTTTGGTGGGCTCCTCCCGGCGTCACCACGGCCCCCTCTGGCAGGCCAGGAAGGGCTGCTGGAAGGCGATGAGCCGCGCCGGCCTGCTCCGGCTCTCAGAACCGATCCCGAACCTCTTCGTCCCGAAGAAGCGGTCGCAGCTCCCGCCGACAAAGACGGTCACGGTGCTTTCCCGGAAATCAACGGCCCCGGCGTGCTGGGCCGCGTCGAAGACGCTGGAGAAGGCCGCGTAGACGTTCGTCTCCCCCCCGGATCGGGTGATCACCCCGGCGTGGAGAGCGGCCTCGCAGACCGACGACGACGGCGAATAGCGCCCGTTCCCCCAGACGCCGATGCCGCCCGTCCTCGTGCAGACACAGGACCTCGACTCCCCGACCGCCATCGTGCCGGCGTTCTTGAAAAGGGAAGGGCATTGGGGGAGAAGTGCGGAGGACTGCGCCCCCGGCGGCACTCGCGGTGGAGATGCCGAGTCGTCGCGGTACGCGGTGATCCGGGTGATTGGCCCCGCCGCCTTCCCCTCGAACCGGATCCGCACCCGGACCGGCCAGCGCGCCCCATATTGAGGCGCGTGGCGGCAGAGGCAGAGAGAGCGGAACTCCCCGAGAATCTCGCCGCCGCGCATCAGCTCATCGGAAAGCTCCAGCACGAGAACAAGTGGCTGCGTCACCGGCTCGAGGTCCTCAGCCGCAAGCTCTTCGGCAAGAAGACCGAGCAGCTCACGCCTGAGCAGCTCACGCTCGCCTACGAGCAGCTCGACAGCGAGATCGATAAGAGCCAGAGGCCCGAAGAGCCCGATTCGGTCGAAGCGGCCGCCGCCGAGAAGACCCGGTCACAGCGTGGCCGCCGGTCTATCCCGAAGAACATCCGGCGTGTGGACGTGGTCCTCGACATTCCCGAGCAGGAGAAGACCGGCGCCGACTGTGGTGTCGCCAGGGAGCAGATCGGCGAGGAGATCTCCGAGAAGTACGACTACATCCCGGCCGAGCTCGTTTGCCGGGTGACCCATCGCCCGAAGTACGGCGGCTGCAAGTGCCGCCCCGGTGTCCTGGTCGCAGCTCCTGCACCGCAGGCCATCGAGAAGGGTTTGGCGGTCGAGGGCCTGCTGGCGTGGCTTCTCACGTCGAAGTACGTCGATCACCTTTCGCTCTACCGGCTCGAAGGAATCCTGGCCCGTCACGGAGCCGACATCTCGCGTCAGACCCTCTGCGACTGGGTGGCCTCGTGCGCCGACGCCTACTCGGCTTACTCCGCGCTGTACCGAATGGGCCGGCTCGTGGAGGTGGGGTGCTGGACACAGGCTCGAAGGAAGTTCTTCGACACTCGGGAGCAGGACCCCGAGGCGATGAGGGTCCTGGCCCTGATCGGCAAGCTCTACGAGGTGGAGCGGCAAGCTACGGGTCTGACTCACGAGTAGAGACGCGCCCGCCGCCAGGAGAAGTCCGTGCCCATCCTCCAGGAGATCGACCGGTTGCGTGAGGAGCTCTCGCGCACCGCCCTGCCGAAGTCGGGCCTGGGGGAGGCGTTGAGGTATCTGCACAACCAGCGGGAAGCTCTCGGCCGCCACCTTCTCGACGGACGCCCGAAGCCGGACAACAACGGGGCGGAGAACCAGCTGAGGGTCGTGGCGGTGGGCAGAAATTATGCTGACGAATGGACTACGCAGACCGAACCGGTCGGATCCGCTCGGCGGGCCGCGCTGATCTACTCGCTGGCCCAGGGGTGCAAGTGGGCCGGGGTCGAGCCCTTCCGGTACTTCAAGGACGTCCTGCTCCGTGTGGCCACGCATCCCGCCTCGCGGATCGAGGAGCTGACCCCGACGGGCTGGGCAGAGACTTTCGCGTCGACAGCCGCCTGATCCGCATCGCCTCCGGCAAAGGCCGCGCATCCGCGCCAGATCTCCCGACGCTCGGTCACCCCGTCGATAGCACGGTCGTCAAGAACGGCCTTCGTCGGACGCTTACCGTTCCAGCGCGGCCACGAAGCGCGACTCGATCCCTTCTATGGGCGACGACCCGGACGTCGCCTCGACGCCCGTCGCCGCCGTCCGTCTACGCCGCTCTTCTTCCCTCGGCAGCGTGAAGAAGAACGTCGCGCCAGCCCCTGGCTCGCTTTCGGCCCAGACCCGGCCTCCGTGACGCTCGACGATGCGCTGGACGATCGACAGCCCCACCCCCGTTCCGGGGAACTCCGCCTGGCCGTGAAGGCGCTGGAAGACCCCGAAGACCTTCCCGACGTACCTCATGTCGAAACCCGCGCCATGGTCCTTCACGAAGTAGGCGGTCTCACCTCCCGAATCGTTGCAGCCCACCTCCACGATCCGCCGTTCGCGTTTCGAGCTGAACTTCAGCGCGTTCGAGAGGAGATTCATGAAGACCTGCCGGATAAGGGCCGGATCTCCGTACTCCAGCCGCAAGGCCTGAATGCACAGCTCGGCCGGCGGCTCCGGGTCCTGGGCGACGAGCTCTTCCCAGGCCGTCCGGACGAGGTCCTCCATGACGAACCGGACACTCTTCATCTCCTGGCGCCCCGCCCGCGAGAGAGAGAGGAGGTCGGCGATGAGCTGGCCCATCCGCTGGGCGTTGGTCCTCACGACGTCGAGAAGCCGGTTGCCCTCGGCATCGAGCCGGGGGCCATAGTTCTCGAGAAGCATCTTCGCGAACCCGTCGATGGCGCGCAGCGGAGCCCTCAGATCGTGGGAAACGGAATAGGAGAACGCCTCGAGCTCGCGGTTGGCGGTTTCGAGCTGCGACGTCCGCAGAAGTACTCGCTCCTCCAGCTGTGCATTGAGGCGGCGCACCTCCTCCTCGGCCTCCTCCCTCTGAACGATCTGCCTTCTGAGATCTTCGTTGGACGTCTTCAGCTCTTCGGCGGACGCTACCGCGTCTTCCATCATGTTGAGGGCGGCGAGACGAGAGGCAAGCAGCTCCTCGTTTCTCAGGGCCAGCGAAGCAGTTTCCCTGGCCACGCGTCCCGTCAGCTCGTCGCGCAGCAGGATCAGCGAATCCATCTTCTTCCGGGCCTCGGTCTGGTCTGACACCACGACGGAAACCACCGCCCTGGAGCCCGCGGACAGCCTACTGAACGAAAGGATCAGCGGCACCGGCGTTCCGTCCGCTCCGCGGCCCAGGATCTCTCCACGGGTCCGACCTGTCTGGCCCGCCTGAAAGAGCTCCGCGAAGGCCGGCTGGTCGGCCGGCACCACGAAGCGGGTGAATTTCGCCCCGACGACGTCTTCCAGCGGCGCCCCGACCAGAGCGGCGAACCTCCGGTTCGCGTACAGGATCACGCCCTCCCCGGAAAGCGCGACCGCACCCTCGGCCATCTCTTCGATGAGCGCGTTCAGGACGAACACCTGGCTTCCCTCCGCGCCAGAGCCCACGAGCGCATCGACTTCTCCCCGACGAACGGCGTCCAGAGCCTCCTCGGCGTCTCGCAGCCGGTCCCGGAGCTCTTCGACGCTCGGAGCGTCAGCCATGGCTCTCCACCGGTCCGGTCGCGTCGGCCTGACCCGGGCGAGTGCGGACGTCCAGCCCGACGAGCACACGCTCCGTGTCAGACAGGTCACCGATGATCTTCCGGATCGGAGAAGGAAGCTCCCGGACGAGCGTCGGCAAGGCAAGGATCTGGTTGCTCTGCGCCAGCTCCGGGTGCAGAGACAGGTCGATCACCTCGATCGTGTACCGCCCTTCCAGGTGTTCCTCGCAGATCCGCCTGAGATTCTCCAAAGCGATCACGGATCTCGTCGTGGACCCGGCCACGTAGAGCTTCAGCGTCCATTCCGCGCGGGGACCTTCGCCGGGGTCCAGCCCGCTGGTTCCAGATGAGGGCCCGGTGCCTTTCACTGCTTTCCCCTGCGCCGGCCGCGCGAGGAAGGGGCGGGGCCCTTGTTCGGCCCGTTGACACCGCGGCTCTCTTCCATGGCTCGCCGGTCCTCGCCCCGCTGCCTCTCGAGCTTGGCCTCCCCGTCCATCATCCTGACGGTCCGAGCCTCCTCCATGGCGAACTCGGCGTGCAAGGTGGCGACCTGATGCTCCACGATCTGCCGTCTGCTCTCGAGAATGAGCTGCTGCCGCTCCAGCTCATCGAGCGCAGCCCGTTGATCCGCGGCCTCCCGCGCTTCCAGCGCCACGCGTGCCGACCCGGTCAGGACGCCTTCCGGGCCGACGTAGGCATCCGCCAGACTGACGCCCTCGCCCGTGAGGATGAACTCGCGGACCTGATTGGAATGTGCCATCCCGCGCGACTTGAGGACGTAGATGAGGCGGTTGCGCTCGCCGCTCGTCTCGATGTCGCGAAGCAGGACCCAGGTGTCCGCCAGCGAGGAAACTTCGACGTCGGTGTGCTCGAGAGCGGCGTTGCCTTTCGTCAGGCTGAGCAGGAACATCGTGATCCCCCTGGCCTTCAGGAAGTCCACGAGCCGGAGAATCATGGTCTTGACGTCGATGTCATTTCCGCCGGAGGTGAAGCTCGACATCGGGTCCAGGATCACCGCTTGCGGCTGAAAGTCGTCGACCGCCTGGAGGGTCTTGGCCAGGTGCATCTCGAGACCGTAGCCCGACGGACGCACCGAGTGGAACCGCAGGAGTCCTTTTTCGACCCACGGCTCGAGGTCCAGTCCGACGGAGCGCATGTTGCGGATCATCTGGCTCTGGGACTCCTCGAAGAGGAAGTAGAGGCACCTCTCTCCGCGCTGGCAGGTTGCAGCGGCAAAATGCGCCGCGAGTGTGGTCTTGCCGCTACCCGTCGTCCCGGTGACGAGGATGCTGCTCGCCCGGTAGTAGCCCGGACCGCCGAGCATGGCGTCCAGCCCTCCGATGCCGCTGGACACGCGTTCGTTCGAAGTCTCGTAGTCCAGGGCGAGCGACGTCACGGGGAAAATGGAGATTCCCTTCTTGTCGATCAGGAACGGGTACTCGTTGTTCCCGTGGGTCGAGCCACGGTATTTCAGCACCCGCAGGCGCCGCGTCGGGACCTGGTCCACGACGCGATTGTCCAGCTCGATCACGCAGTCGGCGACGTACTCCTCGATCCCGTGCCGCGTCAGCGTTCCGTCGCCGCGTTCGGCGGTGACGACTGTCGTCACCCCCTTGGTCTTGAGCCATCGAAAGAGTCGACGCAGCTCGGCGCGCAGGACCGTTGGGTTGGGCAGGTCGGAGAACAGCGCCTCGAGCGTGTCGAGAACGACCCGCTTTGCGCCGATCGAGTCGATCGCGTGCCCGAGCCGGATGAACAGCCCCTCGAGATCGAAATCCCCAGCCTCCACGTTCTCGTGCCGTTCGATCACGACGGTGTCGACGACGAGCTCATGCCGGGCAATCACCGCTCTGAGGTCGAATCCCAGTGACGCGACGTTCTCGGCAAGGTCGTCACTCGTCTCCTCGAACGCCATGAAGACTGCCGGCTCGTGAAGCTCCGTGGCGCCATGGAGAACGAACTGCATCGCCAGAAGCGTCTTGCCGCAGCCCGCGGCGCCGCAGATCAGCGTGGGGCGCCCGGTGGGCAGTCCGCCGCCGGTGATCTCGTCCAGCCCGCGGATCCCTGTCGGGGACTTGGGAAGGACGGGCAGCGTGGATCCTGGTGGCGCGTTCGTGTTCTCGGCCTTCATGTGCGCTCTCCTTCCGGCGGACAATCCTCGAGCTCTTCCTTGCCAGTGCGGTCGGGTATCGCGACTTCTGTCGACAGGAAGGCGAGGGGATACGGCGCCGGCCGGCCGAGTTCCACAGACAACACGTTGACCTCTTTTTTCAGGTCGATCATGCGCAGCTCGCGGCCGACGGAGAGCCTGGTGAAGCGCTTCAAATCTGCGTTGGAACGCTCCAGGTCTTCAGCGTGCTGTCGGAAGGCACCCTCCACCCGCCTGCGCTCGCTGATGTCGGTTGCGACGCCGATGAGCGCGACGGCCTCGCCGGTGTCGTCGCGCACGACGGACGTGGAGAGGAAGACCGGGAATTCGCTACCGTCTTTTCTGCGATTGAGGAGCTCGCCTTTCCACCCCCCGCCGAGCGTCGCGGGCAGGATCTCGGCCGATGCCGAGACGCGATTTTCGCTCGGGCGCAGTATGTCTATGGGCTGCCCGATGAGCTCACCTTCCTCGTAGCCGTACGTCTTCAGGAAGGCTTCGTTGACGAAGAGAATCGTGTCGTTGGCGTCGGTGATCGACACACACTCTTCGATGGAGCGGACGGCCTGGGCGAGAAGCTTGATCCGATCCGCGGTGCGCTTTCGTTCGGTGACGTCCTCATAGGTTCCAAGCACACCGATGACGTTGCCCGCTTTGTCGTGAAGGGGCATCTTGCTCGTCGTCAGCCAGACGTGCCCTCCGTCCGCGGTCCTGAGCGACTCTTCGATGTTGTACTTCGCCGCCCCGGTCTCGATGACCGTCTGATCGTCGGCGCGATATCGGGCGGCATATTCCTTCCACGACGCGTCCTCATCCGTCTTGCCGACGACCTCCTCGGCCGTGTCAAAGCCCATGTCGAGGGCGAAGGGCCTGTTGCAGCCAAGGTAGACCAAATGACGATCCTTCCAGAACACGCGCTGTGGAATGCTGTCCAGCACGGAGGAGAGCGTTTCATTGGAACGGAACAGGTCTTCCGAATGTGCTTCAAGAAGGACGCTCTTCTCGGCAAGCTCCCGGGTCCGGCTCTCGACCTGCCTCTTGAGGGAACGGGACCAAAGCAGCGACCCGCCGAGGAGAGCGAGCAAAGGGACGACCACGACGAGGGCATACCGTGCGACGGTCCCCAAGCTCGCGCCCGAGGGTTCGTAGGGACCCAGCCATTTGTCCCGGATCTGCCGGTACTCGCCTGTCGTCCTGATCGCAGTCAGGCCCTGGGAAAACAGGGCGAGAAGCTCGTCCCGGCCGCGGAGAACGGCATAGCAGGACTCCGCGGAGAGGACGGGATGGGTGGAGACATTCAGGTTGCGCCAGCCGTTCTTCTCTATCCAGTAGAGAGCCGGCACCCTGGCGACGAGTGCGCAGTCGTGCTTTCCCGCTACGAGGAGCCGCAGCGCCTCTTCCTGGGAAGAGACGGCCACGATCTGCTTCCCGTAACCCAGCTTCGTGGCCAGGTCTTCCATGATGTCGCCCGACATGACGAGGATGGACTTCCCGGCGAGGTCCTTCATGTCGGCGGGCTCCGGTGAGCCCTCCCGGGTGACGATCGCCTGCTCGACGGCCGTGTGCGCGGGCGAGAACTCGAACTCCCGGTCCCTCTCGACCGTGTAGAACATCTCCTGCAGAATGTCGATCTCCCCGGATGCCAGCCCCTTCCGGATCGTGCCCCAGGGCCCGAGCCGGATTTCGACCTGAAGGCCCATCCGCCGGGCGATGGCTCGAGTCAGGTCGACGATGTACCCCGCGGGCTGGCCGTTGTTGTCCAGAAATTCGTACGGAGGGAAGTTGCTGTCGCCGCCGACGACGATGCGGCTCTTTGCCCTGCCGAGCGCCTCGAGGGTCGCGAACCACTGGACCTGAAGTTGCCGGAACGTACCGTTCGCGATGGCGATGGCCAGGCCCTCGTTCAGCTTCGCGAGCAGGGCGCTGTCTCCCTTCCGTACCGCAAAGCAGAAGCTCTGAGTGAAGTCTTTCAGCGGCGGGCCCGCGGCCCTCAGGTTCCGAAGGCCGGTACTCTGCATGAGCTGGAAGGCGACGAGCTTCTGGATGACGACCGCGTCGTGCTGTCCTGCGGAGAGCTCCCGAAGCGCTGTCTCGAACGAAGGCCGGGGAACGATGACGGCGCCCAGGCTGGCGCGGCGCAGGTATTCCTCGGCGTTGTCCCCCTGCAGGACCGCGACACGCTTTCCCTTCAGGTCTTCGGGCGCATGGATGTCCGTGTTGTCGTCGCGGACGATGATCGTGCCGTGCATGGTGAGGTACGGAAACGTGAAGTCGAACACCGCTTCGCGTTCCGGGGTTCTGCCGACGAGCGGGAGCACCTGGACACGCCCTTCGGCCAGGTCCTGCTTGATCTCCTCCCACGGGCCCGTCTTGAAGGTGACCTCGCGCCCCACCGCTTTGAGAGCCGCCCGGAGCAGTTCCACGGAAAAGCCGTCGGCCCGGCCGTCCTCTCTAACGATGCTGTACGGCGGGTAGTCGTGCTCGCAGCCGGACAGAACTGGAGGGCTCTTCGGCTCTCCCGCGTTCGCGGGTTCAGCCGCAGCCGAACTCCACGCCCGAGAGGCTGTCAGGCTCGCCACCAGAAGAATAAGGTGGGTCCATCTCGGAGACATCGCTAGATCCTGGCACTCCTTCTGCGAAGAAGTCGCAACCATTATCCGATGACTTTGACGCAAACAGTAGACCGTACGCCTCGTCGGTAGGTGGAAACCCTCCTGGACCGCGATCGCAAGCCGGGGATGTTTTCGGGGTGCTGGTGAGATCCCGGCCGGATGGAGCCTCTCAACGTAGACTCGTTCCAAGGCAGGCGACGGGGGAGGGAACGTCGATGACGGTTGCCGGTCCGCTCCGGGTTCTCATGGTAGAAGACGTCCCCGAGGACGCCGAGTTGAACGTAGCCGAGCTGCGTCGTGGCGGCCTCGACGTCGAGTGGCGCCGTGTGGACACCGCAGACGGCCTCGTTCGCGAGCTCGAGATGTTCCGTCCCCGGATCGTCCTCTCCGACTACTCGATGCCCCGCTTCGACGGAATGGCGGCGCTCGAGACCTGCCTCGAGAGGGCGCCGGGGATCCCGTTCATCGTCGTGACCGGCTCGAGGAACGAGGAGACGGCAGTCCAGTGCATGAAGGCTGGAGCGTCGGACTACGTCACGAAGGGCCACCTTCGGCGCCTGGTCCCCGCGGTCGAGGGGGCGCTCCGGATTCAGGAAGCGCGGACGGAGAAGGAGGAGGCCGATGAGCGTCTGCGGCTTCAGGGGGCCGCGCTCGAAGCGGCCGCGAACGGCATCGTCGTCACGGACCGCAACGGCGTCATCGAGTGGACGAACCCGGCCTTCAACGCGATGACGGGCTACTCTTCCGCGGAGCTCGCCGGCGACAACCTCCACGTCCTGAAGTCCGACTTTCGCCGGCAGAGCTTCTACCGCGAGCTCTGGGACACCATCCTCGCGGGACGCGTCTGGCGGGGCGAGTTCGAGAATCGGAGGAAGGACGGGACGACCTACACCGAGGAGATGACGATCACGCCTGTCCGGGCGAAGGGGGGCGGCATCGGCCATTTCGTCGCCGTCATTCAGGACATCAGCGCGCGGAAGAGGCAAGAGGAGGAGGTCCAGCGCCTCGGCACCATCGACCCGCTGACCCGGCTGCCGAACCGCGCGGCCTTCGCGGTGCTCCTCGAGTCGGCCATCGGACGGGCCCGGGCCGGGCACCCCACGGCTCTCGTGCTGCTGAACCTCGACCGGTTCCACGTCGTGAACGACGCGGTGGGGCACTCCACGGGGGACCACCTCCTGGTCCAGCTGGCCGAGCACCTCGGCGCCGCACTTGAACCCGGCGAAGAGCTGGGACGCGTGGGCGGGGACGAGTTCTCGGTGATCGTGGACGACGTGGAGCTGGACGCGGCGAAACACACGGCGCAGAAGCTGCTCGCCTCGATCGCAAGGCTCCGCTTCAGGGTGGCGGAGAACGTCATCGACCTGACCGCGTGCGCCGGCGTCGCTCCCATCGACGGAACGCTTCCGGCCGAGACCGTCCACGCCCGCGCCGACGAGGCACTCCACGTCGCCAAGGAGCTCGGCACGAACCGGTTGGTCGCCTGGGGCGCCGAGGTCGAGGGACGTCCCCACGTGACCGACGCGATGCGCGCCGCGGCGCGGCTGAGGGACGCGCTGAAAGACGACCGTCTCGTCATCCATCTCCAGCCGGTCGTCGCGCTCGCCGACAGCCGGACCCGGCACTACGAGGCGCTCGTGAGGATGCAGGAGGAGGACGGGGCGATCGTGCCGCCCGGGGTCTTCCTCCCGGCCGCCGAACGTTTCGGTCTGATGCCGCAGCTCGACCGGCGGGTCGTGGAGAAGTCGTTCGAGCTCCTCGCGCGGCGGCCCGACGTAAATCTCTTCGTCAACCTCGCGGCGGCGAGCCTCACGGACGAGGCGCTCCTCGGCTGGATCGAGACCAGGGTCGCCGGTCTGGGCCTGGCGCCCGGCCGCGTCACCTTCGAGATCACCGAGACGACCGCAGTCTCCGACCTCGTCCACGTGCAGCGCTGGATCCGGCGCCTCAAGGAGCTCGGCTGCGGCTTCGCCATCGACGACTTCGGCACCGGCTTCTCCTCGTTCGGCTACCTCCGCTCCCTGCCCGTGGACTTCGTCAAGATCGACGGCTCCTTCGTCCGCGACATCGACACCGACGCGACGAGCCGGGCTCTCGTCGCGGGGATGGTCTCGGTCATCCACGCCCTCGGGAAGGAGGTCGTCGCCGAGATGGTCGAGCGGGAAAGCGTCGCCGTTGTCCTGCGTGCGCTCGGGGTCGAGTACGGGCAGGGCTGGCTCTGGGGGCGCCCTGTCCCCGAGGCGACCCTGGCGGCGCCGTAGCCGAACGGGCCTGGACTCGAGCCGCGCGTACGAGGGTGTCTCGGCGAGCCTGCGCGGCCTATTGACGGACTTCTCCACCGGCTTGAGGCCAGGTGGTGTAAGCGGCGCGGCCAAAGTTCAGCATTTTCGATGAGAAAGTCGGGCTAGGGGAGGTCGATCGGGCCCAGCGCCCGCTCGAGGAGAGCTCCGGCGGGAGCGGGTTGCCCGAGGAAGAAACCCTGCCCCGACTGGCAGCCCAGGCCGACGAAGAGGGCACGCTGCTCTTCCGTCTCGACGCCCTCGGCCACCGTTCTCATCCCGAGACCCCTCGCGAGGGAGACAATCGCCTGGACGACGGCACGCGCCTCGGGGGCCCGGGTCAGCTCGGCGGTGAGGCGTGGGTCGATCTTCAGCTCGTCGATCGGCAGGCGGCGCAGGAGCGCCAGAGAGGAGTAGCTGATTCCGAAGTCGTGGAGGGAGATCCTCACCCCCAGCTCGCGAATCGCGCTCAGGGCGCGGGTCGTCCGCTCCAGGTCTTCGAGCAGGGCGGACTCGGCGATCTCCAGGGTGAGGTGTCGCGGGTTGGCGCCGGTCCGCTCGAGGGTCCGCGTCACGAGCGCCTGCACGTTGGCACGCTTGAAGTGGCTCGAAGAGATGTTGACCGAGATCCCCGGGAAGGCCGGGGCGGCGGCCCCAAGGGCGATCGTCTGGATGCAGACCGTCTCGAGGACCCAGGCCGTCAGCGGGGCGATCAGCCCGGTGTCCTCGGCCACCGGGACGAACTTGCCGGCGGCGATCGGCCCCATCACCTCGTGCCGCCAGCGCAGGAGCGCCTCTGCGCCCGACAGGCGCCCGGTCGCGAGACTCACCTGGGGCTGGTAGGCGAGCGACAGCTCGCAGCGTTCGAGCGCACGCCGCAGGCCGTTCTCCAGGGTGGCCCGCTCGACGGCCCGGGCGTTCATCGAGGCCGAATAGAAGCGGTGGAGGTTTTTCCCCTCCGCCTTCGCGCGGTACATCGCCGTGTCGGCGCAGCGCATCAGCGTCGGGAGGTCTCGACTGTCGTCCGGGAAGACGGCGATCCCGATGCTGACGGAGACGGCGATCTCGTGTCTGCCGGCCTCGAACGGAGCGAACATGCTCTCGAGGATCCTGCGCGTCAGGCTGACGAGCTCGTCGCCTCCCGCCTCGTCGACGAGCACCGTGAACTCGTCCCCCCCGTACCGCGCCACGGTGTCCCCGTCCCGGACAGTCGCCGACAGGCGCGCGGCCACCTGCTTCAGGAGGGCGTCGCCCACGTCGTGACCGAAAGAGTCGTTGACCGCCTTGAAGCCGTCGAGGTCGAGGAAGAGGACGGCGAGCTTCTGCCTGCGGCGAGTCACCGCCGAGATTGCCTGGGCGAGGCGATCCTCGAAGAGGCTTCGGTTGGGCAGGCCGGTCAGGTCGTCGTGAGTGGCAAGGTAGGCGTGGCGGTCCTCGGCTTTCGTCCGGTCGATGAGGTCGTGCGCGATCTCGAGAACGCCGGGATGCCCGTCGAAAGTGCCGAGACGCGCGATGATCTCCGTCGGGATGAGAGCACCGGCCCGGTGGAGGTACACCGTCTCGAAGCCGATCTGGCCCTCGATCCTGAGCCGCTCGAGGCGGGCGTCGAACTCCGCCGACTTTTCCGGGGGCTCGAGGTCCTTTCGCGACATCCGGAGGAGCTCCTCCCTCGTCCGGGCGAGCCGCTCGTGCGCCGCGATGTTCGCCTCGAGGAGGCGGCCCGTCAGGTCGTAGAAGAGGACTCCGTCGCTCGTGCCGCCGAACAGGGTGCGGAACTCCTCCTGGAAAATCCGCAGGCGGCCTTCCCACGCCCGCTTCTCGGTCACGTCCTCGAGCATCTCCAGGACGACAGGCGGCTGGTCGGTGACGCCGAGGACGAGCGCCCGGGTGGATTGGACCCAGCTCTCGTGGCCGGAGGGGCCGACGAGGCGCCGCGGGGCAGGGGCGATCTCGAGGGTGGTGCCGGGGAAGGTCTCTCCGTCGAGCGGGGACGGATCGCGGGGGTCTGCCAGCTCCGCGAGCTTCCGGCCGGCGAGGACCTCGTCGGCGGCCCCGAGCAGGGTCCGGAAAGCGCCGTTGAAAGTGACGATCGAACCGTCGAGGGAGAGGAGGACCATTCCGAACGGGCTCTTCTCGAAGACCGAGCGGAAGAGAAGCTCGCTCTTCCTCAGACTTCCCTCGGCCCTTTTCCGGTCGGAGACGTCGAGGATCGCTCCGACCTGTCCGCCGACCCCGCCGTCGGCTCTTTGGAGGCTGGCCCGGTAGACGAGGGTGTCGCAGATCTCCGACCCGGCACGCCGGAGCCGGGCCTCCTGGACGACGACCTGACCGGGGCGGACGAGGGCGGAGCTGCTCGGCTCGGAGCCGGGAGGTGAGCCGTCCGGGGCGATCTCCTCGAGACCGTAGTCGGCGAGCCTGTCCGCTTCCAGCCCCGTGAAATCGAGGAAAGCCTTGTTCCAGGCGATGTACCGGCCCTCGGTGTCCCGGCAGAAGATCGGGAGCGGCAGGGTTTCGAGGAGCTCTTTCGTGAACCGAAGCTGCTCTTCGAGGACCTCGAGTTCGCCAGCGCCCGGCATCGCGCCAGGACGTGGTGCCGCAGACCGGTCCTCGAAGGGTCGAGGTTCTTTCTCGGGCATTGTGCTCCCCGGAGGGACTTCCGTCCGAGCTTAGCCTCCTTCACCGAAACCGGAGCGGGTCATTTATCTCTCAGTCGCTTTTCACGTCGGAGACCGGCGCCTCCAGGGGCGCATCCGGCCCGAGCTCGGCTCGTCTCCTCCCGACGGACATCTCCACGGCGATCGCTGCCGCCTGCTCTGCCGGCATCCCTTCCGTGCGGCGCTCGTATTCCTGCTCGCCCATGACGTCCCTCTCCCGCATCTCGACGTTCTCCTCCTGTTCCGTCTCTCCGGGCAGCTCGACGCGCAGCTCCTCGACGAGCATCAGGATCGCCGCCGCGACCGGAAGCGCGAGAAGCGCCCCGACGATTCCCATCAGCGTCGCGCCGGTGATCAGCGAGAAGAGCACGACGGAGGACGGGAGGCGCAGCGCGCGCCCGTAGACCACCGGCACGAGCACGCGGCTCTCGAACTCCTCGTAGGCGAGCATCAGGAGGAGGACGACGATGGTGACCGTCGGCCCCCGGGAGAGTGCTGCCACGAACGCGGGACCGATCGTGAGGAAGATGCCGATGTACGGCAGCACGTCGGCGATGCCGCCGAAGACCGAGATCGCCAGCGCGTTCGGAATGCCGCATGCGGTGAGGAGAACGAACATGAAAGCGGCCATGAAGGCGCACGTCAAGAGCTGACCGCGGACGTACCCGCCAACGATCGTCTCCAGGTTCATCATCACGCGGGAGAGCCGGATGTGGTGGGAGCGCGGCACGATCGCGAAGAGCCCTCCGCGCAGGCGATCCCGATCGATCATCATGTAGAGCGCAAGGAAGATGGCGCCCAGGCTGTACGCGATAGTTCTCACCAGGCGCGTCGAGAGGTCGAGGGCCAGCGTCGCGGAAGACTTCATCAGCACGTCGTAGTTGATGTTGCGCAGGGCATTCGCGAGGGGAGCCGTCAGATGAGAGCCTTCGAGACGGGCCACGAGGCTCGCCCTCAACGCCGGTTCCTGCTCGACGAGACTCGTCACCTGGGCCAGGAGCTGCGGCAGCGTCAAGGTGAGGAGGCAAAGGGCGACGGCCAGGAGCGACGTGAAGACGATCGCGATACTCAGCCCCCTCTGCACCCGGTGAGCTTCGAGCCACACGACCGCCGGGTTCAGCGTGCCGACGATGACGAGGGCCATGACGAGTACGAGAAGGACCGGCAGGAGCCGGATCGTGGCCCACAGTCCGGCGGCCACGAGCACCACGGTGATCAGGGTCGCAGGCGAGAGCTCGAAGCGTACGACGCGCGTTCGTGGACCTGGCATCGACCCGGCGCCTGCAATGGCCGTGCCTGAACCTGCAGGCCCGGCACGACCCTCGCGCACAGGAGGCTGGAAGGAAGAATGCCATGAATACCCTCCAGCTGATCATCGTGTTGGTTCTCCTGTTCGGCGGAAGGTAGGGCGCTTCGTTCCTCTTGCAATCCTTTCAACGTGGGTACAGGCTTCCTGCAACGCCGGATGCTCGATTCGTGGACGGAGTTTCGGTCCGGGTCCGAAATGCGGAGGGGCTTGCCGGGTTCGATCGGGAGCCGCGGTCCGCCGCGGGGAGGCCACACGATGCCGGCATCCAGAAGAAATCGGAAACCTGCCCGATCCTCCCGCGCCATCGCATCCGCGAAAGCGACGACCGGCATCCACGGCCTCGACATCATTACCGGCGGAGGCCTCCCGCGCGGTCGCACGACCCTGGTCGGAGGCGGCCCTGGTTTCGGCAAGACCGTCCTGGCGCTGCAGTTCCTTGCGCACGGTGCACGGGTCTGCGGCGAGCCGGGCATCTTCGTCGCCTTCGAGGAGACCTCGAAGCGCATCCTTGCGAACGCCGAGGGATTCGGTTGGAACCTCCCGGAGCTGGAGCGCAGAGGAAAGCTGACCTACATCGACGCGCATCCGACGAGCGACCTGGTCCAGTCGGGGGACTTCGACCTCCGCGGGTTGCTGGCGGCTCTGGGGGCCCGGATAGCGGAAACGGGGGCTACCCGCGTCGTTTTCGATGCCCTGGACATCCCCCTGTCCCTGCTGCCGGACCCGGCCGCCAGGCGGCGGGAGGCGTACAGGCTGCACGAGTGGATGCTGGCGCGGGAACTGACGGGCATCCTCACGATGAAGACGGAGGGGTACGAAGCGGGTTCTCTCGGCCAGCAGCCGTACTCCTTCATGGAATTCATGGTGGACTGCGCCGTCGTCCTGAACCAGATCATCGTGAACGGCGTCTCGCAACGCAGCGTGCGCGTGCGGAAGTACCGCGGATCGGCCTTCAACGAGGACGAGGCGCCGTTTTTGATCGGCAGGGGCGGGATCGACGTCGCCGCCGCCCACGCGCCGGATGCTCCGAGAGCCCCGGTGAGCAGCGAGCGGGTCTCCAGCGGCGTGAAGCGGCTCGACACCATGCTGGACGGCGGGTACTACCGGGGCGCCAGCGTCCTGATCACCGGCTCCCCCGGCACGGCAAAAACGACCCTGAGCGGCGCGTTTGCCCAGTCCGCCTGCCTGCGTGGCGAGCGCACCCTCTTCGTCAGCTTCGATTCAGACTGCGTCGAAGTAGTCCGTGACCTCACATCCGTGGGAATCCGGCTGGCCCGTTTCGAGAGGAACGGACGCCTGCGCATGGTCTCGGCCCGCACCATCACCGGCAGCGCGGAGAGCTACCTCATGCGGGTCAAGACCCTCGCGCAGGAGCACGAAGCCCGGTGCCTGGTGATCGACCCGGTCTCCGCGTGGTCCCGGTCCGCCAATGACAGGACCGCGCAGTACGTGGCAGACCGGCTGATCGACTGGACGAAGGCCCGCGGTCTGACCCTGGTCTGCACCAGCCTGATCGACGACCCTTCCATTCGAACGAGCGTCGGCGAGGAGCTGCACATCTCGACGCTGGCGGACACGTGGATCCACCTCAGCTACCTGGTCCAGGCCGGTGAGCGCAACCGGGCGCTGTCCATCATCAAGTCACGCGGCACGGCCCATTCGAACCAGGAGCGCGAGCTGATCCTGAGCGCCGCCGGGGTGACCCTGGCCGACACCTACAACGCGGGCGGTGAGGTGCTGATGGGCACTTTGCGCTGGGAGAAGGAACGCGCGGAACGCGCCGCGAGGGAGGCCGCGCAGGCCGGCGAGACGCTCAAGCGGGTCCGGCTCGATGCCGAGGAGGCCGAGCTCGAGGTGAGACTGAAATCGCTGCAGGTGGAGCGCGTCGCCAAGCGGGTCGAGAAGGCGCTGCTGGTGAGGGCCACGCGGGGCCGCGAGGCGGAGCGGACGCGGGGCCGCTCCGGGATGCGGAAGCTGCGGGGAGCCGACGTGGTGAAACCGGGGCGGGAGTGACCCAGCCATGAGCCGACGCGTCCGATTCCGGTTCCGCCTTTACGTCGCCGACGGGGCGCTGAACTCCGCGTTGGCCCTCTCGAACCTCACCGCAATCTGCCAGGCTCACCTGCCGGGGCGCCACGACATCGAGATCGTCGACGTCTTTCAGAACCCGGAGCGGGCAGTGGCGGACGGGATCTTCCTGACGCCCACCCTCGTCAGGCTTGCGCCGCTCCCCGTCCGTCGGATCGTCGGCGCGCTCACCCAGACACAAGTCGTGTTGAGTACCCTCGGGCTCGAACCGCAGGCCGTATGAGCCCGGACAGGGCACCGCGAGCCCGCCGGGCGGCCCGGTCGAAGACGACGCCTCCTGGAGACGGTCGTACCTCGAGCCCGAGCCTGCCGCCGTCCGTGGCGGAGGGGACCGAGGAGGTCCTCGCGCTGATCGAAGCGCTGCACGAGACGGGAAAGCGTCTGGAGGAACTGACGGCCGGCGAGGTGGATTCCGTGGCGGACCGGCACGGCCGGTCGATCCTGCTGCCACGCGCCCAGGACCACTTGCGGCAGGTCGAGGAGATGAGGCGGGCCGCCATCCTCAACGCGCTGCCCGCGAACATCGCCCTGCTCGACGAGAGAGGGCTCATCCTCTCGGTGAACGAATCGTGGTGGCGATTCGCCGGCGCGAACGGCCTGCGGGACCTGGACTCCGGGATCGGTCGCAACTATCTCGACGTGTGCGACCGCGCGCGGGGAAAGGACTCGGCAGGGGCACACGAAGTCGCCGACGGCATCCGGGCGGTGCTCGGCGGCACGGCGGAAGACTTCTCGTGGCAGTACTCCTGCGAGTCGCCGACGCAGCAGCGCTGGTTCCGGCTGGAGGTGGCTCCACTGGTCTGCGGCCGCCCGGGTGGCGCCGTTGTCATTCACGCCGATGTGACGGCCGAGAGGAAGGTCGTGGAGGAGCTGCGGGAGAGCGAGCTGCGCTTCAGCGACTTTCTCGGGAACGTGGACCTGGCGTCCGTCATGGTGGACCGCGAGGGTCGGGTCACCTATTGCAACGACTCCCTGCTGCACCTGACGGGCTGGGGGCGCGAGGAGGTCATCGGCTGGAACTGGTTCGAGCGCTTCGCCCCGCCCGAGCAGGGCGACCTGGAGGCCTTCCTCGCGGCGCTCCTCGGCGGCCGCAGCGGAACTTCACAGCACGAGAACGAGATCCTGACCCGCAGCGGCGAACGCCGGCTCGTCCACTGGAACAACTCGGTGCTGCGGTCGGGGGACGGCGCCGTTGTCGGTGTCGCCAGCATCGGTGAGGACATCACGGAGAGGAAGCGCGTGGAAAACAGGCTCAAGCGCCTGACCCGCGTCTACGCGATGCTGAGCCAGATCAACGGTCTGATCGTCCGTGTGAGTGGTCGCGACGAGCTCTTCTCGGAGGCGTGCCGGATCGCGGTCGACACGGGCGACTTCAAGATGGCGTGGATCGGCGTGATCGACCGTGCGACCCTCGACGGAGAGGTCGTCGCCTGGTCCGGGGGGGAGAAAGGCGACACTGAGCTCGTGAGGCTGACGGCGCGCGAAGGCACGCCCGATAGCGAGCGGCCGGCCTCCCGCGCCTCGAGGTTGTCGCAGCCCGTGATCTGCAACGACCTCTTGACGGATCCCTCTGCGGCCGTTCTGAGGGAAGCGACGAGGAGGCGGGGGTTCGGCTCGATGGCCTGCTTCCCGCTGACCGTGACGGGGAAGCCCGAGGCGGTGATCGCGCTATATGCGGCAGAGCCCGGCGTTTTCGACGACGAGGAGCAGCGGCTGCTCGTGGAGGTCGCCGGCGATATCTCGTTCGCTCTCGACCACCTCGAGAAGGCGAGGCAGCTCGAGTACCTGGCCTACTACGACGAGCTCACGGGTCTGGCAAACCGGACGCTGCTTCTCGAGCGGGTGGCGCAGCACCTGCGGTTCGCCGCCAGAGGAGGGCACCGGGTCGCCCTGTTCCTCGTGGACCTGGAGCGGTTCAAGAACCTCAACGACAGCGTCGGTCAGTCTGCAGGCGACGAGCTCCTGAGGCAGGTGGCGCAATGGCTGACGCGCGCGGCAGGGGATCCGAGCCTGCTGGCACGGGTCGGCGGCGATCAGTTCGCCGTCGTGGTGCCGGAAGCCGAGAGCAAGGGAGATCTGGTACGGCGGCTGGAGCGGACGACGGAGGCTTTTCTGGCACATCCGTTCCGGCTGAACGACGCCGTGCTTCGGATCGCCGCCAGGGCCGGCGTCGCGCTCTTCCCGGAGGACGGTTTCAGCGCCGCCGCCCTGTTCCGGAGCGCCGAAGCCGCACTGAAGAGAGCAAAGGGGAGCGGAGAACGCTTCCAGTTCTATGCGCAGGGGACGACCGAGGCCACCGCGGAAAAGCTCACACTCGAGAACCAGCTGAGGTACGCCCTCGACAGACAGGAGTTCGTGCTCCACTACCAGCCCAAGACAGGGCTCACGAGCGGGAAGCTCACGAGCGCCGAGGCGCTGATCCGGTGGAACGACCCCCGGACGGGCCTGGTGCCGCCAAGCCGGTTCATCCCGATTCTGGAGGAGACGGGACTGATCCACGAAGTGGGGCGCTGGGCGCTTCAGAAAGCCGTCGAGGTCTACCGGGGCTGGCGGGATGCGGGGCTGCCGGCCGTGCGCATCGCGGTGAACGTCTCACCTCTTCAGCTCAGGTCCCGCGACTTCGTCGACGAGATCCGCCAGGTCATCGGCAGCGACGGACAGGCCGCTGGCGGACTGGAGCTGGAGATCACCGAGAGCCTGATCATGGAAGACGTCAAGCACAGCATCGTCACCCTGAAGGCGATCCGCGACCTGGGTGTCCGCATCGCCATCGACGACTTCGGGACCGGCTTCTCCTCGCTCAGCTACCTCTCCAGGCTGCCCGTTCACACCCTTAAAATCGACCGTTCGTTCGTGGTCGACATGACGGAGGGACCGGAGGGGCTGGCGCTGGTCTCCACGATCATCAACCTGGCGCACTCGCTGAAGCTCGAGGTCGTCGCCGAGGGGGTCGAAACCCAGGAGCAGTCGCGGCTCCTCCGCTTGCTGGACTGCGACGAGATGCAGGGCTTCCTGTTCAGTAAACCGGTTCCGCGGGAGATCTTCGAGGCGAGGTTCCTGACCCCTCCGGAGGGGTAGCGGAGGGCGCCGTCTTCGCTTGCCTCACGACGGCCGTGCTGGCAAAGCGATTGCATAGGCACGGGGCGAAGGCGCGAAGGGAAACCGTCGCCCAACGCGCCCGGGACGGAACGGACGAGAGACGGAGAAGCGGAGACACGATGCTCTACACGATTCTCGCGATCCTTCTGATCCTCTGGCTTCTCGGGATGGTGACGTCCACCACGATGGGGGGCCTCATCCACGTGCTGCTCGTCGTGGCGGTCGTCGTCGTGCTGATCCGGGTCATCCAGGGAAGACGGGTGCTCTGAGCTCACGTCGCGCCGACGGCCGGCACCCGGCCGTCGGCGCCGGTCGCGCCAGGTTCAGGACTCCCGACACCCTTGCGGTGTCGGCGCGAGCCGACAGCCGTCACCTCGGCGCCGAAGAGCAGGATTGCCGCCTGGGAGTAGACCCACACGAGGATGACAATCAGGGCTCCCGCGACCCCGAACTGTGAAGCCACGGCGGTCCGCGCGAGATAGAGGCCGATCGCCCATTTCCCGATCGAGAAGAGGACGGACGTCACGAGCGCGCCGAGGCCGACGTCCCGCCACTCGAGCTTTGCGTCGGGCAGGACCCGGTAGACGAGCGCGACGAGAACGGTGAGCACGAAGAACGAGAGAGCCTCGTTCCCGAGCGCGATGAGCGCCACGGGAAGCGGCGACGTCACGGCGAAGCGGTTCGTGAGCGCCAGCAGCGCGGTGCTGGCCGTGAACGAGGCGAGAAGAACGAAGCCCACGGCGAGGACGAGGACGAACGACAGGAGCCGCTTTCTCAGGAGCGAGCGGAACATGGTGTCCGGGCGCGGCGCGACCTCCCAGACCCGGTTCAGGGCCTCCTGGAGCTGGATGAAGACGGCCGTCGCCCCGAGGACGAAGGCCACGAGTCCAGCGATGCCGACGGAAACCGCCCCGATTCCCGACGCTCCCGCCTTCTCGAGGAGCGCGACGACGGCCCGGCCCGCATCCGGACCCATGAAGCCCTTCAGCTGGCGCGCGATCTCACCCTGTACCTGCCCCCTGACGAGCAGGCGCCCGGCGAACGCGGCGAACACGAGGAGGACCGGCGTGAGCGAGAAGAGCGTGTAGAACGCGAGGGCCGCGCTCTGCGTGTCGATCGAGTGGAGGGCGCAGCGGCGGAGCGCCTCGCCGAGGAAACCTGCGGCTCTTCGAGCGACTCTCCGTATCCCGCGCCTCTCGTTCATGTGGTCCAGCCCTTCCTCCATCGTACCCCGGCGTATCTGGACATCGGGCCCGCCGACCGGATTGCATTTACTTCAGATCTCGTTGAAGCGACTACATCCCGGGCGGTCCGCCGACGTGGGACAGGCAGCCATTCGTCGCGAGCGGCAAAGCGGGAAGCCGCTGCGAAGGCGACCGCTGGCTGGCACCCCTCTTGCGCATCCCTTGGCATGAGAATAAGCAAATCCCCTCTGAAGTTTCTCGTCCCGGGCATCCTGGCAGTCACCTCCGTCGCCATGTTCACGGGCTGTGCCTCCTCCATGGTGAGCAAGGACACGAGGCAAGCGGATTCCGCCATCACGTCGGCGATCCGGAAGTCGCTCGACGCTGACGAAAAGGTGAAGGCGGGACAGATTGACGTCCAGACCCGGGAGGGGACCGTCTACCTGAACGGCGTCGTCGACACGGAGGAAGCCCGACGCGAAGCCGGGCGGGTGGCGTGGCGGTCGCAGGACGTGAACGGCGTCGTCAACGACCTCACAGTCGGCGAGAGGACGGTCGGCAGCTGGGTCGACGACGTGACGATCAGCTCGATGGTCAAGGCGAAGCTCATCGCGAACTCCGAGATCAAGGCCGGCGACATCGACGTGAGCTCCTCGCAATCGGTCGTGACGCTCATCGGACGCGTCAGCTCGTCGACGATCAAGGCCGATGCCGAGCGCATCGCGCGCGCAACCAAGGGCGTCAAGGACGTGAACAACGAACTCGTCGTCGGCCCCAAGAGGTAGTCGTCGGCTCGCCGGGGTCTATCGAGACCCCGGCGCACTGACGCCTGGCCACGCGACGGACTCCACGAACGAACCCGCGAAGCCGAGGCGGTCCGTGAGCCGGGAGTCACTCGTCTCGGCGCTCGTGTCCACCGATGCCGGTGGCACTGTTGTTGCGGCCCTCGCCTCGTGAAAGCGAACCGGAAATATCTGCAATCCTGCGTGCCGATCCTGCTCTGCGCCCTTGCCTTGCCGATCCACGCTGGCACGGCCCGGCGCGAGGCTTCGAAAGCCTCGCCGCGCTTCAGCGCCCGTATCGCCAACGACGCGGCCAGAACGCCGCGGCTCACCGCAGCGAGCGCGGCGGGCTCCTCCGTCCTGAGGGCACAGATCCTTCTCGATCGGGCCCGTTTCTCGCCGGGGGAGATCGACGGTCACTATGGCGGCAACATGCGCCGTGCCGTGGCGGCGTTCAACCGGGCTCATCGGTTGAAGGGCGGAGAGAGCGTGGACGCAAGGACCTGGAAAGCCCTGAATCGGGATACCGCACGCGTCGTGATTCCATACCGGCTCACCTCCGCGGACGTCGCGGGCCCCTTCGAGAAACTTCCCGTCGAGACCGCCGACAGGGCGAAACTGAGCGCTATGGGCTTCGAATCGTCGATCGAGGGCCTCGGCGAGAAGGTCCACGCGAGCCCGGGGCTCCTCTGCGCGCTCAATCCGGGCGCCTCGTTCGACAAGGCGGGTGTCGAGCTTTCGGTCCCGAACGCCGAGAGACCGCCACTGACGAAGGTGGAGGGACTGAGCGTGAGGGTGAGCGGGAAAGGTCACTCGGTGGAAGCCGTCGGGCCCGACGGGACCGTGGTGGCTCGCTACCCGGGGACGGTCGGGAGCGAGCACGATCCGCTGCCTGTCGGGAGCTGGAAGATCAACGGGGTCGCCCGGGACCCGAGCTTCAATTACAACCCCGAGCTCTTCTGGGATTCCGAGCCGGGCGACGAGAAGGCGAAGCTCCCGCCCGGACCGAACAACCCGGTCGGCCTGGTCTGGATCGACCTGAGCAAGCCGCACTACGGGATCCACGGCACGCCCGAGCCGTCGACGATCGGGAAGACGACGTCGCACGGCTGTATCCGGCTGACGAACTGGGACGCGCTCGACCTGAGTCGCCTCGTCTCTCCGGGAACGCCCGCCGAACTGGTCGAGTGAGGACGCGTTGCGCGTGGCTGCCGTCCTCCCGGCCGTGCTTCTCGCGTTTGCGGTGTCCGGATTCGCCGAATTGCCGGACTCCCGCCTGCCGGCCCGCTTCCGGGACATCGGGGGGCGTTCGGGAAAGCTCCTGGCCTTCGTCGAGACCCGGGAAGGGCTCGCCGAGCTGGAGCGGGCCGGCCTCAGGGTGTCCATCGAGGAGCCCGGCGTCTATCCGTTCGAGTGGCCGGCGGGCTGGCCAGCGGCCCATACGAAGGCCGGCGCGAGCGTCATCCTGCTCACTCCGTTCTCGGAAAAGCGCGACGGCCGTATAGGGGCATACACCATGGGCAGCTGGCCGAACGAGGAGGGCCACGACGAGACGACTCCCGCCGCCGCTCGCGCCGCGGCCTACGCAGCCAAAAGAGCGGTGTACGCGTTGCCGTCCGGATTCATAAAAGTAGCAAAAACAACCGCCGGGACCCGCGTCTCGGAGCACTTCCGTCTGGGAGATTTCCTCTCGAAAGGCCAGCCGGCGGTCTGGCCGAAGTACCTCGTTCTCGACCTGAGGCTCGTCGACAAGCTCGAGCTGATGATCGAGACCCTCCGGGCGGACGGGCATCCCGTGAAGGGCCTCCACGTCATGAGCGGGTTCCGGACACCGAGTTACAACGCGCGGGGGGTCGGCCCGGGCGGCCGGTCTGCCATCTCGCGTCACATGTACGGAGATTCGGCGGACGTCTATCCGGACGACGACGGGGACGGCCGGCACGACGATCTCAACGGCGACGGCTGCGTGGACCTCGCGGATGCGCGGATCGTGGCGGACGCCGCCGAGAAGGTGGAGGTTTCGAATCCCTCTCTCGCGGGCGGGATCAGTACCTACCCCGCGACGGCCGCGCATGGCCCCTTCGTCCACGTCGACACGCGCGGGACGAGAGCGCGCTGGTGAGCGCATGACGCGACAGGCGGCACGCCCCGCGAAGCTCACCCCGGTTCTCCTCGGGATCGCCCTGCTTGTTCCGGTCACCTGGTACTTCGTGAGAGCCGACGGCGGCGACCCTCCCCCCGTGGCGCAGGCGGCCGCAAGGAGGGATCGATCCTCCCGTCCGGGAGAGGATGCGGCCTTGTCTCAGCGCTCGAATGCGTCCGACGCGACGACCGATCGTCCGCCGGAAGAGCTCTCGATGCCGGTCGCTGGCGTCGATCCGGGCATGCTGAGACCGGGCTTCTCGGAGGGCCGCAGCGGCCACCGCTCGCACGAAGCGCTCGACATTCTCGCGCCGCGCGGAACGGCTGTGCTCGCCGCAGGCGACGGGGTCGTCAAAAAGCTCTTCACGAGCGTGCGGGGCGGGCTGACCGTCTACCAGTTCGACCGGCAGGAGCGGTACTGCTACTACTACGCGCACCTCGACAGCTACGCACCGGGGCTTCGCGAAGGACAGACCGTCCGGACGGGTGACCTCATCGGCACCGTCGGGTCGACCGGAAATGCTCGGGAAGACGCGCCCCACCTCCACTTCGCCGTGACCCGCCTGGACCCCGACGGGAAGTGGTGGGGGGGCACGCCGATCGACCCGTACCCGCTTCTCGTCAAGAAGCCCTGATCGGCTCCTGCAGGCAGCCGAGGAGGATGGCGATGGACGTCGGAACGCCGGGGACGCGAGCTACGCTTTGATGGAGGCTCCGAGGCGCTCGATCGACTCGCCGATCTGGCGCCTGATCCCGCCGAGGATCGTGTCGATCGACCCCTCGACCCGCTGCGTGGCGCCGTGGCGCTCGAGCTTGTGGTTCTCGGTGAGGACGCCCTTGACCTCGTTCACCCGTCCTCTGCGGCTCTTTGCCTTGCCCTTGATTTCCTGCTTGTTCATGACGTCACCTCTGGAATGCTGCAATGCATATAACGTGCCGGAGCCTGCCGCGAAAGGTCCCGCCCGTGCCCGTCACTGGCGCGGATGACCGAGGCAGGGTGGCGACGGTCGTGGATCGAACGCGCTTTGACTCGGCCAGGCACGAGAGAGATCCTTCCCTCGGGCCACGCCTGATGCCGAAATCGAAGAAGACGTCCTCTCTCCGGATTCTCCTCGTCACGCCCGGCGAGGCGAACGCAGCCCGGGTCCGCGATCTCGTCGCGCAGATGCCGGTACCCGTCGAGGTCGACTGGGCGCGCTCCTTCGAGGCGGGATTCGGGCTTATGACGTCGAGCCGGTACGACGCGCAGCTCGTGGACGAGCACCTCGGCCCGCAGAGTGGCCTCGACCTCCTTCGGGCCTTTCGCGAAGCCGGGGGAGATTCCCCGGTCCTACTCCTGAGCGACAGGGACGATCGCGCCTTTGACCTCTCCGCGATGGAGAGCGGGGCGGCCGGCTTTGTCGCCCTGGCGGGTCTCGACGCGAATCTCCTCGAGCGTTCGATCCGCTACGCCGTCGAGGCGCGGCGGCAGGAGGCCGTTCTGCGGAAGGCCCGGGAAGAGCTGCAGGAGCGGGTCGAAGAGCGCTCCGCGAGCCTCGAGACGCTGAATGCCGCGCTCGCCGCGGAGGTGGCCGAGCGGCGTCGGGCGGAGCATAAGCTCCGTGAAGGCGACCGCCAGAAGAACGAGTTCCTCGCCACCCTCGCCCACGAGCTGCGAAATCCCCTCGCCCCGCTCTCCCACGCGACGCAGATCCTGGCGCGCCTCGAGGACGGCGAGAAGGACCGGGTCCGCGCTACCGAGGCGAGGAAGGTGATCGAGAGGCAGGTGACCCATCTGGTCCGCCTCATCGACGACCTCATCGACATCTCCCGGATCTCGCACGGGAAAGTGGGGCTGAGGGCCGAGCTCGTCACCGTCTCCTCCGTCGTGGAGGGCGCGGTCGAGGCCGTGCAGCCGCTCCTCGTGAGCCGGCGACACACACTCGAGGTGAGGCTGCCGGAGGCACCCGTCGTGCTGCGTGGCGATCCGATCCGGCTCACGCAGGTCCTCACGAACCTCCTCTCGAACGCGGCCCGCTACACCGAGCACGGCGGCAGGATCCTCGTGGAGGCGATCCGGGAGGGCGATACCGCCGTTCTCAGAGTCGTCGACTCCGGAATCGGCATCCCTGCGGACGCGCTGGAGCACATCTTCACGATGTTCGGCCAGGCCACGGAGGCGCTGGCCCTCGACCAGGGCGGTCTCGGCATCGGCCTGGCGCTTGCCAAGCAGCTCGCCGAGCTGCACGGGGGCTCGCTGACGGCGTCCAGCGAGGGGCTTGGGAAGGGAAGCACCTTCACCCTTCGCCTCCCGGTCGAGGCCCGGGGCGTGGTTCCCGAGGAGGATCGGCGCAGCGAGCCCGCCCCATGCATCGTGCCGAGACGCATCCTGGTCGTGGACGACAACGTCGACGCCGCCCGGACCCTCGCCGAGCTCCTCTCCCTCGACGGCCACGAGACGCACCTGGCGCACGACGGGCCGTCGGCGGTCGAGTCGGCCCGGCGCCTCTGTCCCGATATCGTCATCCTCGACATCGGCCTCCCCGGCTTCAGCGGGCTCGAGGTCGCCCGAAGGTTCCGGGAAGAGCCATGTTTAGAGGGTGTTTTCCTCGTCGCTCTTTCCGGCTGGATGCAGCCGGAAGATCTCGTCCGGTCCCGCGAAGCCGGTTTCGACCACCACCTCGCAAAGCCGGTCGACGTGGCGACCCTCATGCGGCTCCTGGCGCAGGCGGGGGGCGTGCTCCGACCGTCCTGACGCCCCCGCCCTGTGCCCGTCAGCGACGGCGGCTGAACAGGTGGACGACCGCCACGAAGAGCGCTGAGCCGATGACCGACCAGAGGACGGGGAAGGTCTGCCCCGCGGCGTGGAGCACGAACGGCTCGGGCAGATTCATCTTGCGCCCGATCCAGGAGCCGAGAAGCGCGCCGATGAACCCAAGGACGATCGAGACGAGGATTCCGCCCCGGGTGCCGCCGGCGATGGCGCTTCCGACGGCGCCGCAGATGGCCGCGATGAGGATGAGAAGGAGGAGCCCCGGTATGGAAATCATTGGGTACCTGCCTGTCGGTCCTTATTTCTCGTCGACGGGAACGCGCGATGAGACGAGGTTCGGATAGAGGCCGCGGAAGGCGTCGAAGAGCTCCTGCACTTTCGTGTTCTCACCTTGCCTCCACGCGGCGTCGCGGAAGCGGTACTCCTCGCTCCGCGTCTTCACCACCCATTCGAAGCACTCGTTGCCGCCGGCCTTTTTCAGGCAGGTGAGCTGCTGCTCGGTCATCTGTGCCGCAGGAATGAGGAGGTTCTTCCCGGTCCGCTTCGAATCGACCCAGCGAAGCGACCCTTCCTTGAACTCGAGGTTCCCGGTATCCCAGCGGCTCTTGAGCAGGACGATCCCCGAGTTTCGGAGCGCCAGGCCGTCCCAGCGTCGGGAGTCGGCCGGAGAGGGGATCACCTGCGGCGTGGTCGCAGCCGCTTCGGCCCCCGTTCGCCGAGCGGTGATCGACGTGATGAGGGTCTCGGGAACGCCCGCATTCTTCAGGTTCACGATGTCTCCGGGAGTCAGGTCGCGTGCGAGGTCCGAGTGGGCGAAGTACTTGGTGATGAACTCCTCGGAGAGGTTCGCCCGCCAGAGGCGGGTGATGTCCTCGACCAGTGCGGAGTTCGCGGAGGCCGTCGCCGGCGCCTGGACGGGATCCTGAGGTGCGGCCAGGCACGGGCCCCCTGCCAGGGTGGCGGTGGTGAGAGAGAACGCGAGAACGAGTGTTTTCATGGGGAGTCCTCCTGCTTTCACGATCTGAAGGGCGCAAGAACCGGGCCTGCTCGGTCCTACGGGAGCCGGGTTGCGAACTGGATGCTGGGGTCGTTGGTCGTGTTGTCGGCAACCGTGCCGTAGACGAAGGCGCTCCCTGCCTGCACGGAGATGTTGATGCTGTCGTTCCCGCTGAGAACGACTTCCTCGAGGAAAGCTTCGCCCGACATCTGGATGTAGTAGTTGGGGGCGTAGGACCGCGTGATCGTCTTGCGGACGTCGCCGCTGGCGCTCTTCAGGATGAACGTGAGAGTGGCACCGGACGAGAGGGTCCGCACCCCGATGCTGAAGCGGTAGTTCCGGAAATCGGAGGGGGCGAGAAGGATTCCGAGATCTCCGGCCACGAGCGCCTCGCCCTCGTAGCGCGCGTCCTCGGTGACACCTGTCGTCCCGAGCGCGCCGGCGTCGTTGAAGATCCGCGCCCGTGCCAGCGGCAGAACGCCACGGTCGGCCACGACGTCGAGGCTGCCGTATCCGGAGACACCGATGATCGTGAGGACCCCGCGATAGTCGATCGTCTGGCCCGGAGCCAGCGAGTAGACGAGCGTCGGGTCGGCCGCGCTTCCCGACGTCTCCCTGGGGTGGTAGATGAGCCGGCCGAAGATCGGGGAGCTGGACGGGTTGTTCAGCTGAACGTCGGTCCTGTAGAAGGCCCCGAAGAGCCCGGGCTTGGAGACGACCGTAACGAGGGTGGACCGGGGTTCGCTGCCGGCCGGGGTCCGGACGACGATCTGGAGCCGGCGGAGAGTGGTGCTGGCATTGTTTGAGGCGAGGAGGGAATAGGTCGTCGTCTCGGTGGGAGAGACGTTGACGGATCCGGTCCCGTCCACGCCGCCGATGCCCGGTGCCAGCTGCACGCCGGTCACGCCCGACGTGGCCCACGAGAGGGTCGTCGTCTGGCCGGAGTCGATCGTCGTCGCCGAGGCTGTGAAGTAGTCGATCACCGGGGGCGTGTCGGTGATCGTGAGGGTGCCGGTCCGCAGGCAGCTCGCGGCCCCGTCGAGGGAGACGGTCATCCTCCAGTTGTAGATCCCGGCAGAGGTGTACGCGTGGACCGCATCGGCCTGGACCGACGTCGTGCCGTCCCCGAAGGTCCAGGCCACCGCCGGTGAAGTCGAGCAGCCGGTGGTCGACGTCGTCGCGTGGAAGCCGACCGGGGCGCCGACCAGGGCGGCCGCGGGCACGACGGCCGAGCAGCCCAGGGCGCAGGTCCCTCCTTCGACCGTCGCCGTGACAACCTCCGAGTAGACCCTCTGGGACGTCCCCTGGTTCATCGCCCAGGCGCGATAGGAATAGGTCCCCGACGCCAGGCCCGCATCCATGAATGTGACCGGGCTTCCCGCGGGGCAGAGGTCATAGAAATAGGTGATGTTGACAACGCGAAAGGCCTCGTCCGCAGCGGCGCGCTCCAGAACCTGCATGTTGCTCCGTGCGTCAGGCTGGGCGAGGGTCACGTCGACCTGGCCGGAGCCCGAGGCGGCGGCGGAGAGGATCGGCGCAGAGGGGAGAGTGAAGAACGAGTCGTCGACCCACGTATTGCCGGTGGAGACCTGCGGGCAGCTTTTCACCCGTATGGAGAACTGGTAGACGAGCTCGGTCGTTTCGAGCGTCACCACCTGGCTGGTCGCGGTCGTCTCCGCCACGACGGCAAAGGCCGATGGCCCGGAGCAGTAGTCCGGGGCGGTGCTTCTCCGGACCTCGTAGACGAGTCCCGGCGGCGCCCCCTCGGGAGCGTCCCAGGCATAGGTGATCTGCCGTGGGGTCGTGCTCGTCGTGTTCACGTAGCGGAAGTTCGAGATGTTCGCGGCCGTGGGGCATTGGGCGTCGAGATCGGCAGTGGCGGAGAGAACGAGCAGCAGGGCCGCCCAGGAGAGAGACCGGGCATACGAAATCGAAACACGCATGAGCTGCCTCCAGCAGTTGGTTGGCCCTGAGGCCCCGGCCCGGTACAGCAAGTCCGATACCACTCCCGGTTCTCGAGATGCCTGCTGCACTAAAGCGCTAGGGGCACGGCTGCACCAGGCCTACTCGAAAACTTCCTGAGCCTCGGGGCTTTTGACCGTGCAGACGATTCACCGCCGGACCGACTCGCAGGAAGTGCCCGCAGATTTGAAAATCTGACACGGAAGAGGTCTGAATCCCACAGAACCGTTCCTTACCAGCGTGGGCTCAGTGCCTGCTCCAGCCGCGAGAGTGCACTCATCCTGCGCCAGGATCACTCTTGCGCGCCGGATCTCACCCCGCGTAGGGTCCGGGCGACTGACGCGCCCCACTCGAAGCCTCCGCGGGGGAGAGGCAAGGCCCGCGTCAGTCCGGGACGGCGAGCTGGAAGGTGCCGTCGTTGCTGACGTTGTCCACGACGACGCCGTAGCAGACAGCGCGCTGGGTGCTGCTGATCATCATCGTGCCGTTCGTGACCCCGATGTTGACACTCGCCTGCATCCAGCCCCAGGGATTCATGTCGAATGAGATCTCGCCGAGGAAGGTGTTGGAGGGGCTGTAGACCCGGCCGGTGATCGTCTGGGGGAGGCCCGAGTCGCTCGCGCAGCCGAAGTTCGTGCGGTCGAAGCCGTTCGCGCTGATTCCTATGACGTAGCCAGGCCGCCCGGAGACGATCGTCCCGGCCTCGTCGGCCGACTGCACCGCGGTGCTGAAGCGGCCGTTCGGGCCGTCGACGTAGACCTGAGCGGAGACGATGAATCGATAGGCGGTGTCGCCACTGTCGAAGTCGATGGCACCCGCGCCGCTGGTTTGGAGGACCTCGCCCAGAAAGTTGTCCCAGGTGCGCGTCTCGTAAGCCAGCATCGTGAACGTCCGGTCGGCGACCTCGCCCGTCTCTTTGCTGAAGCCGGCGCGGATCGCGTACGCATAGCCAGTGACATTGGAGATGCTGATCCGCGTCTTGTAGACGGAGTTGTACTGGCCATTGAGGTAGGCCGACGTGGGGAGCAAGACGTGCGAGACCGCCCCGACGACGAGCGGTGCCGGGGATCGCACGTGTGCCTCCGCGGCGAGAAGGGGAGTGGCGAACATCAGGGCCGACGCGAGAACGAACAGTTTTTTCATTTGCACCTCCAGGAGCGCACGGCTTACGGCGCAAGCGACGTGCCACGGTGCGGCCATGGGTCGTGGCCGCCGTTTTGCACCGCGGGACGATGAGGCCCGGAGGGTTCGAGGACCGAAAAGACGGTACTCCTCGAGGCCTGAAGAGAGGAAGACCATGGGTAGCCCGGCAGGTATCGGAGTTCTCATCCTCGCGGTGGCGGTCGCGATTGCCATCGGGTGCCTGGTGCCCGTGCTTCTGGAGCTTCGCCGGACGACCCGAAGGCTCACGTCCGTCCTGCGGATCGCCGAGGAGAACCTCGAGCCGGCGCTGGCCGAACTCCGGGGCACCCTCAGAAACCTGGACCGGATTACGAACGACCTCGGTGCGGTTACGGAAGACGCCCGTGCCGTCTCCGGCTCTGTCCGTAAGGTCGGCAGAAACGTGGCCACTCTCAGCAGCCTGGCGTCTGCCGTCGCCCTGGCACTCGGGGCCCGGGCCGAGGGGCTGAAGGCCGGCCTGGGCGCCGGCGGAATCTACCTGGCGAAGAACTTCTTCGGAAAAGGAGCTCGATCATGAGCAACGGCGAATGTAGCTATTACGGTCGTACGGCATTCCTTTCATTTCTGGTGGGTGCGGCCGCTGGCGCCGCAGCGGTGCTTTTTCTGGCGCCAAGGGCACGAAGGGAGTCCGCCGAGCGAATCAGGAGGCTCTCCTACGACCTCCGGGAGCGGGCCACGGACACCGTCGAATCCGCCAGGGAGAAGGTCGCCTCGACCGTCGGGCGGGGCCGCGACTTCCTCGACGAGAAGCGCTCGGTGATCGAGTCCGCTGTCGAGGCCGGAAAGGCAGCCTACGCACAGGGGAAATCCAGGGCGAGCTGAGGTGCTGGTGGCATGGCCGTTGCGGCAGACATGTTTGCGCGGATAAGCCGCGAGTCAATCGGAGAACGCTACCCGGCTGTGGCCGGTTTCCCGAAGGCGCTGAGGACCTGGTTTCCCGCCGACGTGGGGAGTGGTGGGCACGACGTCGTCTACCCGAGTGATCGTGCCGCCGAGCTCGCGGCGCGCGTCAAGGAGCCGGTGCCGGCCTACAAGATCGCAGGGCCGGCCACGGAAGAGAATCTGAAGACCGTCGAGGTCGTTCCGGTCCGGTGGGAGGAGACGAAAGTCGCCACGACGGTTCCGGCTCCTGAGCCGCCCGCGCCTCCCGTGCAGCGCAAGCTGCCCAAGACCGCCAGCAGCTTCCCGCTCCTGGCCGGGCTCGGCTTCCTCGCCCTAGGCGCGGCGAGCCTGCTGCTGATCGGCCGGCGTAACGCCTGAGCCGATGACGACGCTCGTCCGGCTGGAGCCGGAGCCCCGGTACGAGCGGACCCCGCGAGGGGTCCGCTCTCTCGTCCGTCTGGCCGAGGTTCTCCTGTGGATCACGGGGATCGGATTGCTCGGGTGGTGCGGATTCGCGTACTTCGGGGCCGTGTCGTACCAGCGGAACGAGGAGCGGGTCCTTGCCCGGATGCGACAGGAGAACCACGCGTCGGAGAGCCCGTGGCCTCGGGCCGGGGTGCCGGGAGAAAGGTCGGGCGCGGGCCTCGGACCAGGTGCAGAAACGAAGGCGGTCGATCCGGGACTCGTCGGCCGGATCGAGATCCCGCGTCTCGGCCTCGCTGCGATCATCCGCGAGGGGGTCGACGACAGGACGCTCGCGCGCGCAGTGGGTCACGTGCCGGAAACGGCTCTTCCCGGGGAGAGCGGGAACGTCTGCCTCGCCGCGCACCGCGACACCTTCTTTCGCCTCCTCGAGGGAGTCCGGAAGGGTGACTCGATCCACATCACGACGCCGCTGGCGACGTTTGAATATGCGGTGGAGGGGACCTGCGTCGTGGAGCCGGACGCCGTGGAGGTCCTGGACTCGACGGGGGAAGAGGCTCTGACTCTCGTGACCTGCTACCCGTTCGACTATGTCGGCTCCGCGCCGCATCGCTTCATCGTGCTCGCCCGTCCTGTGGAGGCGGCGAAGAAGACCGTCGGGCAGGGTGTGTCGCCGAAACGCTGAAGGCCCTCTCGGTCGAAGGCGTCGTCAGCCTGTCAGCCTTCTCGGCTGAAGAGCCGTTCCGCTCGCGGCGGGTGTCTGTTTCCGGCCGCGAACGGATTGCCGACTTCATCCGGGTACGGGGGGCGCCGACGCCCGCACGACGCAAGGCCTCAGCTATTTGCTGATCGCGTCGCCGAGCTTCTTGATGGCCGTGCCGACCTTGTCGCGTGCCTTGCCGAGCCCTTCCTGGATCGCGCCCTCGGTGCGCTGGGCGGAACCCTCCCGTTCCATCTTCTTGTCTCCGGAGAGGATTCCGACGGCTTCCTTCACTTTTCCCGTGGCCTTCTTCACTTTTCCGCGGAGTTCCTGCTCTTTCATACTCGCTCCTTTGCGTTGACGAGAGGTGCACACTCCATGCCACGAGGAGCGCGCTCGTGTCGGGAATCGACAATCGCTGCTGTGGCACCATCGCGAGGACCTCGCGCCTGAAATTATTGAAAGGCCTGCAAGCGAGTCGTGCAGGGTTTTCAAGAACGACCTACGCCTCCAGCTGGTATTCCTTCAGCTTGTTGTAGATCGTCTTCAGGCTGACGCCGAGCAGCTCGGCGGCCTGGCGCTTGTCGCCCTTCACCGCGTGAAGGGTCGCCGTGAGGACCTTCTTCTCGATGGTCTGGAGCGTCTCGCCGACGCGAACCTCGACCCTGGGCCAGGAATCGTCGCCCCCGGCGAGCGGACGCGGCGTTTCGAAGGCGGAGTCTGTGAGGACGGCCGCGGCAGCCTCGGCCTCGATCGCGGGCGGGTCGCTCAGGACGTAAGCGCGATGAACGGCGTTCTTCAGCTCTCGAACGTTCCCCGGCCAGCTGTGCGTGGCGAAGGACTCGAGCGCCCGCGGCTCGAAGGACGAGAAGCCGCGTCGTTCCTTCTCCTCGATTTCCGACAGGAAATGGTTCGCCAGAAGAGGGATGTCCTCCTTCCGTTCCCTCAGCGTCGGGAGGCGGAGGGGAAAGACGTTCAGCCGGTAGAAGAGATCGGCCCGGAAGGTTTCCATGCGGACCGCTTCGGCGAGGTCGCGGTTAGAGCTGGCGATGAGCCGTATGTCCAGGTCCAGCTCCTCGCTCCCTCCCACCCGCCGGAAGGTCCGGGTCTCGAGGACCCGCAGGAACTTCACCTGCAGCTCCGGAGGCATCTCCGTCACCTCGTCGAGGAAGAGCGTCCCGCCGTTGGCCATCTCGAACGTCCCGGCCCGGCGCCGGTCCGCCCCGGTGAACGCTCCCTTCTCGTGTCCGAAGAGCTCGCTTTCGACGAGGGTCGGCGAGATCGCCCCGCAGTTGATGGCAATGAAGGGCTGCCTGGCGCGTCGCGAGAGGAGGTGAACGGTCGCAGCCGCGACCTCCTTCCCGCTCCCGCTCTCTCCGGTAATCATCACGGGCGCATTCGAGCGGGCCACCCGGGTGAGGAGGCGAAAGACCTCCAGCATGGGGGCCGAGCGGCCGATCATCCCGGCGAGACCACCCGCCGAAGCGGGATCGGGGAGTCCCGCGGGAAGGTTGCCCCGCGCCTCGTCGTGCCGCTCGGAGAGCTGCGCCAGGGTCGCGGTGAGCTGCGCGGTCCTGAGGGGTTTGAGGAGGAAGTCGTGGGCGCCGGCTTTCATCGCCTCGACTGCGGAACGGACCGATCCCCTCCCGGTCAGGACGACGACGGCACAGTCTCCTCCGGCGTTCTTCGCGGCGCGTACGACGTCGATGCCGTCGCCGTCGGGGAGGCCGAGGTCGGCAATGCAGACGTCCGGCCGGAGGCGGGAGAGCGCGGCCGTGGCATCGGCTACGGTGCCGACGGCCGAGGCGTCGTACCCCAGCTCCTTCACCAGCTCGACGAGCGCCTCGCGGGCGCCGGGCTCGTCCTCGACGACGAGGACGTTCACAGGGCAGCTCCCCCTGCTCCCGTGGTCGCGGGCCGGGGCCAGGAGAGAAGCGCGACGAGCCGTCCCTCGTCCTCGATGAGCTGCAGGGTTCCTCCGTCGGTCTCGATACCGGCACGGGCAAGGAAGAGGTCCCCGGCCCGTTCCTCGGTGCGCGGGAGGTGGAAGAGCCGCTCGGGGTGGACCTCGCCGGACCCGCCGAGGGCTTCGATCCTGAGGGCGGCGCGCTCCGGCACGTGATCCAGGCGCGCTTGCGGCGGGCTGCCCGAGGCGTCGCGCGACTTCAGGAAGCAGACGAGGTTCCGCAGGGCGTCGATGGTGGCGAGCCGGCGCAGGACGAGTGGCGGCAGAGGGGCCGCCGGGTCCTCGTCGAGCTCGATCCCGGCGACACCGCAGAGCTCGATGAGCGAGCTCTCCCGTGGCGCCTCGCCCACGATGCTCGCCAGGCGCGGGAGGAGGTCGATGAGCCGGCCGGCGGAGGCGAGGTCCGTCTTCGCTCCGCGAACCCTGTCCGCGAGGGAGGACCCGGTCGAGGGAGCCTCCGCGAGGCGGCGCTCGAGGAGCTCGAGCTTCATCCCCGCGGCCGAGAGCGGGTCAGCAAGGGCGTGCCGGAGCGTTCCCAGCGCACCGGCAACGCCACCGGGCGGATCAGGAGGAAGCGCCTCGTTCATCTCTGACGGTCTCCATGCAAAGGATCGGCCCGCGTGGCGAGAACGTCAAATGGCGTGGTCCGGAAGGCGCGTCCAGCATGCCGGAGCCTTGCCTCCCTTCCCGGATTGCCGATGGCACGTCTCGTGCGTCGAGCGGGAGCGAGGGCAACCATGAACGTTCACCAGTCTCCGCCGCGGCGCTTGAAAGAAGCGAAATGAGTGCAAACGGAGACGGGCAGCCCCAGGGCGGAGGGACGAGCGAGATCAACTCCCTGCTGAGGGGCGAGCTTGCCGCGGTGGCCGCGTGGCACCGAGCCCTCCGTTCGGCCGGAGGACGGATCACCGTGGAGGTCGCGGAAGTCCTTCGCTTCGCCGCCGGGCACCAGAGGACGGTCGCGGCGTTGCAAGGGGCCGTCCGGGAGATGGGCGGCATCCCTACGAGAGAAGCGGCGACGTCGAGCGGGTTCGCGCTCCTTGCGGACCGGGCCACGGTAAGCGAGTTGCTCGCCGCGGAGGAGTCGGGTCTGAAAATGTTCCAGGCCGCCAACGAGACTCTGGACGGCGATGCTCGCGACCTCGTGACGCTCGAGCTGATTCCGCGGCAACAGAGGCACATCGCCCAACTCGCGGCGATACTCTCGCGACTCCCGGAGTAGGCGGCTTCTCGCGAGAGCGAAATGGGGCGCAACGCATGTATCCTTGAAAAACATGCCCTCATGCGGGCGTGCGGGCCGCGCGAAGCGGTGACGAGCTGATGCGATTTTTCAAACGGCGCGTTCCCGAGGAGGCCGTCCCGTTCCGGGGCGAGGTCCTGAGCCTCGAAAGTCTCGAGGAGCGGGCGAAATCGCTGGCGGCCGTCTTCACGCTCGCGAGAGCGAAAGCCCGAGGGTACGACGTGCTGCCCCGCCTGGACGAGAACCTCCGGGTCCTGAGGGAGGTCTACGGAGTTCTGGCCGGCGACGTCCACAAGGGCGAGGCCGTGCCGCCGGCCGCGGAGTGGCTCCTCGACAACTTCCACCTCGTGGACGCGGAAGCCCGCGCGGTGCGGCACGACCTTCCGCCGCGGTACTACCGGAAGCTCCCCAAGCTCGCGGCGCGCGAGTTCTCCGGGCAGGCGCGGATCCACGCGATGGCTCTCGAGCTGATCCGGCACGGAGACGGGCGGCTCGACCCGGACCGCCTCACGCGCTTCGTCGCCGCGTTCCAGACGGTCGCGCCGCTGTCGATCGGCGAGCTCTGGGCGTGGCCGAGCATGCTCAAGCTCGCCCTGATCGAGAACATGAGGCGTCTGGCCGAGGGGATCCTCGCGGGCCGGACGGCGCGGCTGGCGGCGGACGCCGCCCTGGCTGCCCTGGAGCGGGGCGCCTCGCCGGGGCCGCTTCCGCTGCCGCTCCACAGCGCCTTCGTCGCGCAGCTGAGGCACCGGATGCGAGAGCACGACCGGCGCGTCGCCGTGTTCCACGCCCTGGTGGAGGAGGCGCTCGTCGACAGCGGGACGACGCCCGAGGACGTCGTACGGTCCGAGTACCAGCGCCAGGCCACGGACCAGGCCTCCACCGGCAACACCATCACGAGCATCAGGCTCTGCGCGACGCTCGACTGGAGCCGCTACGTGGAGCGGGTCAGCCTCGTGGAGCAGATCCTCCAGCGCGACCCGGCCGCGGTTTACCCGCGCATGGACTTTCTGAGTCGCGATCGCTACCGGCAGGCCGTGGAAGAGCTCTCCGAGCCGACGGGCGAGGCGCAGGTGCGCGTTGCGCTCCGCGCCGTCGAGAGCGCTCGCCAGGCGGGGCAGCGGGACCGGGGCGTCCCGGACGAGCGAGGGGCCGGGCGGAAGGGCGGAGGCGGCCGGGCGACCCACGTGGGGCATCACCTCATCGGCCGCGGCCGGCGCGGTCTCGAGATCGACGTGGCCTGGCATCCACCGCTCGGCCAGCGGCTCAGGCGGTTCGTCTTCGCGCACGCCACCGCGGCGTACCTCGGCGGGATCGGGCTGCTGACGGGTCTCTGCGTCCTTGCGGCCGCCGCCTACGCCCGCGCCGCGGGGGCGCCCGGGATGGCGGCTGCCGCGGCGCTCCTCGTGCTGATTCCCGCGAGCGAGCTGGCGACGCTTCTCGTGCAGCGCTTCGTTGCGGCACGGGTCCCGCCACGCCGGCTTCCCCGTCTCAACCTCGAAGGCGGTGTTCCCGAGAACGCGCGGACCATGGTCGTGGTCCCGACGCTCTTCGGCAGCGTGGCCGGCGTGGAGCATCTCCTCGAGCACCTGGAGGTGCAGGCTCTCGGAAACCTCGACCCTTACGTCCACTTCGCGATCCTCAGCGATTTCAGGGACGCGAAGACGGCGACGACCGACGCCGACGCCCCGATCCTGGCCGCCGCGGTTGCCGGAATCGAAGAGCTGAACCGCCGGCACGCTCCCCAGGACGGCGACCGCTTCTTTCTCTTCCACCGCGACCGGCTGTGGAACCCGAAGGAAGGGGTCTTCATGGGGCGGGAGCGCAAGCGCGGGAAGCTGGAAGATTTCAACCGGCTCCTTAGAAACCCCGGCGACGACGCCTTCCGCGTCCAGATCGGGGACCTTTCGATTCTCCCGTCCGTGCGCTACGTCCTCACGCTGGACGCCGATTCCCGCCTCCCGAGAGGCGCCGCCCGAAGCCTCGTCGGAATACTGATCCACCCGCTCAACCGGGCGTACGTCGATCCGGTCACGCGGCGGGTGACGGAGGGTTACGGAATCCTCCAGCCCCGCGTCAGCGTCACGCTGACGAGCGCCGCCGGATCGCTTTTCGCGAGGGTCTACGCCGGGCATACCGGTGTGGACCCGTACTCCACGGCCGTCTCGGACACCTACCAGGACCTCTTCGGCGAAGGCATCTTCACGGGGAAGGGCCTGTACGACGTCGACGCGTTCCGTGCGAGCGTCGATGGGCGCGTGCCGGAGAACGCGCTCCTCTCGCACGACCTGTTCGAGGGGGTCCACGCGAGAACGGCGCTCGTCTCGGACGTGGAGGTAGTGGACGACTACCCGGCCAACGTCCTTGCCCACGCGCGCCGTCAGCACCGCTGGGTCAGGGGCGACTGGCAGATCCTCGCCTGGCTCTTCCCGATGGTCCCGTCGCAGGACGGATTCATCAGGAACAGCCTCCCGCTGATCAGCCAGTGGAAGATCTTCGACAACCTCCGCCGAAGCCTCGTGGCGCCGTCGCTCCTGGCCCTTCTCGCAGCGGCCTGGACGGTTCTTCCCGGGTCACCTCTCGTCTGGACGCTGGCGGGGCTTACGGTCGTCGGTTTCCCGCTCCTGGCGTCCCTGACGCACCTGCTCCGCCGGACCCGGTCGGATGCGCCGGTGCGCGTCCACGTCCGGGGCGTCCTCGAGGACGTCAGCACGGCCTTCGCGCAGGCGATCCTGACCCTGGCCTTCCTCCCGTACCACGCCTGGGAGATGGCGCACGCCATCGGGCTCACGCTCGTCCGGCTCGTCGTCACCCAGCGCCGTCTCCTCGACTGGGAGACCGCGGCCACGCAGGCCGCGCGCGCCGCCGGTCTCCTCCAGGGGGGCGTCCGTTCCTTCGCGAGCGAGATGGCTGCGAGCCCGCTGGCCGGCCTTGCCCTGCTGGCGCTCGCCGCGGCGTTCCGGCCCGGCGCCGTCCTGCTGGCGCTCCCCTTCGCCCTTCTGTGGGTGGTGGCCCCGGCGATCGCCTACTGGTTGAGCCAGCCCACCGGGTCCGCCCGCCGGGAGCTCTCGCCCGAGGATCGCGAGTTTCTGATGCGGGTCGCGCGCAAGACCTGGCGCTACTTCGAGACGCCCTCGCCCGAGGACCACGGGCTCCCTCCCGACAACGTGCAGGAGGCGCCGGCTCTCGTCGTGGCGCACCGGACCTCGCCGACGAATATCGGGATGTATCTCCTCTCCACGCTCGCGGCCCACGACCTGGGATTCCTGCCGCTCGACGAGATGATCGAGAGGCTCGACGAGACGTTGACGACCACCGAGGGACTGGAGCGCCACGAGGGGCACCTCCTGAACTGGTACGACACGCAGAACCTCTCGCCGCTCAATCCGCGCTACGTCTCGACGGTCGACAGCGGGAACCTCGCGGGGGCGCTGCTCGCTCTCGCGGAAGGATGCCGGCAGCTGTCGGAAGGGCCGGCGGACGCCGCCGGCACCGGGGCGGAACGCCTCCGGGGTCTGGCGAGCCGTGCCACGGCATTCGCGGACGGGATGAGCTTCGGCTTCCTCTACGACCCGGATCGCCAGCTCTTCTCGATCGGCTACCGGCTGCCCGACGCCCAGGGGCCCGGCCGCCTCGACCCGTCCCTGTACGACCTCCTCGCCTCGGAGGCGCGCCTCGCGAGCTTTTTCGCCATCGCGAAGGGGGACGTGCCGCAGAGTCACTGGTTCCACCTCGGGCGGCTCGTGGTGAGCGTGGAGGGCGTCCCGACGCTCGTCTCCTGGAGCGCGTCGATGTTCGAGTACCTGATGCCTCTCCTCCTGGTGAGGACGTACCCCGGGACGCTGCTCGACACATCGTCCCGGATGGCGGTGAGGCGGCAGATCCGTTACGGCAGCGAGAGAGGTGTCCCCTGGGGAATCTCCGAGTCGGCCTTCGACATCACGGACCTCGCGGGCAACTACCAGTACAAGGCGTTCGGCGTTCCCGGCCTCGGACTCAAGCGGGGCCTCGCCGACGAGCTCGTCGTCGCCCCCTATGCAACCGCCCTGGCCGCCCTCGTCGCCCCGACCGCGGCCGCGCGGAACCTGAGGCGGCTCGTGCAGGAAGGCGCCGAGGGGCGGCTCGGTTACTACGACGCGGTCGACTACACCCGTCGGGGGCTGCCCGACGAAGGCTCGCCTCAGGCGCCGTCCGGCCCCGGCGGGGGAACGGTCGTGAAGGCCTGGTTCGCCCACCACCAGGGGATGACCCTCGTCGCCCTCGCGAACGTCCTGCTCGGCGACAGGATGGTCGGCCGTCTTCACGCCGACCCGCGGATCCAGGCGACGGAGCTCCTTCTACAGGAGCGGATTCCGCGCGAGGCGCCCATCACCGAGCCGCGGCCGCCCGGGGAGACCCGGCTGGCGCCAACCGCGATCCCGCGACCTCCGCGGCGCCTGCGCTCGCCGCACACGCCGTACCCGAAGGCGCAGATCCTCTCGAATGGCGCCTACGTCGCGATCGTCTCGAACGCCGGCGGGGGGGCGAGCTTCCGGCGCGAGCACGCGGTCACCCGGTGGCGCGAGGACCCGACGCGCGATCCCGGAAGCCAGTTCGTCTACCTGCGCGACGTCCACTCCGGGGCCGTCTGGTCCGCGGCGTACCAGCCGGTCGGCACGCAGCCCGAGGACTACCTGGTGGAGTTCCTCGCCGAGAAGGTCGTGATCTCGCGGCGGGACCACGAGATCGATTCCAGGCTCGAGATTGCCGTCTCGCCGGAGGATGACGCCGAGGTGCGCCGGGTCTCCCTGACGAACCGCAGCGAACGCCCCCGGGAGATCGAGCTGACGAGCTACGTCGAGCTCGCGTTGGGGCTCGTGAACGAGGACTTCGCCCACCCCGCGTTCGGGAAGCTCTTCGTCGAGACGGAGTGGGTCGAGGAGAGCACGGCCCTCCTGGCCTTCAGGCGCCCACGCTCCGCGCAGGAGCCGACCCTCTTCGCGTTCCATGCCCTGTCCATCGAGGGGCGGATGCAGGCGCAGGTGGAGTGGGAGACCGCACGACTGCAATTTCTGGGGAGAGGCCGCGGACCGGAAGACCCGATCGCTCTCGATGGGAGGGCCCTGTCGGGGACGACCGGTGCCGTGCTCGACCCGATCCTCAGCCTGCGGACCCGGTTCCGCCTCGCACCTGGCGCATCCGCGCGCCTCGCGTTCACGACGGGCACGGCGAACGACGCGACCTCCGTGCGGGCGCTCGCGCTGAAGTACCACGATCCGGGTGTCGCCGCCCGCACGTTCGCGCTGGCCTACACGCACGCCCACGTCTCTCTCCGGCACCTCGGCATCACTCCGGAAGAAGCCCAGCTCTTCGAGCGGCTCGGTTCGCGTGTCTTTTTCTCCGACGCCTCCTTGCGTGCCGACGCGGAAACCCTGGCGAAGAACACGCTTGGCCAGCCCGGCCTCTGGGCCCACGGCATCTCGGGCGACTTGCCGCTCGTCCTCCTCCGCGTTGTCGAGCCGGACGACCTGCCGCTCGTGAGGCAGGTCCTGACGGCGCACGAGCATTGGCGCCTGAAGGGGCTGGTCGCGGACGTCGTGATCCTGAACGACCACGTGGCCAGCTATCGCGACGAGATGCAGGAGCACCTGGCGCAGCTCGTCGAGGGAGGCCGGTGGGGCGCCTGGAAGGGAAAGAGGGGAGGGGTGTTCCTCCTGCGGGGCGATGGAATGCCCGAGGCCGAGCGGGTTCTCCTCTGGGCGACGGCCCGGGCCGTTCTCTCGGGGGATCGCGGGAGCCTGCTCGAGCAGCTCGACCGCAAGGAGGACGAAGCCCCGCGACCGCTCGAGACCGCGCTCGTCGACGAGCCGGGAGACGAGACTGAAACCGGGCCGGAGCTTTCGGCGGAGGTTCCCCCGCTCGTGATGGAGAACGGCCTCGGCGGATTCACGATCGACGGCCGGGAGTACGTCATCGTCCTCGATGGCGACAGGGAAACGCCGCTGCCGTGGGTCAACGTCCTCGCGAACCCAAGGTTCGGGACGATCGTCACGGCCACGGGCGCGGCCCACACCTGGTCCGAGAACAGTCGGGAAAACAGGCTGACCCCGTTCGCCAACGACCCGATCACCGACCCGACGGCCGAGGCGATCTTCGTGAGGGACGAGGAAGCCGGCTCCGTGTGGGGCGCGACACCGGCACCCCTCAAGCGAACGGCGCGTTCGCCGCGCTGGGTCGTCCGCCATGCCCCCGGCGTGACGCGATTCGCCCGCGCGGCCAGCGGCATCGAGCAGGAGCTGGCGGTCTTCGTGGCGCGGGAAGATCCCGTGAAGCTCTCGCTGCTGACGCTGACGAACCGCTCCGCAAGGCCCCGCCGCCTGGCCGTGACCTCTTACAACGACTGGTGGCTCGGGCCGCCGAGGGTGAGCACCACGCAGTTCATCGCTACCTCGCTCGATGGCGAGTCGGGCGCGATTCTGGCCCGGAACTCCTGGAGCCAGGAGTACCGGGGACGCGTCGCCTTCGTCGCGACGAGCGGGGCGATCGACTCCGCCACGGGCGATCGCCGGGAATTCCTCGGACGGAACGGATCTCTCGCCCGCGCCGAGGGCCTGGCCAGCTCCCGTCTCTCGGGCAGGTTCGGCAGCGGCCTCGATCCGTGCGCGGCCCTCCGGACGATCGTCGAGCTCGCGCCGGGCCAGACGCGGCGCGTCGCGTTCGTCCTCGGTCAGGGGAAGGACGAAGCGGTGACCGCCCAGCTGCTGCAGCGGTACGCCGGTGGGGACGGCACGGCGGTCGCCGAGGCCGAGCTCGCCGCGGTGGAGGCGTTCTGGGAGGAGACTCTCGGAGCCGTTCGCGTCGCTACGCCCGACGACTCCTTCGACCTCCTCGTCAACCGGTGGCTTCTCTACCAGGACATCGCCTGTCGCCTCTGGGCGCGGTCCGGCTACTACCAGTCGAGCGGGGCCTACGGGTTCCGGGACCAGATCCAGGACGTCCTGGCCCTCACGCTGACGCGCCCCGACCTCACCCGCGAGCACCTCCTCAGGGCCGCCGCACGCCAGTTCGTGGAGGGAGACGTCCAGCACTGGTGGGACCCTTCGAGCGGGAACGGCATCCGGACCCGCTGCTCGGACGACCTGCTATGGCTGCCGTACGCGGTCGACCAGTACGTGAAGGCGACCGGGGACGTCGCAATCCTCGACGAAGAGGTCCCGTTCCTCGAGGGCCCGCCGCTCGCGGACGGGGAGTCCGAAGCGTACGGGCGGCCGAACGTCTCGAGCGAGGCGGGAACCATCCTCGACCACTGCACGAGGGCTATGGACCACGGCATCACGGCAGGTGTCCATGGCCTTCCCCTCATGGGGAGCTGCGACTGGAACGACGGCTACAACCGCGTCGGCATCGAAGGGCGGGGGGAGAGCGTCTTCGTCGGCTGGTTCCTCCACGCCGTCCTGGGCGCGTTCGCGCCCCGGTGCGAGGAGCGGGGCGACGCTCGCCGGGCGGCACGCTACCGCGCCGAACGCCAGAGGCTCGGGACGATGCTCGAGCAGTCGTGGGACGGCGAGTGGTACCGGCGCGGGTACTACGACGACGGCACGCCGCTCGGCTCGTCGCAGAACGACGAGGGACGGATCGACTCGGTGGCGCAGAGCTGGGCCGTCCTCTCCGGCGCGGCGCGAAAGAAGCGCGCCGAGCGCGCCATGGACGCCGTGAGGGCCCACCTCGTGCGTCGTACCTCGGGCGTCATCCTGCTCCTGACGCCCCCCTTCGACAGGACGGCCCTCGACCCCGGTTACATCAAGGGCTACCTGCCGGGGGTGCGCGAGAACGGCGGGCAGTACACGCACGCGGCGCAGTGGGTCGTCCTCGCCCTGGCCCGCCTCGGGAGCGGCGACGAGGCGATGGAGCTCTTCCACATGCTCAACCCGATCAACCACGCGCGGAACGTGGGCGACGCCGAGACGTACAAGACGGAGCCCTACGCCGTCGCCGCCGACGTCTACGACCACCCGGCGCACCGCGGGCGCGGCGGCTGGACCTGGTACACGGGGGCGGCCGGCTGGATGTACCGGGTCGCGCTGGAGGGGATCCTGGGGCTCGAGCGGCGAGGGGACACGTTCTCGATGAATCCCTGCATACCCTCGTCCTGGCCCTCCTGCTCCGTCGAGTGGCGCATCGGGCAGACGCGCTATTCCATCGTGATCGAGAACCCGGAAGGGAAGTGCCGCGGGGTCTGCAGCGCCGAGCTGGATGGGGCGCCCGTCGACGCCTCGGCGATTCCACTGTGCGACGACGGACTTGCCCATCGCGTCCGGGTCGTTCTCGGGACGGGCACTGCGGCGTCTTCCGCTCCGGGGCTGACGCCGGAACCGGCCAGAGCGCCATGATGACGGTGGTAAAAAGCGCCTCTTCGTCATTTCGTGTGGGCAAACCGTAAATCGAGCTTGCCGGCGATCAGGTAGATTATGGTGATGAAGTTCTTGGGATTGCGATATCCGCGGGCACGAGCTTTGGCCGCCTGAACGAGACTGTTGATTCCTTCCATGACCGCGGTCGTCAGGTCGTTCGACAGGACTCGGAGGATGCTCGGGACATGCTGACGGATGGTACGGGCGGCCTTCACCATCGGCTCCACGCGTGATCGCAACGCCCAGCTGATCCACCTGCCGAGCGCCGTGGGAGCTTTCTCGGGGGAGTAGTCCCAGATGTCTCGGAAGGCGAGGTAGAGCCGATAGGCCTTCAGCGTTCTGAGGTTGCCGTCCTTCAGCTGATCCCACCTCTCCAGCTGCGTGTCGGTGAGGTTCAGCGGGTTCTTCAGGAAGATGTACCGAGTCCCCTTGAGTTCCGGGCGAGAAGCCACTTCCAGACGACGGGTCTTGTCGACCGCATCGGAGACGAGCTTCACTGCGTGAAACTTGTCGTGCGTCAGGTCGGCCCCGGGAAAGCACTTCGCGGCGCCCGCTGCGAAGGCCGCCGACATGTCGGCCACGACGTCGGTGATGAGTTCGCCCTTTCCTCCATGAGCCGTCAGGTCCTCGAGGAATCGGTCGAAGGTCGTCTTGTCCTTTCCCTCCGTGACGAAGAGCACCTTTCGCTCGCTCGGTCTCGGGTCGGCGAAGAGCGAAACGTAGGTATGCCCCTTTCGGCTGGACGTCTCGTCAACGGCCACCATCGAGACCTTCGACATGTCCACTCTCGTCCGGGCCTGCTCTACGTAGGCCTTCAAGATCCTCCAGAGCCGCGTGTCGCTGATCTGCATCAGCCGACTGGCGGCAAGCACCTGTCTCTTATACACATCT
>DIAY01000209.1:1988-7219 GCA_002414905.1 Holophagales bacterium UBA5066 | reverse complement strand
CTCTTCGACGCGACGTTTCCTCCGATCGACGGACCGCGCGCCCGCGGCGAGAGATCGCGCCGCCGCGAGACCGAGGAGGACGAGGCCGGGCCGTTCGGACGGGAGCGAAACCCGCCCCCCATCGCCGGCCCCTACGGGCCGGTCGTCAATCACTTCAGGAACGAGAAGAAGGTCGTCCTCTCCGACGAGGCCCCGTTCACCCGGCACCTCGCCGACCTCGACGCCATCGACGGCCTCGCAGAGGTCGTCGCCTCGCACGGCAAGCCGGCCGATGACTTCGACCGGGCGTTCCTGATGGAGCTGGTTCTGGAGGGACTCGTCCTGAGCCTGCGCATCGGGCGCGAGGATCTCGACTCGACCGTCACCTACGCCGAGATGGCCCGGTTGAACCTGATGAGGGGCCGGGGGTAGCCGGGCTCGCCGCCGCAAGAGTGAACCTGCGAGGCGGGTAGACCCGCTGCCGGTCCGCCGTTTCGAAGACCACCTCGACGAGATGCCTGCCCGGGGCGATCGCGTCGATCCCGAAGTAGGCCTCGTAGCCGGCCCGGGACGCGTCGCCGACCTCGGGGATCGCAGCGGCGACGTCCGGCCGTGCCGTCCGGACGAACCGCTCCGGCATGACGACGGAGCCGTCCACGCGGAACTCCACGGGCTCCACGAACCCTCCCCCTCGCTCCTGGCACCAGCCTCGAACGAGGAGAGGAGCCTGGACGGCAGATCGTTCCGACGGTTCGTCCACCGAACAGAGCAGGTCGGGGTCCGTCGATTTGAAGGACCTTGCGAGCGCGGGAGCGGCCGTCGATTCCCAGATCGTGACCGAGAGATAGCGCCCGCGGCTGATCCGCCGCAGCACGTCGCTCTCGAAGCGAGAGATGAACAGGGGGCGAAGGCGGGATGGACCGCCGTCGTGGGTCACGACGAGGACGCCGGGCGGCACGACGATCGGTCGCCCGCGCCCCGCCTCCTGCCACGGAACCACCGGGCCGAGCTCGGCCCGATGGAGAAAGAGGCCCGGATCCAGCAGAAGCGGACGCCCGACCAGATTCGCCTCGGTCCGCAGTGCCGCCATCGCGGCAACCGGCGGGCTCGGGTGGCTTGCCACTTCGACGATCGCCGGCACGGCGGGCAACGCCACCAGGCCCAGGAGGGCCGTTGCACCCACCGCCGCCGGGAGAGGGCGCCTCGCCCGCAGCGCCGTCAGGCCGAGCGCGGCCGCGAGGGGCGCGGCGGCGAGGAGCGGCAGGGCGTAGCGCGGCGCCGTCTGAGGGTTGAGCGTCCCTACCGAGAGGAGAAGCAGCGGGACGAATGCAACCGACAGCCGCCGGGCCGCCCGCGGCACGAGGGCGAGCCCCACCGCCGCGGCCGCCCAGGCCAGGGCGGCAGGGAGCGGCCCTCCGAACGGGTCGACGAGCCAGCGCGCCCAGTGGTCCGTGGAGGCCAACGCCGAAAGGGGCGGCGTATCGAACTCCCGCACCCATTCCGCAATCGCGCGAGCGGCGGCGAGGTACTTGCGGATCCCGCCCGAGGCCGCGACGACCGGAGCGTAGGCCGCGACCACCGTGCCGAGGCCCGCTCCGGCGGCGAACACCACCCTCCGGATACCACCCGGGCCACGTGCGGTTGCCCACGCCGCGAGAAGCGCGAGGGGCAGCAGCGCGACGGCGACCTGCGGGCGGACGGCGGCGCAGGCTCCTGCGGCGATTGCCGCGGCGACGAGGCGTCCTCCCGACGGCAGGCGTTCAGACAGCAGGAGAAGAAGGACGGCGAGGAAAAATGCAGCGGCACCCAGGGAATCAGAGAGGGGGCGAACGGAGTGAAGCCACACCGCAGGCACGAGGGCCCACAGGAGCGCGGCCCAGAGAGCCTCCTTCCGGCCCGCACCCAGCTCTCGCGCCAGGAGGACGAGGAGACCGACGGCCACGAGCCCCGCGACGACGGCGACGGCGAGCGTCGCGGTGAAGGGCTCGAGCCCGGCGAGGACGAGAAGCCGCGAGGGGAGGACGAAGAGCGGATAGCCGGGAGGATGCGGATGGTTGAGTCGGACGTCGATCCCGTCGCGGGCCGCCGCGACGAAAAGGAGCTCGTCCCACTCCCAGGTATCCCGGGCGAGCGTGAGAAGACGCAGTGCAGCCACCGCCACGAGCAGGCCCCATCCGGGGGGCCCGATGCCCCGGCTCCCGGGCGGCACGACGGTCTCCTCGGGCCGAACGCGCAACAGACGTCTCCTCGTCAGGCCGTCCGCAGCTCGGCGCTCCAGAGCAGCTCATGCAGCAGGTGGGAGCGCGTCGTGACGGCCGATGCGAGCTGACCGGCCGCGTTTGCGAGCCCTTCGCCGTCGGCCGGGCGGCCGAGGACGACCTCGTAGCCCCGCCGGACGAAGGCCTCGTCGTCGAGCGCCACCCCCTCCGCCAGGAGCGCTCGCGCGACGCCCGCCTCTCCGGGAAAGGACTCGTCCGTGAGCGGAATGGCCGTCACGGGAGCCGGGCGCGAACGCCGGAGGATCGACTCGACCTTTTCCGCCGAAGGAGCCGGCGGAACCGGCCGCAGGTCAGGCCTCCTGGCCAGCTGGTGCAACACCGGCGCGAGCCGGGCCTCGTCCGCCGAAAGTGCACGGAGCACGTCCGCCACCGCGATCGCGTCCGGAGACCACCCGGCCGTCCAGAGGAGCACCTCACGCGCCTGCTCGCCGGAAGGCAGGCTGGCCAGGTCGCCGGCCACGGTTCGAACCAGCTCGTCATACGAGGCGGCGGACCCGCCCCCGGCCTTTGCCACGCGCTCCTCCAGCCCGGCGATCCGGAACCACGGAAGAGGCTGCGGGTCGCCGGTCACCTCGAGCGTCCGCTCCAGCAGAGGCGACCCGAGATCCTCGAACCAGGCGAGGTGCTCGGCGACGAGGTCCAGCTCGATTCGGTAGCGGCCCGCAGCCAGGGGTGCCGCGGCGTCGAGGGTCAGATCGACGGAGCCGCCGGGCGGAACGTCAGCCGCGAGCACCGTCCTGGACCAGACCCAGTCCACCTCCTCGTCACCGCGGAAGAGATGGGCACCGAGCGCGACCGTTCCCGTCTCCTCTCCGGACCCCGGAGCCCTCCAGGGGCTTCTTCCCGCATTCGTCGCGCGCACGGCGAGCACGACGTCGTCGCCGGGACGGCAGCTCTCCGGAGCCGACAGAACCTCGAGCCGCGCCGCCAGGTCCGGGAGGACGGAGACGCCGCTCCCCTGCCTCTTCCGGCAGACGAAGACCGCCCGATCCCCCGGCGTCGCCACGCAACGGACGTCCTCGAACCCGGTGTCGGAGAGCATCGCCGCCATCGCTCCGACCGAAGGGACGAACCAGTTGAAGACCGCCTCCTTGGCGTCGGGCGAATTCTCGACGTATCCCATCGGGTGGAGGCTTCGCGTCAGGGGTCCGTTCACGTAGGGGACAGGATCCGTCGGAACGAGCTGCGGCAGGAGGATGGCGGTCTCGAGAATCAAAAGGTCGCCCGTGACCGAGTGGAGCCGCTCGAGCCCGAGGATGAGGTGCTTGAGGTGGTAGACGAGACCGAGCGCCAGCGTCACGTCGAAGACCCCGACCGTCTCCGGGGAAAGGTCGTAGACCGACATCCTCCGAAACTCCATCGGGAGGTCGAGGGCGCGTGCGACGAAGGAGGCCTGGCGGACCTGGTGCCGCTGGGCGTCGATCCCGAGGACCCGCTGGGCGCCCCGCCTCTTGGCCTCGACCGAGTAGAACCCCGCGTTGCAGCCGACGTCGAGGACGGACCGGCCCGTCAGGTCCTCCGGGAGCGCACGCGAGACCACTTTCCAGGTCGGCAGGGGGTGGTCGTCCGCCTCCCCCGCGACGCTCCCGGCCTTCGTCACGACGCCGTCGCCGAGGTCTATCCGGTGGAACCAGGGCTGCAGCCGCTCGACTCCGGATCTCTTTTCGTCAGGGGTCATCGTCGCTCCTCGATCGGGACGCTCCCGGGCCGACAGGGCTCACCGGAACCCGAGAGAAGTGCTTCTCTCGCCTCTGGTCTCACGCCTGGAGTCCGGACGGGGGGTCCTGGTCGTAGGATCTCACGCGTATGGACGTCCGATACGGCGAGCTGCCGCTCGACCTCCTCCGGTCGCTCTTCACGTTCGAGGAGCTGAAGAAGCTCTTTCTCGACCTCGTCACCCGGCTCGGAGGCGACGTCGAGGAGGCGATGGACGTGATGCGGCGGCTGCAGGAGCGGGGAATCCTCGATCCCGACCTCGACCTGGATGCCTTTCTCGCCACGCTCGAGGAGAAGGGAATCGTCGGGCGGGACGCCGAGGGCACGCTCGCTCTCGCGGGGGCCGGGGAGCGGCAGATCCGGCGCGCCGCCTTCGAGGAGATCTTCACGTCCCTGCAGAAGTCGGGCGGAGGCCTTCACTCGCTCCCGAGGGCGGGGACGGGGACCGAGCAGGTCGAGGAGACGCGCCCCTGGGAGTTCGGCGACGACCTCGCGCGCCTCGACGGCATCCGGACCGTGACGAACGCGGCCCGCCGCGACCCGCAGGCCCTCCTGATCGCGCCGGAGGATTTCGAGGTCCACGAGGTGGAGCACCAGTCGGCCTGCGCCACCGCCATCGCCATCGACATCTCCCACTCGATGATCCTCTACGGCGAGGACCGTTTCACTCCCGCCAAGAAGGTGGCCCTCGCGCTGACCGAGCTGATCCTCTCGAAGTACCCGAAGGACACGATCGACGTCGTCCTCTTCGGCGACGATGCGACGCAGGTTCCGATCGACTCGCTCTCGAAAGCCCAGGTCGGCCCGTTCCACACGAACACGAAGGCAGGCCTCGCCCTCTGCCGCGGCATCCTCCAGGGGCGTCGCTCCCGCAACCGCCAGCTCTTCCTGATCACCGACGGCAAGCCGTCGTGCATCCGCGAGAACGGCAAGCTCTACAAGAACCCGTTCGGCCTCGACCTGAAGATCGTCAACCGGACGCTCGACGAGGCGGAGCGGTGCCGCCGCGAGGGAATCCAGCTGACGACCTTCATGCTCGCGACCGACCCCGCCCTGGTCGACTTCGTCGATACCCTCACGAAGGTCGCTCGGGGACGTGCCTACTACGCCTCTCCGGACGACCTGGCGTCGTTCGTCTTCCGTGACTACATGAGAAACCGGCGCAAGCTGTTTCGGTAACGATCACTCCGGAGGAAGAAACAGCACCGTCCTCGAGGCGAGGGACGCCGGAAGCCGGCGAGAGATGGTCCGGCGCAG
>DIAY01000209.1:0-1775 GCA_002414905.1 Holophagales bacterium UBA5066 | reverse complement strand
GCGGAGCGGATCTCCTCCTGCGGCCGGCCCTGCCATCCGGGGACGAGCCGGTGCCGCACTTCCGAAGCGACGAATCCGACCGTGGGAACCCGGTGGTCGGCGCGGAACGCCGAGACGGAGAGGTCCTTTCGGAGCTCGACCGAGTCGCCCGGGCCGAGCGGCTCGATCGACACGTGGTACTCGACCCCTTCGAGCCCCGCGTGGAGGGCGAGGATCTGCCTCCACGCCGGAACCGTCACCGGATCGGTGAAGACGCGGGCGGAAGGGAGGCGGAGGAGGCGCCGCTGGGAGGCCCAGTAGGCGAGGCCGCCCGCGTGGTCGAGGTGGGAGTGGGAGAGGAAGAGGTTCGGGGCGGGGACGACCTCCGCCGGGCTGCGGCCGACGTCGAAGGCGAGGTCGAGCGACGGCACGTGGAACCAGGTCTCCCGCCCCGCGATCGAGACGCCTCGAAACGGGATTCCGGCCAGCGTCAGGGAAAGAGGCACCCAGCGTTCGCGCTCGCTCACCCCGTCAGGATATCGCCCGGAGCGGCGAGGCCGGCCAGCCTATACTGCCCCGAGACGTCCGACCTGAACTCTCCGACCGGGGGCACTGATGGTCCTCTTCAATCACTCGACCCGCGAGCTGACCGCGAAGATCGTCTACTACGGTCCCGGCCTGTGCGGGAAGACGACGAACCTCCGCCTCCTCCACGAGAAGCTCGACCAGGCGACCACGGGCCGCCTCCTCTCCCTCTCGACGGCGCAGGACCGGACGATCTACTTCGACCTCCTGCCGGTCGAGCTCGGAAACGTGAAGGGCTACACGGTCAGGTTCCAGCTCTGCACGGTACCGGGGCAGGTCTTCTACAACGAGACGCGCAAGCTCGTGCTGAAGGGCGCCGACGGCATCGTCTTCGTCGTCGACTCGCAGTGGTCGATGCTCTCGCACAACCTCGAGTCGTTCCAGAACCTGCGCGAGAACATGACGGAGCTGGGGCAGAACCTCAATGACAGCGCCGTCGTCATCCAGTACAACAAACGCGACCTGCCCGGGGTCCTCTCTGTCCAGGCGCTGCAGGAATCGCTCGGGTTCCAGGAGTATCCGTTCGTCGAGTCGATCGCGGCCGACGCCAAGGGGGTCGTCGAGACGTTCAAGCTCGTCTCGAAGATGACCTTCATCCAGATATTGAAGCGGCTCCAGCGTTCTCCCGACGGTGAACGCCTCGGACCCGACTGGGTGTCTTCTTCCTCTCCGAATTCCCAGTCGACGATGAGGGTCCCGCCCGTCAGCGCCCAGCTCCTCGCGCTGACGAGCACCGTCGGACCCGTACCGACGCCTCCGACCGAATCCCCCTTCGAGACGACCGGCTCCTGGCCCGGCCTCGCCAAGGGGGAGGTCTTCGGCGAGACGACGATCCCGCCGTTCGCGGTCCCGCTTCAGCCCGAGCCGCCCGCCACCCCGGCCACCGAGGCGGGGCCGGAGCCCGAGCCGGAGCCCGAATCGGAGCCGCCGGCGCCCCCGGACGGAGACGACACGTTCACCGAGCCGTCACCGCCCCCGGCGACGGAGCCCGAGGCTGAGCCGCTCCCGGAGATGGCTCTTGAAGCCGCCCGGGAGGCTGAGCCGGAGCCCGCGGCAGAGCCCGAATCCGCAGCGCAATCCGAACCTACGGCAGAACCCGAGCAGGCGCCGGCGCCGCCGGAACCCGAGGCGGCCCTTCCGCCGCCGCCGCCTCTGGCGATGGCCGAGGCCCCGCCGCCGCCGCCCGCCCCGGAACCTCCGCCGCCGCCCCC
>DIAY01000060.1:10026-10391 GCA_002414905.1 Holophagales bacterium UBA5066 | reverse complement strand
GCGGTCTGGGCGCTCCTCCTGACCGGGAAGCACCAGTGCATGCCGTCGTTCATGGGGATGATCCTGCTCGCCGGGATCGTCGTGAAGAACAGCATCCTCCTCATCGACTTCATCCAGGAGGCGCGCGAGCGCGGGGAGTCGCTGCACGACGCGCTGACGGGTTCGGTCCGCGTGAGGACGCGCCCGATCCTGATGACGGCCGCAGGGACCGCCGTCGGGATGCTCCCGATCGCCCTCGAGTGGGCGATCGGCCTGGAACGCCTCAGCCCGCTCGCCGTCGTCGCCATCGGCGGTCTCGCGGTCTCCACGTTCCTCACCCTGATCTACGTCCCGGTCTTCTACGACCTCTTCGAGTCGCTCCAGCG
>DIAY01000060.1:0-9723 GCA_002414905.1 Holophagales bacterium UBA5066 | reverse complement strand
GCTCGAAATCCGCATTTGATATGACGGCCGTCAGCTCCGCCGCGTGAGGCCGCGGACATCATCGCGACACACAGGAGGACGCCATGGCCAGCACGTCGACCTCGACGATTGAAACTCTCGACTTCTCAGGACTCGACCCGCTCGATCGCGATCGGACCCTGCTGGAGAAATTCGACGCCCTCGCTCCCGGTGCAACGCTCGTGTTGAAGACGGCGCGGCCGGCCCAGGACCTTCTCGAGACCCTCCAGCGCGAGCGCAAGGGCCAGTTCGAATGGACGCCGGCAGGGAATGCCTCCGGACCGGACGGGATCGAGGTTTTCAGGCGCGATGCGGCTTCGGGCTCGGGGCGCGGCATCTTCGAGGCGCTGGCCTGGGATCACGACCGGCTGGACGCCCTCGACGTGGACGCTTTCGCCAGTCTCGAGGCGGGCGACGTCCCCGGCGCCCGTGCGACCTTCGCCGCCTTCGCACGCGGGCTCGAACGGCACATCCGTTTCGAGGAGGAGATCCTCTTCCCGAGCGTCGAGGCGCGTGCCGGTTTCAGCCCGCAGGCGGGCCCCACGGCCGTCATGCGGGCCGACCACGTCGAGATCCGTGCCTGCCTCACCGGAATCACGACCACTCTCGACGGTGGCGGCGCCGGCGCGACGGGGATTCGCGCGAGGCTCGCCTCGATCCTCAGCGGCCACAACATGAAGGAAGAGCAGATCCTCTACCCTCTCGCGGACCGCGTTCTGGGCCCGGTCGAGGCCGATGCGCTGGTCGGATCGATCCAGCGCCTTCACTGACGCCGGCTTCAGCTGATAAGACGGCGACCGCGCGGAGGGGTTAGGGAAATCCGGCTTCCCGGCGCTGCACTCCCGACCGGACTGGATGGCTTCCGGGCCGCGTGTTTTCCACACGCGGCCCGGAACCGTTAAATCGCGCCCGCTCCGGCCGGGCGGCTCCCGGAGCTCAGGACGACTGCGCGGCGTCTGAGCGCTTACGCGAACCGAGGAAGAGAATCGCGACGGCAACGACGACCGGTACAACTCCGATCAGGAGGAAGGCTCCGTCGGCGACGACGCGCGCCCACTCGAGGGTGTGGAACATTCCGCTCATCAGGTAGGTGAGCCGCCGGGCGTGCCAGTAGCCGTTCTGGAGGACGTCCCACAGCTGCAGGACGCCCGCCGGGAAGAGGTCGATCGCCATCATCGAGGCGAGGCCTCCGTTCAGGCCCCAGAAGCCGATCCGGATCCAGCGTTCGGCCTTTTCCCAGGCCGAGTCCTCGGCAAGGGAGCGCATGCAGAAGATGAGGACGGCCAGCGCCAGCATCCCGAAGACGCCGAACATCGCGGCGTGGCCGTGGTTGGCGGTCAGCGAAGTTCCGACCTCGAAGTAGGAAACGATCGGCAGGTTGATCAGGTACCCGAACACGCCGGCGCCGACGAAGTTCCAGAATCCGACCGCCATCAGAAAGTAGATCGCCCAGCGGTGACGATCGACGAACGTCGTGTGGGTACTCTCGCCACGCCGCTTGCCGAGGCGGACGAAGTCCCAGGCGTCCAGCGTCAGGAGCGTGAGCGGCACGACCTCCAGCGCCGAGAAGCAGGCGGCCAGACCCATGTTGAGCGTCCCCTGCCCTGTGAAGTACCAGTGGTGCCCGGTCCCGACGATCCCGCCGGTGAGGTAGAGGATGGCGTCGAGATAGATGACGCGCGTGGCCGTGCGTGTGGAGACGAGCCCCAGCACGACGAACATGACTGCCACGAGCACCGTGGCGAAGAGCTCGAAGAAGCCCTCCACCCAGAGGTGGATGATCCAGAATCGCCAGTTGTCGATCACCGCGAAGTTGGTATGGGGGCCGTAGAAGAGCGCGGGCAGGTAGAAGAGCGGAATGGCGGCGGCGGCATACAGGAAGAGCGCGGCCAGCTCGGACCGCTTCTTGTCCTTGATCGCCGGCCGGAGCGCCCGGTACATCAGGACGAGCCAGCCGACGAGGCCCACCGCGAGCAGGAGCTGCCAGAATCGCCCGAGATCGAGGTATTCCGAGCCCTGGTGGCCGAACCAGAACCAGAGCCGGCCCAGGCGGCCCGTCAGGCCCAGCCACTCGCCGCCGAGGCTCCCGAAGACCACCACCGCCAGAGCCCCGAGAAGGACGAGAGCCCCTGCCTTCTGTCCCCGCGGCTCGGCTCCGCCGACGATCGGGGCGAGGAAGAGACCGCCAGCCACCCACGCCGTCGCGATCCAGAAGATGGCGAGCTGGAGGTGGTACGTCCGAAGCAGGTTGTAGGGAAGGTATCGTGCGAGGTCGATCCCGTAGAAGGCGCCCGATTCGACGCGGTAGTGGGCCAGGGCGCCTCCCGCCAGCGTCTGAAGCAGGAACAGCAGGGCGACGACGACGAAGTAGAGCCCGACGACTCTCTGGCTCGGGGTCAGGGTCCAGCGGGCGAGGGGGCTCTCGTGCGCGTGCCCTGCCGCCGCCGGGTCGTGCCAGCCGAGATAGTCGAAGCGACCGACCGCGAAGAGGACGGCCCCGAGGCCCGTCAGCAGCGTAATGAGGCTGAGCGCGCTCCAGAGGTACGTGGAGGAGCTCGGGTGGTTCCCGACAGTCGGGTCATACGGCCAGTTGTTCGTGTACGAATAGTCCTTGCCCGGACGGTTCGCGACGGTCGCCCAGGCCGCCCAGGCGAAATAGGAGGTGAGGTCCCGGAGGTCGACCGGGTCGTGGATGACGTTGGCGGGAAGGCCCGGCGCGGGCGTCGTACCCGCGAAGTAGGTACTCCACTCCCCCTTCTGGATCTGCCAGGCCGACATCTCCGCGGCCGAGAACTTGAGCACTCCCGTTGCCGGGTCGTAGCGGTTCTCCTTCAGGAGGCGGTGGACGGCGCCGTCAATGCTCGCGGCCGAATCCGGATCGAGCTCGGCGTACGGGCGGCTGTGCCGTTCCCCGGCGAGGGAGTCGCGGGAAATTTCCGAGAGCCGGTGCAGGTACTCGGCACTGTAGTCCGGCCCGAGGTAGGCACCGTGGCCCCAGAGCGTGCCGTGCTCCATCAGGCCGTGCTCGAGGAAGACCGCCTGGCCGTGCTCGATGTCCGCCTTCGTGAAGAGGACCTCCCCCGCCGGACCGGTGACCTGCTCGGGAATCGGCGGGGCGTTCGTGTACGTCTTGACGGTCACGATGGTCAGCAGGCTGAACCCGAAGACCATCACGAGGATGACCGCGTGGCGCCACCAGGGGGAGAGAGGCTTTTCCGGGGTTTCGGTCGACATGACGTCGTATCCCTTCAGCTGCGCCTGACGGCGCGAAACGTTCCCTCGAAAATGACGGGGCCGCCCCGAGGGGGGAAGCAGCCGGGGACCGGCCGGTTGTACTCGGTGAGCGGCCCGGGCGGGTCCTTCTCGAACCCGGCCCGAGCCAGCTCCTGGGTGAGCTCCGGCTCGGTCAGGAAAATCTGTGGCTCTTTTGCGAACTGCGTGTAGACAAAGGCCTCGTTCGGTACCGGCTGATCGTCCGGAGCGAGCGTGGCTCTGGAGAACGTGAAGACGAACAGTCCCGCACCCGGACGGGCGACCCGTGCTGCTTCGGCGACGGCGCGGCGGAACTCCCGGGAGGACCGGGCCAGGTTCCAGACTCCGTGTGCGATCACGAGGTCGAAGCTCGCGTCGTTCAGCGGGAGAGCGTCCATGGGCGCCTGGACGAGGGAGACCCGGGATCCGAGGCCCGCGGCGTCAGCCCGCTGCCGAGCCGCCCACAGCATGGGCCAGGCCGCGTCGAGCCCTACGACCGAGGCCCCCTCCGCCGCGATGGGCACAGCGTTCCGGCCAGCCCCGCAGCCTACGTCCACGACGCGCAGCCCGGGCTGCCGACGCAGTTCGGCACGGACGTACTTCATCAGGACTTCGTTCGCCGCCGCGTTCGAGAAGCCTCGAACGACTCCGGCGTCCTCCCAGCGGCGCGTGTTGCTCAGCGGACCGGCTCCTTCGAGGTGCGGCCCACCGCTGCGTGTGCGGTCAGGCTGACGACCCGCCGGAAGAGTACGTTGTTTTCCGGGAACTTAGGCGCAGAAGCCGCTCAGTGGCAGCCACTGCCGAGCGTCGAGTGGGAAACGGCCGTCGAGGAACGATGCGGCCCCCCGCACGAGGCGCCCGGGGCGCCTGTCGCGCGGGCCAGGGGGCAGCCGGAGCACCCGCTGTTGCCGGAGGGAGTACGGCTTCTGCGGACGCGTCTCACGATCTGCGCTCCGAGCCAGAGGAAGGCGGCGCCGACGACGGCCGCTGTCGCGAGGAGGTCGAGAGTGGAGCTCCAGCTCACGCGACGATCCTCCCGGCCTGACAGGCGGTGAAGGCGAGGCCGTGCTCCCGGACGAAGAGGTGCGCCGTTTCGAGATCGTCCTCGAGGGCCTTGCTCATCGGTAGTGAAGCGTTTCGCACAACCATCATTGTTAGCTCAGTCTAACAGAATCCCTCGAAGGCTCAACCCGGATTCGTACCGCTTGCCAGAGCCGGCGAGGATCGGGCAGGATTACCTCACCCCCTCGAGCGACCGGCGCGAAGCGCAAGGACCCGAGCATGGGCATACGGTTCACGAGATGCGCCTTCGCCGGCGGGAGCATTCTCCCGTGGTGCGGAGCGTTCCCGGCGCCGGACACGGGAGGTAGACGAGTTGGCTTCGAAGATCATCCTCGGACTGACCGGCGGCGTGGCCCTTCTCATGTGGGGGCTTCACATGGTGCACAGCGGAATCATCCGCGCCTTCGGTGCGGACCTCCGCCGCTTCATCGGCTCCGCCCTGCGCAACCGGTTCTCCGCCTTTCTCGCCGGAATCGGCGTGACCGCCATCCTGCAGAGCAGTACGGCTACGGCGCTCATGACGACCTCCTTCGCGGCGGGAGGGTTCGTGGCCCTGGTGCCGGCGCTCGCCGTGATGCTGGGGGCGAACGTCGGGACGACGCTGATCGTGAAGGTCCTCTCCTTCGACGTCTCGGGGGTCGCTCCGGCATTCCTGATCGTCGGCGTCGTCGCCTTCAAGCGCGGGCGCTCGACGCGGGTCCGCGACCTCGGGCGTGTCGCCATCGGCCTGGGACTGATGCTCGTCGCCCTCCACATGCTGCTGACCACCCTCGCTCCGGCAGAGCAGGCTCCGGCGGTGAAGGCGCTCCTTCAGGGCATCACCGGCGACCCGATCCTCTGCATCGTGCTGGCCGCGCTCCTGACCTGGGCCGCTCACTCGAGCGTCGCGACCGTCCTCCTGGTCATGTCTCTGGCCTCGTCCGGCTTCGTCACACCGGCGGCAGCGCTCGCCCTCGTGCTCGGCGCCAACCTCGGGAGCGCCATCAACCCGCTTCTCGAGGGGGGAGCCGGGAACGGGCCGGCGTCCCGCCAGGTCCCGGTCGGGAACCTCTTCAACCGGGTCGTCGCAACCGTCGCGGTCCTGCCGTTCCTCCCGGGAATCGCGAGGGTCCTCGCACGCCTCGAGCCCGACCCCGCGCGGCTGGTCGCCAACTTTCACATCGCGTTCAACATCGCCGCCGCGGTCGCCTTCCTCGGCCTCCTGAACGTCGTGGGCCGGGGCCTGGAGCGGCTTCTCCCGGACGGACCGAAGGACGCGGACCCCTCGAGCCCCGTGTACCTCGACGAGCGGGTGATCGGCGAGCCCTCCGTGGCGCTCTCCTGCGCCGCCCGCGAAACCCTGCGGATCGGCGACGTCGTGGAGGAGATGCTTGCGAAGGTCATGACGGGCCTCCTGACGGACGACCGCAAGCTCGTCGCAGAGGTCTCGCGGATGGACGACACGGTCGACCGGCTGAACGAGGCGGTCAAGCTCTACGTGACGCGGGTGACGCGCGAGAGCCTCGACGAGGCGGACGCCCGGCGGGCCATGGAGATCGTCTCGTTCACGATCAACCTCGAGCACATCGGGGACATCATCGACAAGAACCTCAGCGAGCTGGCCGCCAAGAAAATCCGGCAGAAGCTGGCGTTCTCCGACGAGGGGGCGGCGGAGCTCGCCGCGTTCCACCGGCAGGTGACCGACAACCTCCGGCTCGCCTTCGGGGTCTTCATGTCGAACGACGTGGCCGTCGCGCGCCGCCTGCTCGAGGAAAAGGCCGTCATCCGCGACGCCGAGCTCGCGGCGGCCGAGAGCCACATGAACCGCCTGCGTGAAGGACGCATCGAGACGATCGAGACGACCTCGCTGCACCTCGACGTCATCCGCGACCTCAAGAGGATTCACTCGCATCTCTGCTCGGTGGCCTACCCGGTCCTCGATCGGGCGGGAGCGCTGCGCTCGAGCCGGCTGCGGGATACCCGCAGCCTCACCGGGGAGCCTGCCGCAAACGCGGACCTCGGTAACTAACGAAAGGACGGCGGCGCCGCTGGGGCGCCGCCTCGTTCGGATAGTGGCGGTCTGACCTCGATCCCCGTTTGAGCCGCGTCTCCCGGGGCCGCCGACCTCAGACCGCGGGAAGAGCCGCAGGCGTCCGGAGCTTCGCCACGGCCGGAAAGAGGACGTTGTTCTCGAGGTGGACGTGCTCGTGGACCTCGGTCTCCAGCTCGGCGAGCCCGTGCATGAGCCCGCGGAAGGTGTTGCAGGCGTCCTCGGGCGCCGTGTAGCCCCCGGTCACGCGCCTCAGGGAGCGAAGGAGCTCTCCTACCGTCTCGTGCTGCTGCTCCAGGAGGGCGATGCCCGCCTCGGCCGACACGGCGGGGGGCGCCCCGCCAGCGGGCCGTCCGGACGCCTGCCGCATCTCGAGCGCGATGAGCGCGGGGAAGATCACGTCCTCCTCCTCGGCAAGGTGCGGCTCGAGGTCGGCGCGCAGGGCGCAGAACAACCGGTGCATCTCGGGAACAGACTCGGGGTGCCGCTCACCGTGGGCGGCGAGGACCCTGTCGGCCATGCCGCCGAGACGGGGCAGCTCCTTCCAGAGCGAGCTGTGGTAGCGGGCGAGGATGTGAGGAATCAGCTCGGTGATGGGGGCCTTCGTGAAGACCGGTTCCGCAGACTTCGTCGCCGTTGCCGCTGCCGAAATCTCCGAAAGGAAGGCTTCGAGGCCGATTCCGTGAGCGGCCGAGACCTCGGAGAGCGTCTTGCCGCCTCCGCAGCAGAAGTCGATGCCGTGAGCCTGGAAGACGCGGATGGTGGCGGGATGCTCGGCGGCAACCGTGCCGACCGTGGACGTGGACGTCAGATTCATCAGGGCCTCCTTAGTGAGAGTGAGTGGTTGAGAGGACAGGAGAGGAAGCGGGCCCGTGGGCGTGCCCTTGCGCGTGAACGGCTTCCACGACCTTTTCGACGTAGTGCATGAGATCAACATAGGCGGCGACGTACGCACGCCCGCCGGCAACGGTTCCGCCGGCATTCTTCTTTGCCTCCGAGGCTTTCTGGAAGCGGGCCTTGACGCCGGAGGCCGCGTGCTCGCCGACGAGCTTTGCGAAGTCGTCGATGGAACCCGCCTCGAGCGCCCCATCGACCTTCGCGATGAAGGGGGGCTGGCTCCCCGTCAGCTTCAAGCCGGTGTAAGGCGCCCCCTCCATCTCACGGTGGAGGCGGACGACCGTCTCGAGGAAGGACGAGTCGGCGAGAGCCCGTGCGTCGGTGCCGAGCTTCCTCACCACGAGCGCCCGCTGGAACGCTTCGCGAACCTCGGTCTCCTGGCTTGGGCCGACCCATTTCAGGACGGCGACTACGTCGCCGCTCGCGAGGGACGCCTTCACGTCGACGGCGACCGGGCCGTCGACGGAGTCGCAGTGCGCCTCTGCCAGTCCGGATGCGAGGAGGAGGACGACGCCGGCGGCCACCATTGCGATCGTGGCGATCGCGGACGGCGAAGTGGTACGGGAACGGGTTCCATTCATCTGTTGGTTCCTTTCGGCCGGATCGTGCGGCCAGAGGGTTGTGTCGGGGCCGTTTGCGAGGATCGCGTCAGGCCGTGAAGAAAAAAGAAGTTGGCAGACGGCGAAGGAGCGGCTCCTACGGTTCCGGCTCCTGCCGTCACGGCGCCGGCCCTGTGCCGAGCCCGCAGACGCGACGGCAGTCGGCGAGCACCGGATCGGCCAGGGCTTTTGCGCGCTCCCCTCCGGCCCGCAGGACCGCTTCGACGAAACCGGGGTCCGCCAGCAGCTCTTCGCGGCGCACCCGCGCCGCACGAAACGTCTCCAGGATCAGGCCGAGCAGCCGGCTCTTGATCTCGCCGTACCCGTGCCCCCCCTCGGTGAACAACCTCGCGGTCGCCGGCCATTCCTCCCGGGGAGTCAGCAGCTCGAGAAGACGATGGAGAGGGCTGCCCTGCGTCGGCTTGGGGGCTCCGAGCGGCGTCGAATCGGTCACGATGGACATCACCCGGCTCCGGATCTCGCCCTCCGGGGCGAAGAGCGGGATGGCGTTGCCGTAGGACTTCGACATCTTCTGGCCGTCGATGCCCGGCACGACCGCGGTCTCGGGCAGGACGTCCGCCTCGGGAAGCCGAAGGACCTCCTCCCCGTGCACGTGGTTGAAGGCTGCGGCGATGTCGCGGGTCATCTCGAGGTGCTGCTTCTGGTCGTGGCCCACCGGCACCCGGTCGGCCCTCACGATCAGGACGTCCGCGGCCATCAGCACCGGATATGCGAAGAGGCCGTGCGAGGGCGTGATCCCCCGCGCGAGCTTGTCCTTGTACGCATGGCCGCGCTGCAACAGCCCCATGGGCGTCACCGTCGAGAGCATCCAGGCCAGCTCCGTGACCTGGGGCAGGTCCGACTGGCGGTAGATCACCGAGCGGTCCGGGTCGAGGCCGAGAGCGAGGTAGTCCGTCGCGACCTGCAGCGTGAGGGACCGAAGCTCGTTCCCGTCGTGAACCGACGTCATCGCGTGCAGGTCGGCGACGAAGAAGGCGCACTCGTACCGGGGGTCCTGCTGCAGGGCGGCGAACCGGCGAATGGCGCCCAGGTAGTTCCCGAGATGAAGACTTCCCGACGGCTGGACCCCTGAGACGATGCGCATCAGGCCTCCCGAAGACTCCGTTCCTGCGCGGGCGACCCGGGCCCGCGGGAGCGCAACCGGCGCAGCACCGCGAAGGCCCAGACCGCGCCGCCGGAAAAGGCGAGCAGGCCGCCGGTCGCCATTACTGCGAGACCGAACATTTGCGCGGGACGTTCGATCTGCTGCTCGACGCCGTACGTCTTGCGGCCCAGGCCGTAGCTGCCCGCGAGCATGAGACCGGTTGCGAAGACGAACTGACCGACGCCGTAGAGAACGGAAACGAGACGCAGCGCGCCGGAGGAGTCGACCGTGCCCGTGCTCGAGCCGGGCAGCAGCAGCGTGAGCGCCATGTAGGCGAGCGTCACCGCGCCGATGCACGCATGGTAGTGACCCGGGATGCGCAGGTCGGAGCCCCGGATCAAGGCTCCGTAGACGAAGCCGGTCAACATCAGCGCGACGCTTGCCGAAAGCGCCCAGAGCGCCGCCCGGGAGGAAGGCGCCGGGCGGACCTCTCCGGAGCGAAGGTGTGGTGCGAGGACGATCCCGAGGAAAAGGAGGACGGCCGGAAATAGCCCCCACTGCATCAGCAGCATGAAGCTCGACCGGTAAAGACGCCACATCGGCCCCCCCGCCATAAGGGTGAGGACCGGCAGCAGCGGGAGCGCGAGAACGAGGGAGACCAGCCGCGAACGCGAGACCACACGTCCCGAGCCCCACGCGGCGAGGAGCGCCCAGGCGACGAGGACGAACGCGACGTTGGCGAGCTGGAGCACGTGGCCGGG
>DIAY01000140.1 GCA_002414905.1 Holophagales bacterium UBA5066 | reverse complement strand
TGCCGGAACGAGGGGGACTTCCAGATCTGCATCCTGGATCTGGCGACGGGCCGGACGGTCCAGATTTCCAACGGCCCCGGTGCGCACGAGAATCCCTCCTGGTCACCCGACGGGACCCGGATCGCTTGGGAGCTACAGCGGGGGCGCTCCACCCAGATCGTCTCCGCCGGCATCGACGGGTCGGGCTTCAAGGTCCTGACGTCGGCCGGAAACAACGGCTACCCGGTCTGGCAACGGACGACGGAGTGAGGTCGTCGATTGGCGGTTGTCCTGACGCTGCCGGGCGAATAGAATCGCGAAGAACGGGAAAGGCTCCCTGCGCCTCTTCCGAATTCGGAGGTTACTCATCATGATGAAGTCGTTCAGGTCTGTGGGTCTTCTCCTCGCCGCCGGCCTGCTCGTGACAGCGGGCTGCTGCACGAAGAAGCCCGCCCCCGCCCCGGCGCCCGAAGTCAAGGCGGAGCCCGCACCGGCCCCGGTGCCCGTTCCGACTGAGGCCCCCATCGTCGCCCCGGTTCCCGAAACCGTCGTCGAGACCCTTCCGGCCGACCTCGCCGAGCTCAACAAGAAGGGCTACCTGAAGGACGTCTTTTTCGACTACGACCAGTACGACGTCCGCACCGACCAGCGTGACGCGATGGCCGGCAATGCCGAGTGGCTCCGCAAGTGGCCCACCGTGAAGCTCCAGATCGAAGGCCACTGCGACGAGCGCGGCTCGAACAAGTACAACATGGCGCTCGGTGACAAGCGCGCCAACGCCACCCGCGACTACCTCGTCTCGCTCGGGATCGATGCGAGCCGCGTTACGACGATCTCCTACGGTGAGGAGAGGCCGTTCGTCGAAGGCCAGAGCGAGGCCGCCTGGTCGCAGAATCGCCGCGGCCACTTCGTCATTACCGCGAAGTGACCGTCCGAAAGATAGACAGGCTCCGGAGGAGCGCCCCCCTTTCGGGGGCGCTTCTCTTCGTGTCCGCCCTCGCCGGCTGTGTCAGCGGAACGGACATCGAAGGCCTTCACCGGCACGTTGGAGACGTGGAGAAGAAGGTCGACAACCTCGCCCGGCAGTCGAGCTCGAAGGAAGAGGTCGACAAGCTCAACCAGAACCTGACGAAGCAGGTCTCCACGATCCTGCGCTCCAACGCGGACATGGGGTCCCGGTTCGACGAGCTCACGCGTGAGCTTCAGACGCTGGCGGGAAAGCTGGAAGATGCAAACCGGCGCCTCGGACAGCTATCCCAGCAGATCGCCGAGGCCCAGACGAGAATGGACCCCGGTACGTCCGCGGCGCCGTCCGCAGTCTCCGGCCCGGCCGCTGCGGAGCCCGGTTACGCAGGTGGCGCACAGGCTGCCGTTCCTCCCGTCCCGGCGCCGGTCACCACGGCGCAGAAACCGGCCTCCGGCCGAACGGGCCCTGCCGACATCTACAACCAGGCCCTCGGCGACTATCAGCGGGGCCGATTCGACCTCGCCCGCCAGGGCTTCGACGAGTACGTCGAGACCTATCCGAAGACCGATCTCTCCGACGACGCCCTGTTCTGGGCCGCCGAGTGCTGGTCGGCCCAGAAGAAGCCGCGCGAGGCGCTGGAGACGCTCGAACGCCTCCTGAAGGCCTACCCTCAGAGCGAGAAGGCCGCTTCGGCTCACCTGCGCAAAGGCCTCGCACACCTCGAGCTGGGAGAGAAGGCACAGGCGATCGTTCAGCTCCAGTTCGTCGTTCACGAATACCCGACGTCGGACGAGGCCAAGAGCGCCCGCCAGCGCCTTCGTGCGCTCGGCTCCGATACCCGCTGACCCCACGACCGTCTTCCGCCGGCGAGGCGGAGGGATAAACGCAAGACACCGAATCGAAAGGACACGATGGCCAATACGAAGCAGGCAAAGAAGCGTGCCGCCCAGAGCGACAAAATGAAGGCGCGGAACCGCGCGGTCAGGACGCAGACTCGCCGCACGGTCAAGGCGACCCGGGCCGCCGCACCCGAGAAGGCGAAGGAGCTGCTGCCCAAGGCCGCCTCCAGCCTCGACGTGGCCGTCCGCAAGGGCGTGCTCCACAAGAACACGGCGGCGCGCCTGAAGTCGCGCCTCGCCACCGGCGCGAACAAGGCGGCCGCAAAGGCCAGCTGACCCAATTTCCCCCGCGGTGGGCCCCCGGGCCGGGTCGGCTGGAGGTGGAGCCTTTTCGGGCTTTCGTCCGGTGACCCGGCCCCGAGTGTTTCCGTCCGGCGTCGTCAGAAGCCTTCGAGAATCGTCGTGACGAGGCTCCGCGCGAACGGGCGCGCCATCGCCTCGATGGCAGCATTCTCGATGTCCACGTAGCTCGCGCTCGTGGCGGCGACCGGGTAGGGCTGCCGGAAGAGGAACGAAGGGTTGTCGAAGAGCGCCTTTTCCGTCTTCCGGTCCGTGAGGCGCACGCGGGCCAGAACGGCGATCTCGTACTCCAGCGCCCGGCCCTGATCGTCGAATCGCACCGGATTCACCTGGTACGAGAGGATTCGCCCCGAGATCTCGACGTCCGCTGCCGAGCGATCGGGGACCGGGGAGAGACGAGCCCGGCTGGCCAGTTCCCTCAGGACGGCGTCAGTGAGCCGCTGCTCGAGCCCGACGCGGGGAGTCTCGTTGACGAACGTCTCGACGAAAACGGAGCTCGTCCCCTCGGGAAGGATCCCGCGCCCCGTTCCGACGAGCGCGTAACCACATCCGTGGAGGGCGACCGCGAGGAGCGCGGCGAGCGCCGCCCGACCCTTCACTTCACCACGACATTGAGAAGCCGGTCGGGAACGAAGACGACCTTTAGCCGTTCTTTTCCTTCGAGCCACTTCGCGACGGTGGCCTGCCCTTCGGCGGCGGCCAGCGCCTGCTCGCGGGTTGCACCCCGCGGAAGGACGGCCTGCCCCCGCAGCTTGCCGCCGACCTGGAGGGCGATGGTCACGGATTCCTCCACCACGAGGGCCGGGTCAAACGCCGGCCAGCCGGAGACGAGGAGGCTCTTCGTCTCCCCCATCCGTTCGTGGAGCTCCTCCGTCAGGTGCGGGGCGATGGGGTGGAGAAGAGCCAGGAGGGTCAGCACGGAAGTCCGCGCCTCTCCGGGATCGGCCTTCGGGTCGCCGACGAGTCCCGCGACGTGGTGGGAGAACTCCATCAGGTGCGCCACGGCAGTGTGGAACGAAAACGCGTCGAAATCGTGAGTCAGCGTGCGGATGGCGATGTGCCGCCTGCGCGCCGCGGGTGAATCCGGAATCCGGGGCTCGAGCAGAGTCGTGCCGTGTGCCCGCAGGTGCGCCTCGACGAGAGCGATCACGCGGTAGAGGAAGCGCTCGGGCCCCACGATCTGCTCGTCGCTCCACTCCGCATCCGATTCGGGAGGACCGAGGAAGAGGACGTAGGCCCTCACGGCGTCGGCCCCCTTCGCGGCGATGAGCGGATCGAGAGAGACGGAGTTTCCGCGCGACTTCGACATCTTCTCGATGCGTCCGCCGGGAGACATGCGGGTGATCATCCCCTGGTTGAAGAGGGCCGTGAACGGCTCCTCGAAGGAGACGAGGCCGAGGTCCTTCATCACCCGGGCGAAGAACCGCGCGTAGAGGAGGTGGAGGATCGCGTGCTCGATGCCGCCGATGTACTGCGTCACCGGCGCCCAGCGCGCGATGACGGCCGGGTCGAACGGAGCCTTCTCGTTCGCCGGGTCGAGGTACCTCAGGTAGTACCAGGACGAGTCGAAAAACGTGTCCATCGTGTCGGTCTCGCGGCGCGCCTCGCCACCGCAGCGCGGGCACGAGGTCTTCAGGAACGACTCGACTTTTTCGAGAGGGTTCCCGCCCCTTCCCGTGAAGGGAGCGTCCTTCGGGAGGAGAACCGGCAGCTGGCTGTCCGGCACGGGGACCCAGCCGCAGCCGGGACACCTCACCATCGGGATCGGCGTGCCCCAGTAGCGCTGCCGCGAGATCAGCCAGTCGCGCAGGCGGTAGCGTACCCGCGCGCCGCCGATGCCACGCTTCGCGGCTTCCGCGGCGATCGCCTCGCGCCCGGCCTGAGAGGTCATCCCGTCATATGGCCCGGACGCGGTCATCACCCCGTCGCCGGTCCAGCAGGTGATCGACGTGTCCGCGCCCTCGGGGCGCCGGATGACCTCGCGCACGGTGATCCCGTATTTCGTCGCGAACTCGTGGTCGCGCACGTCGTGCCCGGGGACCGCCATGATCGCCCCCGTGCCGTACTCGGCGAGGACGAAGTTCGCGATCCAGATCGGCATCTCCTCGCCCGTGAACGGGTTCAAGGCATACGCGCCCGTGAACCGCCCGTCCTTCTCGGCCCCTTCGGCCTCCCGCTGGAGCCGGTCCTGGCTCCTCACGCCCTTCACCCACTCCTCGAGCGCGACCCTGTCGGGATGGTCCGCGAGGAGGCGCGGAACCGCCGGGTGCTCGGGAGCGAGGATCATCGCCGTCGCACCGAAGACGGTGTCCGGCCTCGTCGTGAAGACGCGCAACCGCTCGCCCAGCTTCGGCACGTCGAAATCGAGGTCCGCGCCGACGGAACGGCCGATCCAGTTCCTCTGCATCGCCCGGACTTTCTCGGACCATTTCCCGAGCTGGTCGAGGCCGGCCAGGAGGCTTTCGGCATACTCCGTGATCTTCAGGAACCACTGCTCGAGCTCGCGTTGCTCGACCGGACTCTTGCAGCGCTCGCAGGTGCCGCCGTCAGCCTGCTCGTTCGCGAGGACCGTCAGGCAGGAGGGGCACCAGTTGACCGTTCCCTTCTTGCGGTAGGCGAGTCCCTTCTCGACCATCCGGAGGAAGAGCCACTGGTTCCACCGGTAGTACTCCGGCTCACACGTCGTGACTTCCTTCGTCCAGTCGTAGAGGACCCCCCAGCCGTCGAACTGCTCCTTCATCGCCGCGATGTTCGCGAGGGTCGATTCGCGCGGCGGGATCCCGCGCTGGATCGCGAAGTTCTCGGCGGGAAGGCCGAACGCGTCCCAGCCCATCGGGCAGAAGACCGTCTCCCCCCGCTGCTTGAGGTAGCGGTGGAGCGCGTCGGTCAGGAAGTAGGTCCTGGCGTGCCCCACGTGGAGGCGGTCCCCGGACGGGTAAGGGAGCATGACGAGGAGGTAGGTCCCCTTCGATGACGGATCATGGGTGTCGACGAAAGCGGCGCGGTCGGCGCCCCAGCGCGCCTGCCACTTCTTCTCGAGAGCGGTTCGTTCTTCTCGTGCGTCCATATCAGGGCCCGCAGTGTAGCAACCGGCACCGTCCCCGGGAGCCGCCGCGCGCTACACGCGGGGACGCGAGAGCTCGTCGAGGCGTCTTTCGATCTCGGCGGGGAGTCTCAGAAGCGCGAACCGCAGAGCCTCGGGGACGGCACGTGCCGCGGCGTCCGGCATTCCGCAGATCACGGCCGACTCGCGGGACTCGCAGAAGACGCTCCCTCCCACGGCGGCAATCGCGCGGCTTCCCTCCGCACCGTCGTCCCCCATGCCGGTCAGGACGACGCCGACGAGGCGAGCGCCGAAGACCGATGCGGCAGAATCGAAGAGGACGTCGGCGGAGGGGCACCACTTCATCGATGGCCCGTGCGGGGCAACGTTCAGGACGAGGCGGTCGCTCTTGTGCCGAACGAACTCGAGGTGGCCTCCTCCCGGCGCGATCCAGACGACGCCCGGAATCGCTTCCGCGCCGCTTACCGCCTCGCGCACGTCCCAGGGAGTTCCGGACGAAAGCCGCTGGGCGAGGGACTTCGTGAAGGGAGCCGGCATGTGTTGCGCAACGGCGACCACCGCGATCCGGGGAGAAAGGCCCAGGAAGAGCTCTCTCAGGGCCGGGGGACCTCCTGTCGAGGCGGCGACGACGAGGCCTGCGGGCTCGCCCTCGGCGGGCAGGAGACGAGCCGGTCGCGGAACGGAACTGCTCGCCGGCAGCCCGGAAGCACGGGCGGCCGACCGCCGGAGGAGGCTTTCCATCGAGAGACTCCGCGCCCCTTCGACGACGTCGGCCAGCCTCTTTCTCCATCGTGCGAGGCTCTCGGGCTGGGCTCCGGCCTTTCCGAGGACGTCGAGGGCGCCCGCCTCCAGCGCCGCCAGGGCGTTTCGCTCCTCCCGGTCGGACGAGATCACGACGACCGGCAGGGGCCGGTTCGCCATGATCCAGCGCAGCACGGCGTGACCGCCCATTCCCGGAAGGCCGAGGTCGAGGGTCACGAGGCCGAACCCGTGGGTCAGGAGGCGGCGGATCGCCTCCTCGCCCGTTCCGACGGCCTCGACGTCCGAGACCCCCGCGACGCCGCGGAGGGCTTCGACGATCCTCAGCCGCTGGTAGGCCGAATCTTCGACGACCAGGACCCGCACGCCGCTACCTTCGGTACGCGACGTCGTTCGCGAGGCGGACGAGCGTGAGCGGCGAGGACGCGGCTGCAAGCGCGTCGCTGGCGCCGAGGAGAATGTATCCGCCCGGTTTGAGTCTCGAAGCGAGGATCTCGATCACCCGCATTCGAGCCTCCTCGTCGAGGTAGATCAGGACATTCCGGCAAAGGATCACGTCGAAGGCCGGTCCCGAGACCGGCTCGTCCAGCAGAGAGCGGGCCTCGAACAGGACCGGCGCAGCGAGGTGCGTCTTCAGGCGGAAGAGTCCTCCCTCGGCGGCCTCGAAGTGCTGGCGCCGCCTCTCCGGCGACGTGGCGCGCAAGGCCTGCGGCCCGTAGACGGCGGTCCGCGCCCTCCTGATGTGGGCGGGGGAAAGGTCCGTCCCGAGGATCCTCACCCGGCGGCCCGGGAGGAGGCCGCGTTCGTGAAGGACGATCGAGAGCCCGTAGGCCTCCTCGCCTGTCGCGCACCCGGCGGACCAGACGTCGAGAACGCCGTCCTGGCCACCCGCCAGGAGCCGCTCCGGAGCGATCTCCTCCGAGAAAGCCCGCAGGCTCGAGGGATCGCGGAAGAAGTAGGTCTCGCCGTTCACCGCCGCATCGAGGAGGCGGCCGAACAGCGGCGAGCCGGTGGGTTCGGTCCGGAGGCGCCCGTAGAGCTGGTAATAGGAGCCTGCGCTCTGCGCCTCGGCGCCCAGCCGGCTCTCGAGACGTGTTCGCTGGATATCGGCCAGGACGAATCCGGTCCGTCGCCTGAGGAGGTCCTGGTACAGCCGGAAAACCGTCTCGGCCAGCTCCAGCGACCGAGTCATCATGGCAACCTCTGGGCACGCCCGCGCTGGCGGGAGGCCGTGCTGAGAGCGCGAGCCCAACGCCTCTCAGCGCGCGCGGGCGCGTTCATCCAGGCGGTCCGGCAGGCCGCGGGCACACGCGAGGCGAGAGCCACGGCCGCCGCTTCCGCCTCGGGGGGGACCGTTTCCTGGGAGAGGACGAGGGTCAGCGGCTCCACCGCCGCCTCCGCGCCCACCTGCGCCGTCGCCAGGAGAAGGGAACGGAGGACGTGACGGTCGGTCTCTGAAACGAGAGCCTCTCCGATCGCCGCAGCGAGCGTCGTGCCTCCTTCGACCTCCGGCCTCCGCGCAACCGTCTCCGCGGCCGCGGAACGCACCTGCGGCCGCTCGTCGGTAAGCGCCTGAGGCAGAGCTTCCTCCGCGGTCGCCGTATCGGCGACCACCATGGCCCGGACCGCGGCGCACGCCGTCTCGACGTCCTCGTGCCCGATGGCGGCCAGCGCGCTTCGGGCGGCCTCGGCATCCCCGGTCCGTTCGATCTCCTCGAGGGCGGCGACGCGGACGGCCGGTTCCTGCGCGAGCATCTCCTCGACGAGGTGCGGACGTTCAGCCCCTCCGAGAGCGATGACGGCCGCACCGGCGGCCGCGGCGGCGGCGGGCTCGTCGACGAGAAAGACCAATCCGTCCCTCCACGTCACGCCGGACGGGATATCCCCCCGATTGGCCCGAAGGGCCAGACCCCGCAGGGCCGCGGACCTCACGCTCGGGCTTTCGTCGGAGAGGCGTCCGACGAGCTCGTGGTCGCCGAGCCTTCGACCCCGGGCGCTCGCCGAAACGGCGGCCTCCCTCACCGCCGGATCCGCCGAGACGAGCGCGCCGCGGATGGCCGCCTCGACGTCCGGCCCGTCCGCGTTGCCGAGGGCCGTCAGGGCGGCAGTGCGACCGGGCCCGTCCGGCCCACCAGCGCGGTCCAGGAGCGCCCGCCGCCGGGTTCGAAGCTCGTCGAGGGGTGCTCCGGTCTCGTCGCAGGCGAGAGCGAGCGCCGCTGCGAGGGCGGTCTCCGGGTCGTCTTCCGCGAGGACGTCGATCAGGTCGGAGACGGGGACGAGGCCCGCGGGGACGCAGGACAGGACGGCTGCTTTCACCGTCGGCGACGGATGGACCAGCAGCGGCAGGAGCGTCGGGGCGTCGGGACCGCCCCTGAGGGCGTCGAGAAGCTCGAGGGCGGGTTCCGGGTCGGCCACCTGGAGGACGGCGAGGAGGGCTTCCTCGCACCGGGTCCGCGCGAGGGAGCGCAGAGCCGAGTAGCCGTCCGGAAACGGACCGTGCGCCACGATGGCCAGTGCTGCCCGGGGAACATCGAGAAGGGCCAGGAGGTGTGCGGCGTCCGTGCGAGCCGGACCGTCTTCGTCCGGGTCCTGAAGGAGGGCGAGGAGATCCATTCGAGCGCCGGGCCAGAGGGGACGAAGCGAAACGAGAGTGCTTGCCGGCGAGGCTTCGAGCGCCGCCCGGGCCGCGGCGAGGAGGAACGGGTCGATCTCTCCCGCGGAAAGGCGCCGGACGAGCGGTTCGGCCGCCACGGGCGACCTGAGTCGCGCGAGGGCGTGGAGCGCTCCCTGCCGAAGCGAGTCGTTTCCGAGGAGCGGCAGGATTCGAGGTGCAATTTCCGGGTCGCCGACGCTCCCCAGGGCCTCGAGGGCGTGAATCTGGAGCCAGAGGTTTCCTTCCTCGAGGACGGCCAGCAGGGGCGCGATCGCCTCTCTCCGTCCGGTCCGTCCGAGGGCCAGAAGGAGCGCAGCGCGGGCGTTCGGATCTCCCTCCCGGCGTGCCGCCGCCTCGATTGCGGTTACGGTCCCGGCGTCCGGCGCGAGGCCGGGAAGGGCCGTTGCAGCCGAAATCCTGACGTCGGGCGAAGGGTGCTGGAGGGCACCGAGGAGAACGGCCCGGCCAGCGGCTCCCGCCCTGGCCAGAAGGACGAGTCCGGCGGCCCGGTGTCCCGCGTCCGCATCGTCGGCGAGCGCTACGGCACAAGCGGAGGCCACGCGCGGGCTGAACCGGCGTCCGAGCGACGCGACGGCCCGCTCCCTCACGCGGTAGTCCTCGTCCTTCAGGAGTCCGACGAGCAGGCCTTCCGCCTCATCGCCCGGGACCTTCGCCAGGGCCAGCGCGGCGAGCCATCTCTCGGTGGCTTCGGGGTCGGCGAGGCGGGTCGCGAGCGGGGATCTCTCTTCGTCGATCATGTCTCGCCCTTCGCTCCGAAACGGTCGACGTCGAACAAGGAAAGCGCGCCCTCGTCCTGCACGACGACCCCCAGGAGCGCTCCCCGACCGGGCGGAGGAGGCGTCACGGGACCCGCCGGGAACGGTTCCACGCCGTCGATGGCGTCGACGAGAAGCGCGTGGTCGCACCCGCGCAGCACGACAACGAGGGAAGAGAGACGCGGAGGAGAAGGCGGAAGTCCGACCGCGGCCGCGACGTCGACGATCCCGAGCGCCTCGCCCCGGATCAGGGCGACACCGCTCCACCAGGGGGGCGCCCCGGGCAGGGGTGTGATCCGGCGCGGTCGCGCCGCTTCGCGGACCCTTTCGAGCGGAATTGCGAAACGCTCACCCCCGGCTCTAAAGGCGAGGAGGTCGCCGGCGGTCACGCGGCCCTCCCGAAGAGAGCGGAGGCGTGGACGCGCAAGAGGAGAGCCCCAGGGTCGAGGACCAGCGCGACCTCTCCGCCGGGAACCTCGGCCGCTCCGGAGATCTCCCTGTGGCGCGGAATGGAATCCGCGAGCGGCTTGACGAGGAGGTCCCAGATCCCTTCCACGGAGTCGACGACGAACGCCGCCGCGCGTTCTCCGTCTTCGGCGACGACGACGGACTCGGAGTCCGTTCGTCCCGTCGCCCGCGGGAGCCCGAAGAGCATGTCCAGCCGGGCAAGGGGCAGGGCGCGGTCTTCGAGCCTCAGGCAGGGCGCCCCGTCGATCAGCTCGGCGTCCTGGGGCCGCGACGGGAGCGTACGGAGAACATTTTCACCCGGGATGGCGAAACGCATCTCGCCCACGCGGACCACGAGCGACTCGAGCAGGACGAGGGTCATCGGGACCACGACCTCGAACGTCGTACCCCTGCCTGGCGTCGACCGGACCCCGACGCGTCCGCCGAGTCGCGTGAGGTTCTCCCCCACGACGTCCAGGCCCACTCCCCGCCCCGAGAACTCGGTTACGGTATCCACGGTTGAGAAGCCCGGACGGAAGAGGAGCGCGAACGGGTCGCGCGGGTCGGGCTCGCCGGGAGCGAGAACTCCGATCTCCCGTGCCCTCTTCACCACCGCGGACCCGTCAATGCCACGACCGTCGTCGGACAGGGTGAGAACGACCTCGCGGCCTCGCGGTGCCACGGTCATGGAGACGCGGCCCCGTCTGGCCTTCCCCGTCGCCAGGCGTGTTTCGGGGTCCTCCACTCCGTGGTCGAGGGCGTTCCGGACAATGTGCAGGAGGGGATCGGCCAGCTCGTCCGCCAGGACCTTGTCGATCTCGGTCTCGACGCCGTGAACTTCGAAGTCGGCTTCCTTGCCGAGCGCTGCCGCGGTGCGGGTGAAAGCCCGGCCGAGCCGGGACGTCAGCGTCTCCACCGGCACGAGCCGGAGCGACAGTGCCGCCGGGCCGAGCGCGGTGACGAGCCGGTCGAGCTGCGAGAACGCCCGCTGCGCCTCGAAGCGGGCGCTGCGGTCCGGAGCTCCCGCAAGCGCGCGCCGGAGCGCCCGGCCGAGCGCCCCGCGCGTGAGCGCCAGGTCGCCAGCGAGGTCGACGAGAGTGGCCACCTTCTCCAGCGGTACGCGGACCACTCCCCTGGCCACCATGGGTGCCGGGTCGACGGCCGGGTCCGCGGCAGGAGGACCAGATGCCAGAAGTGCCGCGGGAGCCGACGAGCCTCGAACGACGACGGTCCGGACGGCGCCGCACCGAGCCTGCAGGTCGGAGATGTCGGTATCCGGCGCAAGCGCCACGAGGAGCCGGAACGCCATCCGCGACGGGTCGCTCGCGGCCCCCGGAAACGTTCCGATCAGCTCCCCCGCGGCGGATGCCTCGGCCATCGCCGTGCGCAACCCCGTGTCGAAGGAGTTGAAGTCGAGGTCGAGGTCGACGAGGACGATCCCCTTCGCCCTGCGCGTCGCCTCGCCCACGCGGTGTCGCTCATAGTCGGAGAGCGACGCGTCGAGGTCGGCCGGAAGACCGGGGGGGGCCACGACCGGGACGGATGGCGTCGGGACGAGAGCGGCTTCGAGACGGTCCCGGAGTCGCCCGGGAAACGTGGGAGCCTCTTCCCCGGCAGCCACCCGGGCGACGAGCGAGGCGAGAACGGTCAGGCCCTCCCTCACGGCCTCGAGCGTCGCCGGCGCGAAAGCCACACGCCCCATCCTCACGCCGTCGAGAAGTGCCTCTAGGTCGTGGGCGGCCTCTGCGATCCCGGCCAGTCCGACCATCCCGGAAACGCCCTTGAGCGAATGAACGGCCCGGAAGAGCGCGTTGACCTTCGCCGGGTTCGGGTCGTCCCGCTCGCCGTCGAGGCCGTCGATGCATTCGCCAGCCTCCTCGAGAAGCGTCTCTGCTTCGGCGAGGAACTCCTTCGCGAAGGTGCCGCCCGCCGGCTCTCGCCGGCTCATGACGCCTCCGAAGGCCGAGCCGGGAGGATGAGCTCGTCGAGCAGCCGATCGAACGTCTCGGCGTCGAACGGCTTCCCGAGGTAACCGTCCGCACCCGCTGCGCGCGCGCGGGCCGCATCTTCGGGGTCTCGCTCGGTGGAGATCGCGACGACGGGCAGGCCGCGCTGCTCGGGGCGGGACCGGATCATCCGGATCAGCTCCAGCCCGGACAGGGTCGGCATGTTCACGTCCGTCAGGACGAGGTCGAACGGAATCCTCGGAAGCTCGCGGAGCGCCTCGAATCCGTTCTCCGTCTCCACGACCTCGATTCTCTGCCCGGTCCTGCGCGCCCAGCCGTCGAGCGCCTGGCGGATCAGCAGGCGCGCCGGCCCGGAGTCGTCGACGACAAGAACGTGCCGACGGGTCCGGGCAGGGTCCGTCACGGGCGATCCGCCCTCGAGGGGAGGTCGACCGCCTCGACGACCCGAAGACGCGGCCGGGCGAGGGTCCCGTTGTGGGCACGGCGAACGAGGACCGGGCTGCGGGAGAGGATCGTCAGCCCGAAACCGTCCGGAGGGGCCCCTGGCAGGGCCAGGTGCCGCGCAGTGACCGTGTTCGCGAGGCCTCCGGGATCCGATGGGACCCAGCCGAGCCCGGAGACATAGACCTCGATCCAGCGATGGCGGACGCCGCTGATGCCATCGTTGAACAGCTCCTGGCTGTTGCCCGTGAGCTCGCTCGCGTCGCGTGCCGTCAGGATTCCCGTTACCTGCCTCGCCGGGAGCCCCCCGCGGCGCAGGAGGTCAGCTGCCAGCAGCGAGCGGCCGACGCACGAGCCCCGCCGGCTGCGGTGACAGGACGAAGCGCTCTCCGGAAGAAGCCCGGGCAGGTCGTAGCGAATCCGCTGCGAGACCCATGCGACGACCCGTTCCACGGCCTCGAGCTGAGTCGGTGCTCCCCGAAGGAGCATCCGGGAAAGGTCTTCCAGCTCGTCGTCGGCGGGAAGCGGATCCGCGAGGAGCTCGCGGGCCTCGGCCGGCAGGGTCCGCGAATCTACCGGGTAATACGCCGCGTCCGCCAGGGGCGAACCGTCGATCTCGACGGTGGCGACGAGCGCCCGGCCGTCGGGGGACGACAGGACGACCCGGTACCCAGGGCCTTCCACGGGGCGCACCGCCTTCCACGGCTCCGGCCCGTTGACGACGTATCGGGCCGTTTCGATGTTGCGCGGGCGCGGCTCAGCACCTCTCTCGGGACCCGAGAGGAGGACGAGCGCGAGCGCCAGCGCCGGCGTCACCGGCTCCCCGCCGGCGCCGGCTTCGGCCGCCTCGGCATCGGTGCCTCCCGTGGTCCGTAGAGGCTGCGCCGGATGCCGTCGAGAACGCCGTTGATGAACGGCGCCGAGGACGGAGTCGAGAACTTCTTGGCGATCTCCACGGCCTCGTCGATGACGACCGGGTCGGGGGTCTCGTCCTCGTGGATCAGCTCATAAAGGGCGACGCGGAGAAGGTTCCGGTCGACGACGGGCATCCGGCCGAGGCGCCAGTGCTCCGACTGCTTCCCGAGCCGCTCATCCAGCTCGGCGAGACGGGAGATCGTCCCGAGGATGAGCCGCGAAGCGTACTCCTGGACGTCGGGCGTGGCGTTCACGTACTCCTCGGTCCGGGCGAACATCTCTTCGGGCTCGGTCCCGGCGATGTCTCGCTGATAGAGGAGCTGGAGCGCCAGCTCCCGGGCTCGACGCCTCCGGCCGCTCATGGCGACCCCCTACCGGACCGGCGAGCCCGCTCGCAACCGCGCGCGGAGGTCCGCCAGCTCGACGGCCGCCGTTGCCGCCTCGAACCCCTTATTGCCTCCCTTGCCGCCGGAACGCTCGAGAGCCTGCTCGAGCGAATCGCACGTCAGGACGCCGAAGGTGATCGGAAGGTCGAGCTCGAGGCCGACCTGGAACACTCCCTTTGCGACCTCGTTCGCTACGTAGTCGAAATGCGGTGTCCCGCCGCGGATGACGGCACCCAGCGCCACCAGGGCGTCAAAGGGCCCAGACTTGCCCAGGTCGCGCAGGGCGAGGGGAATTTCCCACGAGCCCGGCACCTTGACCACGGTCACGCCATCGTCGGCGGCACCGAGCCTCCTGAAGGCGTCGAGGGCCCCCTCGAGGAGGCGCGAGACGACGATGTCGTTGGTCCGAGAGGCGACGATACCGAACCGCCGTCCATCGGCGCGAAGCTGACCCTCGAGCACGTTCATGACCGCCTCAGTCTAGCAGAGAGAAGCCACCCACCGGACGGGTGGAACCTGCTCCGCCCCCGGTTTCGCCGGTGCCGCCGAGCCGCTCGGCCAACGGTCCGGGGAGAGGCGTGCCGTAGCTTTCCGCGTACCGGTCGAGGAGATCTTCGAAGCTCCAGCGTCGCGCCTGGGGGCCGAGCGTCTCGAGGCAGAGGACGGCGGCCACCGATCCGAGCCGCCCCGCTTCCTCCCACGGCAGGCCTCTCAGACGTGCCGCCAGCAGTCCGGAGCGGAACGCGTCTCCGACTCCCGTCGGGTCGAGAGCCTCGGTCCGGAGCTTCGCGGGGGGAACCCGGAACGCCCGTGCACCGCCCGGTTCCTGCGCCGAGCCGTCGCGCAGGGCGATCGTGGCGCCCTCCTCGCCCCGCGTGATGACCAGGACCGGCACCTTCGCCGCCAGCTCCGCCTCGGACAGCCCCGTCTTCTTCTCGATGATCCCGAATTCGTACTCGTTGCCGATCAGCATCGTGGCCCCGTCGAGACCCAGAAGGAGGTCGTCGCCTTCGAGCCGGGCGACCTGCTGGCTCGGGTCGTAGACGTATGGGATTCCCAGCTCGCGGCACTCGCGGGCGTGCTGGCGCATCGCCGTCGGGTCGCTCGGGCAGATGAGGGCGAGCGCGACCGCGCCAGGGGCGTACGACCGAAACGTCAGCTCGGAGGCGCGGGCCATGGCGCCCGCGTAGAACGTTGCGATCTGGTTCTGCTCCAGGTCCGTCGAGACGAAGAACGAGGCCGTGAAGACGTCGTCGCAGAGCTTCATCCCGGAGACGTCCACCCCCTGCTCGCCGAGCCAGGAGCGGTAGTCGGCGGCGTCCTGTCCGGCCGTCGCCAGGATCGACGGGGTCACTCCGAAGAGGGTGAGGCCGTAGGAGATGTTCGGCGCCACGCCCCCGCGGACGCGCCGCATCTCGTCCACGAGGAAGGAGACGGAAAGCCGGTGAAGGCGGTCGGGGATCACGACATCCTGGAACTTCCCCGGGAATCGCATCAGGTAGTCGAATGCCACCGATCCGGTGACGACGACTTTCGGATTCGAGCTCATGTCCAGTACCTTTCCATCAGGAGCCCCAGGCGCTCGCGCGCCTCGGGGGAGACTTTGGCGGGATCGGAAAGCACGGCGAAGCGCATCGCGCCGTCACAGTCGGGCGGGCGCTCGGGGTCGAGCGAGGCGACGGCCCGGGCGAGGACGCGGTCAGCGGTCTCGGCGTTCTTCTTCAGGACGGCGAGGACCGCTTCCACCGAGACCGGGGCCTCCTCTTCGTGCCAGCAGTCGTAGTCGGTCACGAGGCCTATCGTGGCGTAGTCGATCTCCGCCTCCCGGCAGAGCTTCGCCTCCGTGGCATTCGTCATCCCGATGACGTCGACGCCCCACGAGCGGTAGAGCCGCGATTCGGCGAGAGTCGAGAACTGCGGTCCCTCCATGCAGAGGTACGTTCCGCCACGGTGCACCACCGCGCCCGTTTCCCCCGACGCCTTCGCGAGGACGTCGAGCAGATGCGCGGAGACCGGGTGCGAGAAGGAGACGTGGGCGACGCACCCGTCGCCGAAAAACGTCGAGCGACGGCCCCTCGTGAGGTCGAGGAACTGGTCGGGCAGGACGATGTCCGCAGGCTCGTACTGACGCTTCATCGACCCGCAGGCCGACGACGACACGAGGTACGAGCAGCCGAGCTTCCGGAAGCCCCAGACGTTCGCCCGGTAGTTCACTTCGGACGGAAGAAGCCGGTGCCCGCGACCGTGCCGCGCCAGGAACGCGACCGGCACCTCGCTGATCGTCCCGAGGACGAACGCGTCCGAGGGGGTTCCGAACGGCGTCTCGAGCGTCACCTCATCCGCCACGACGAGCCCTGGCAGCGAGTACAGACCGGACCCGCCGACGAGGCCGATCCGTTTCCTCAAGCCAGCCTCCGCCGGACTTCTTCCTGCACGTCGAGGGCGAGCTTCAGGGCCGCGCGCCCGGCCTCTCCCGTCACGGCCGGCTCGCTCCGGGAGGAACACGCGTCGAGGAAGGCGCCGTCCTCGGCAGTCAGCGGGTCGGCGGGAACCACCTCGACGGGCCACTCCATGATGCGGGGCGGCCCGCTCAACCTGTCCAGACGGTAGGCCGTCACGTCCCGCGCCTGCGTGTCGATCGAGAAGTACCAGTCGGGCTGGAAGAAGCGGAACTTGCGGGTCTTCTCCGTGGAGACGCGAGAGGCGGTCAGGTTCGCAACGCACCCTCCCTCGAACTCGAGGCGGATGGAGGCGATGTCGACCTTCTTCGAGAGGATCGGAACGCCGACGGCGTGGATCGCGGTCACCGGCCTCTTCACGATTTCGAGTGCGATGTCGAGGTCGTGCACGAGGAGGTCGAGGACGACGTCGACGTCGAGCGCCCGGGAGACGAAGACGCCGAGGCGGTGCGCCTCTATGAACTTCGGCTCCGTCACGAGCGGCAGGACCGCGACGACCGCCGGATTGAAGCGTTCGATATGCCCCACCTGGAGGATGCGGCCGTTCCCTCGGGCCACCGCGATGAGCCGGTCCGCCTCGTCCAGCGTGACGGTCATCGGCTTCTCGACGAGAACGTCGGCTCCGCCTGCCAGGAGCTCCTCGGCCACCTCGGCGTGCGAGGACGTCGGCGTCGCGACGACGACGGCCGTCGCGCCCTTCTCGAGCAGCTCCTTCACGGAGCGGCAACGGACGAGCCCGGCAGCTCCGTGCTTCGCTTCGATCTCCGCGGCCAGGTCGTCGTTCGGCTCGACGAAGCCGACGGGCTCGGAGAGGGGCAGCTCGGTGAGGATCCGGGCGTGGTGGCGGCCCAGGTAGCCGCAGCCGGCGATTCCTGTCTTGATCTTTTCGGGCATCAAACCCGGGAGTTTAGCGAAGGGAAGGGGTCGGGACGAGATCGAGGATCTCGCCGAGCCGCTCGATCCGCTCCCCGTCGCCGTGGCCGAGCCCGAGGAATCGCACCGGAGCCAGGGCTGCCGCTCGCGCATCGAACCGGGAGTCGCCCACGAAGAGGCACCGGGCAAGTGGCGTTCCGACCCGTTCCGCGGCCAGGCGGACGACGGCCGGGTCGGGCTTGCCGGCTCCCGCCTCGTTGGCAGACGCCGTGGCGTCGACGAGAGAAAGGAGACCCTGGAGGTCGAGGATCCGCCGCGCGAGCCGTGCCGTCGTGTTCGTGGCGACCGCCGTCCGGATCCCCCGCCGGCGCAACTCCTGGAGAACACCCCTCGCCTCGGTGTTCGGCCGGATCTGTCCGAGATGGTCCTCGAAGAAGCGCGTGTACGTCGCCTCGATCTCCTCCACCGTCCGATCGGGAAGGTAGGCATCCCGGTCGGCCGCCGCCCCGTTTCCGTAGATCGAATTGAACTCGGCTCTCCCGACGGGAGCACGGCCGAAGTGAACGAGCATGAGGTTGTAGACAGTGAACCAGGCGTCCTCCGAAAAGACGAGGACGCCGTCCATGTCGAACAGGACGGCGTGGACGGGAGCGGCCAAGGGCACCTCCGGACCGCGGATCATCGCAGAGGAGCGCCGTCGTTTCAGGCACGAAGCCGTCGGCCCGCTCCTTGCATCGGAGAGATGCGGCCGGTAACCTCCGGACCTTCTATGGAAGCCCGCGACTACAAGGACACGCTCCACCTCCCCAAGACTTCCTTCCCCATGAAGGCAGACCTGCCGAAGCGGGAGCCGGAGCGGCTCGCTCGCTGGGTCGGCTCGGGCCTCTACGAGAAGGTCCTGGCGGCCCGGCGCAAAGCCGGTGCCCGACGCTACATCCTCCACGACGGACCGCCTTACGCCAATGGCCGCATCCACATCGGCACGGCGCTCAACAAGATCCTGAAGGACATCGTCGTCCGTTCGAAGACCATGGCCGGCTTCGAGGCGCCCTACGTCCCGGGCTGGGACTGTCACGGCCTCCCGATCGAGCTGAAGGTCGACAAGGAGCTCGGCGCCAGGAAACGGGAGATGGACCCGGTCACGTTCCGGAAGGCCTGTCGCGAGTACGCGCAGAAGTGGGTCGTCGCCCAGCGGGACGACTTCCAGCGCCTCGGGATCCTCGGCGCCTGGGAGGCTCCCTACCGGACGATGGACTACGGCTACCAGGCAAGTATCGCCCGAGCGTTCGGAACGTTCCTCGAGCAGGGGCTCGTGACGTTCGGCTTCAAGGCGGTCCTCTGGTGCGTCCAGTGCAAGACGGCCCTCGCCGAGGCCGAGGTGGAGTACGAGGACCGAAAGGACGCCTCGATCCACGTCGCCTTCCCGATGCCTGTTACCGATTCGCTCCGCGCCCTCTGGGGTGACGCATTGACGGCGGACTCCGAGCTTTTCGCCGTCATCTGGACGACGACGCCCTGGACTCTTCCCGCCAACCGCGCCGTCTGCCTCGGGCCCGAGATTCCGTACGTCCTCGCGCGGCGGGCCTCCGAGCCGGCGAAGCTCTACCTCCTCGCCGAGCCCCTCGTCGAAGCGACGGCGAAAGCGCTCTCCTGGAGCGATCTGGCCGCAGTTCCCGGCACGACGCGCAAGGGGACCGCGATCGAGGGGACCCGCCCAACGTACCGGCGCCCCTTCGACACCGACGGAATCTCCTTCGGTTTCCTCCTCGGCGAGCACGTCTCCACCGACGACGGGACCGGGCTCGTCCACACTGCGCCCGGCCACGGCCGGGAGGACCACGACGCCGTCAAACGGAGCGGCCACCCGGTCGACGACCCCTCGCTCTGCCCCGTCGACCCGGCCGGCTTCTACGACGCCCACGTCCCCGAGCCGCTCCGCGGCAAGCGGGTCGTCGCGGCGAAGTCCCCCGACCTCGACGCCAACCGCGCCGTCCTCGCCCTCCTGGAGGCGGGAGACCCCTCCGGCACCCGTCTCCTGGGCCGGAGCGACCTGGTCCACAGCTACCCGCACTGCTGGCGCTGCAAGAGTCCGGTCGTCTTCCGGGCGACCCACCAGTGGTTCATCGACCTCGGAGCGCTCCGCGACCGGGCCCTCACCGAGATCCGCGAGAAGGTCGAGTGGGTTCCGGCGTTCGGCGTCAACCGGATCGGCGCGATGGTCGAGAACCGCCTCGAGTGGACGATCAGCCGCCAGAGACTCTGGGGCTCCCCCATCACGATCCTCCGACCCGCCGAGCCGCGGGACGACGTGGAGTACTACCCCTCTGCGGACGACCCGGTCGAGCTGAAGCTCTTCTTCGACCACCTCGTCGCCATCTTCGAGAAGTACGGCGCGGACGCCTGGTGGGACGAGGAAAACTTCCCGGCCGAGGCATTCGTCCCCCCGTCGTCGAAGTGGAAGGGCGTCGCGTTCGAGAAGGTGAAGGACATCCTCGACGTCTGGTTCGACTCGGGCGTCTCCCACGCCGCCGTTCTCGGCACATCCGGCTACGGCGTCGCGTCGCCCTACGACGACGCGACGGCCGCGCCGGTCCTCTACCTCGAAGGTCACGACCAGCACCGTGGCTGGTTTCAGTCTTCGCTCCTCACCGCCGTCGCGCTCCGGGGCAAGGCCCCTTACGACACCGTCGTCACGCACGGCTTCGTCGTCGCCGGCGACGGCCGGAAGATGTCCAAGTCGATGGGCAACACCGTCGAGCCCGACGAGGTCATCTCGAAGCACGGCGCCGACGTCCTGCGGCTCTGGGTCGCCTCGACCGACTACACCGACGACATCCGCCTCAACCAGGAGATCCTCACCCGGACCTCCGAGGCCTATCGGAAGATCCGCAACACGGCGCGTTTCCTCCTCTCGAACCTTTTTGACTTCGACCCCGCGGCGAACTCCGTCGACGCGGAGAATCTCGAACCGGTGGACCGTCTTCTCGTCGCCCGCGCGGCCCTCCTCGTCGCCGACGCACGCAAGGCGTACGACCGATTCGAGTTCCACGTCGTGGCGCGACGGCTGCGCGAGTTCGCGACGACGGACCTCTCCGCGCTCTGGTGCGACGTGAGGAAGGACGCCCTCTTCGTCCTCGGCAAGGACGACCTTGCCCGCCGTTCGGCCCAGACCGCCGCCTACCGCATCGCCGAGGCGCTCGCCCTCCTCCTCAATCCACTCTGTCCGTTCACCGCGGAGGAGATCTGGGAATCGCTTCCGGGTCACGAGGGCACCTCCCCGAACCTTTCCACCTGGGACAGCCTCTCCCTGGCGACGCTTACGGACGAGCAGCACGCGGCCTGGGGCCGGCTCCTGGAGGTCCGTGGCGCGTTCGTCGGAGCTCTCGAGCCCCTCCGCCGTGACGGCGTCGTCGGCACGAGCGCCCAGGCCCGAGCCGAGGTCGAAAGAACTGCGGCTTTCGCGGCCGACCTTGCGACCACCGGGCTCGACGAGGCTCGCTTCGCCGAGCTCCTCATCGTTCCAGAGGTCGTCTTCCACTCCCCGGCCGCCGAAGGCGACATCGCCCTGCCCGCCGTCTCGGCCCACGCCGCCGAAGGAACGAAGTGCCCGCGCTGCTGGCAGGTGAAGCGCGACGGTGACGCCACCGGGCTCTGCGGTCGTTGCCGGGCGATCCTCGCATCGGCCGCGGACGCGAGCACGGCGGCCGGCGCGTGAGCGCGGTTCGCCTCAGGGCGCTCTACCTCGTCCTTGCGACGCTCGTCGTCCTGCTCGACCAGGCGACGAAGATCATGATCCGCGCCTGGGTCCCGCTCCACGACCGGATCGTCGTCGTCCCGGGCTTCTTCGACCTCACCCACGTCGAGAACGCCGGGGCCGCCTTCGGCCTTTTCGCGGGGGCGACGTCCCCGTACCGGCCGATCCTCCTCAACGCCGTCGCCTTCGCCGTCTTCGTCCTCGTCCTCGTCTACGCCTTCAAGAGCCCGGTCCACTGGAAGCGCCTCCAGCTCGCGCTTTCCGGGATTCTGGGCGGCGCCGTCGGGAACCTCATCGACCGGATCGGCTCTGGCGCCGTGACCGACTTCCTCCGCGTCCACATCGCCAACAAGTGGGAGTGGCCGTCCTTCAACGTTGCCGACAGCGCCATTACCGTGGGCGTCGTCCTCCTCGCGCTCGACATCTGGAAGAACCCCGACGGCGCGGAGACGAAGCCGGAGACCTGATGCATCCCGAGCTCCTGCACCTCGGTCCGATCGTTCTCCCGACCTACGGCGCCGCTCTCGGCGTCGCCTTTCTCCTCGGCGTCCTCCTCCTTCGGCGGCGGGCGCCCACGTACGGAATCGACGGTGAGACGGCCGTCGACATGGGAATCTGGCTTATCCTCTCCGGCCTCTTCGGCGCGAAGGTCCTCCTTCTCGTCGTCGAGGGCCCTGGCTACTACCTCACCTCCTTCCACGGTCTTCTCGAGCTGTTCCGGGCCGGAGGCGTCTTCTACGGCGGGCTCCTCGGTGCCCTCGTGGCCGCCGTGTTCTTCGTCAAGGTCAAGAAAGTCCCCTTCCTCTCCTTCGCCGACGCCGCCGCGCCCGCCATCGCGCTCGGCCAGGCCATCGGCCGAATCGGCTGCCTCGCCGCCGGCTGCTGCTGGGGTGAACAGTGCACTAAGCCGTGGGCCATCACGTTCACCAACCTGAAGGCGGGTCAGAACGTCGGAGTCCCCATGGGCGTCCCGCTCCACCCGACGCAGATCTACGAAGCGGTCGGACTCCTCGCCCTGACCAGTCTCATTCTCTGGTTCGGCAAGGGCCGCGCCGCGGGACGGACCTTCTCCTTCTACCTGATCGGGGCGGCGATCCTCCGCTTCACCGTGGAATTCTTTCGCGGTGACCCGCGCGGCTCGGTGCCCGGGACGGACCTCTCTACCTCGCAGGGCATCGCCATCGGCCTCTTCGTCCTCGGCCTGGCCATCCTCTATTTCGGCCGAAACCGCGCCGAGGCCTCCGCAGAGGCGTGAGCGGGGACGGCGAGCGCCCCCGCCGGACGTTCACCGCCGACCGCGGCGACGACCGCGCGCGGCTCGACCGCGTCCTCCTTCGACACCTCGCCGACCTCCCCGAGGCCTCACGCACGAAAGTCCAGGAATGGATCGACGCGGGCCTCGTCACGGTCAACGCCCGCGCCGTCACGAAGGCCGCCGCCAGGATCGCGGCGGGCGATCTCATCGACACCGTCCTGCCGCTTCCCCCTCTGCCGAAGCCTGAGCTCATCCCCCAGGACATCCCGCTCTCGATCCTCTTCGAGGACGAGCACCTCCTCGTCCTCGACAAGCCGCCCGGCCTCGTCGTCCACCCCGCCGTCGGCCACCGCGACGGCACCCTCGTCAACGCCCTCCTCTTTCACTCGCAGGAGTGGGGCGGCGAGGCTGATCGCCCCGGCCTCGTCCACCGGCTCGACAAGGACACGTCCGGCGTCCTCGTCGTCGCCAAGAACGAGGCCTCTCACGCGGGGATGGCGAGGGCCATGAAGGCGCGCACGATCGTGAAGGAGTACCTCGCCGTCGTCTACGGGAAGACGGCCGTCACGAAGGGGAAGGTGGACCTGCGCATCCTGCGGGACCCGCACGACCGCAAGCGGATGTCGACCTCGAAGACGGAGGGGCGCGAATCGACCACTCTGTACGAGCGATGGGGCGAGTCGACGGGCGAAAAGGCCGGGCTCTCCCTCCTCCTCTGCACCCTCATCACGGGCCGGACGCACCAGATCCGCGTTCACTTGAAGGCGATCCAGCACCCCATCGTCGGAGACGCCACCTACGGCTCGCCGCGCTGGAAGGGAATCTCGGACCCCTCTCTCCAGGCCGCGTGCCGCGACTTCCCGCGCCAGGCCCTTCACGCCCGCCGCCTCGCCTTCGACCACCCGGTCACCCGTGAGCGCGTCGACGCCGTCGCACCGATTCCGGCCGACATCGCGGGGCTGCTCGCCCTCGCGGAGCTGACCGCCAAGATCGCCCGCTAGCCGATCGCCGCCACCCGCGTCCACTCGCTCCGCGAGCGGTCGACGCAATCTTCGATCGACAGACCGGCGAACCAGTTCCCCAGGACGCAGAGCCGACGCCCCGCCGACAGGCGGTCGATCTCTTGCACGATCGCTTCGTGCCCGAGCACCGGCGACGGGAGGACGGTCTGCTTCTCCGTCAGCTCCTCGAGGTCCGCCGACTTCAGCGAGAGGAGCTTCGTAACCCTCGCGAGACGCTCCGCCTGCGTCTGGCCCGGCCTGAAGTGAAACGAGAACGAGCGCCACTCGGCATCGGGCACCGAATCGCGCGTGACGGCGGAGTGGAAGGTGTCTTCCCGCGGCACCAGGAACATCGAGACCGGCAGGTTCACCTTCGAAGCGCGAACGGCGAAGGCGAGCGTCTGGACGACGGTGTCCTTCACTCTCGAGACCTGTGCCGTCAGCTCGGCAGCGGCCGTGCCAAGGACCGCGGCGGCGGCTGAAGGCGGCGTGGCCACGGCGAAGACGCCCGCCTCGTGGCGCTCGCCGTCGTCCGTCACGATCGTGAACCCCGAGCCGTTCGCCGAGAGGCTCACGGCCGATCGTCCGGTCCTCACCTCGACACCGCTCTGCCGCGCGAGGGCGTCCGTCACGGACTGGAGCCCGCCGCGCAGGGTGAAGCTCCGGGGAAACTCCTTCCGTCGCGTGTCACGAATCTTGAAGAGCATCCCGGCCGGGAACGCGTCCGCGCTCTGGGACGGGACGGCCGACAACATCGGGCCGAGGACGTTCACGTAGTTCCTCTTCCCGACGATGGAGCCGTAGAACTGCTGGACCGTCTTTCCGCTCTTCTTCGCGCCGAGCATCCGCGGCAGGCTTATCGCCGCCTCGGGCCACGAGAAGAGCCGGAGCATCACCGCGAGGTTTGAGCCCGGGACGAGGCGGTCGCCGTCGAGGAAGCGAAGGCGCGTTTTCGCCCGCTGGAGTACCTCGCCGCGAAGGCCGCACGCGTCGACGAGTTGGGTGAAACCGACGTACGAGTTGTAGCAGGTGTGGGCCCCAAGCTCGAACCAGTACCCGCCCGGTCCGTGGTGAGTCGACAGGCAGCCACCCGCCTTCTCCGCGCTCTCCAGGACGAGAACCGACCGCCCGGCCAGGGCGGCCTCGAAGGCGAAGGTCAGGCCGCTGATCCCGCCCCCGGCGACGACGACATCGTACTTGCTCATGCGGAACGGAGAGTCGCACGAACCGAGCGGCCGCGCGAGCGGCACCGGCCCCCTTCGCCTGCGTCCGGGCCTCGCGAACGAAGTCCGGGTTTACGATCCAGGAGCGATTGTGCGCCTGCATCGCGTGGAGGAAGGTGCCCGGAGACAATGGTCTCCCGGGCCGTCGCCCGACGGTCCGGGAGATCACGGATTTCGACCATTGGAGCTGCCATGCCGAACGTCGTCGTTCCGAAGCAGATTGCCGAATCCCTCGCCGAGCTCTGGTGCCCCCGCGTCATCGCCGAAGTCGACGAATCCTACGTCAAGGTGGCGAAGGTCCACGGTTCTCTCGCCTGGCACGCTCACGACGGCGAGGACGAGCTCTTCCTCGTTCTCCAGGGACGCCTGCGCATCGAGATGGAAGGCTCGGAGGTGAATCTCGGCGAAGGCGAGATGTTCGTCGTTCCCCGGGGCGTCCGGCACAACCCCGTAGCCGACGACGAGTGCCTCCTCCTTCTGGTCGAACGCAAGTCGACACTTCACACGGGCTCGACGGTCACAGAGAGGACCCGCTCGATCACCGAGCAGCTCCGGACCTCTTGAGGCGGCGAGGAGGTACACCCGCCGTCGTACTCGTCGCCGCGCTCCTCGGCACGGCGACCGCCGAGGCGGCCGAGATGAGAGACGCCGCGTTGCCGAGAGCGGAGAACTGCGGCGAAGGAGGGCGGAGCGGAATGGACGAGCGGCAAACGGTGGCGGCGGGTCTCGAAGAGCTCGGCGGGCAGACGCGGTTCTACGTCGTGAAGGACGACGGCTCGGTCGTGACGGACCCCGTGAGAGCGGAGCTGGCGCCGCTGCTCCAGGCCGTCGGTCTGGACGGGGGAACGTCGTCGATCCCGCTCGAGACGCTCGCTCGGGCAGTCCTCGTCCCCGCGGGCCGGAGTGCGAGCGTCGTCGCAGAAGCGGATCTCCCGGAGCTTTCGCGGCTCTTTACGGGCGTCACGTTCGCAGGGCCGTCCCTGGAGCGGACGCTGGCCGGCGCCGTACTCGTCTTTCAGGCCCAGGTCGATGCGGGGCCCGGCAAGGCGCCTCTCCGGTTTCTCCTCGTTCGTGCGTCGATCGACGCCTCGGGGAAGGCCCGCCTCGAAATCGAGGAACGCGGGGTCAGCTTTCGCCGGTCAGGAGCGCGGCAGAATCCTGCTCCCGAAGTCCCGCGGAAGGGGGGGCTACCGGTACGGTAAACGAGAAGACCGCTCCGGAGGCTGACTGCTCACACTGGATACGGCCCCCGTTCGCCTCGACGGCGAGGCGGCAGAAGGCGAGCCCGAGGCCGGCACCTCGGCCCGTGAGGTTTCCCGGCGTGAACTTCTGAAAGAGGCGGGGACGCATCTCATCCCCGACGCCGGGGCCCGAGTCACTGACGCGGATCTCGACGGCGCCTGGAACCGACCGGGCCGACACCGTTACCGGCCCCGCTCCCAGCGAGCTGAACTTGATGGCGTTCCCGAGGAGGTTCTCGAGGACACGGGCGATGAGATCCGTGTCCACGACGACCTCCGGAAGCTCGACCGGCAGCTCGGTGCGCAGCTCGATGGCCCTGGCGCCGGCGCGGGGGGTCGTGAGGCGTATGACGTCGGAGATCAGGCCCTCGACCGGAACCCGCACACGCTGGACGGGGACATCTCCAGCCTCCAGCCTCGACAGCTCGAGAATCCCGGTGATCAGAGCCTCCTGCCGCTTCGCGTTCTGCTCGGCCGCATGAACGAGCTTCCGGCCGGTCTCGGAGAGTCCCGGCTCGTCGCGCAGGAGCTCGAGCGAACCCTTGACGCTGACGACGGGGTTGCGCAGGTCGTGGACCATCGCCCGCGTCAGCTCTTCACGGACCCTCAGAAGCAGTGCGTTTCCGAGGCCGAGAGCGATGGCCTCTGCAAGCGCCTCGGCGAAGGAGACGTCGGCCGGCTCGAAGGCTCTCGATCGCGTCATCTCGAGCACGAGGACCCCCAGCGTCTGACCTCGGTGATTCAGAGGCACGGCGAGGTGGCTCCGCGATCCTGCACCGTCGACGGCAGGGGGGAGGCGACCGGACTCGGACGGCAGGACGACTGAGGCCCGGAATCCCTCCGGCGAGCGTGTCATCGCCTCGGCGGCCTCTCTGGCGATCTCCTCGGAGAGGGTCCCCCTGGCCGAGATGCCGAGAATCTCGTTGAGCAATTCCTTCTGGCGCGTCGCGCGCATTCGTGCATCGGCGATCTGGGCGTTCCGGAGGACGAGGGCGATCTGTGCGGTCGTCGACTCGAGCAGGCGCAGCTGGTCCTCGTTGAACCACCGGGGTCGCGAGTCGACGAGGCTGAGGACGCCGACCAGGACGGGACCGGACGAGACCGGAGCGGAAAGTGCAGATCGAATGGCCCGCTTTTCCGGGTCCGGCAGCATTTTCCATCGCGGGTCGGTGAGGATGTCGGGGACGAGGGCCGCCGTCTTTTCCCGCACGACCCAGCCGGCCAGCCCGTCCCGCAGGATGGCTTCGGCCTCCGCACGTTCGGGAACGAGAACCTTCCGGTCCGTCGTGAAGAGACCGCGCGTGTAATGACCCTCCTCGTCGACCAGGAGAAGGCTCGAGCCGCCCGCGCCCGTGAGGGAACGGACGGCTTCGAGCGTTCTTTCGAGTGTCGCGTCGAGGGACGCTTCGTCTCCGGTCACCCGGGCGACATCGAAAAGGTTCGTCAGGAGGTCCGTCTGGGACCGGACGACATGCGTCAATCGGCGGTTGGCGTTCGTCAGGAGGGAGGTCGTCCAGACGACCGCCGAGAGAATCCCCACGAGGGGTCCGAGAACGGTGAGGAGGCCCTCCGCGAGGAGATCGCCGGACGAACGGCCCGCAGCGACGAGCGCCGCACGTACGAGGAACAGGAGGGCGCATGTTCCGAGGGCGGTCGCCGTGACGAAATCCAGGACTCGCGAGCCCCCCTCGTGCCCGCCTCGCCCGGCGGTCCACGCGGCCGCACCGAGGAGCACCGCGAGGGCCCCGCCGGAGAAGACCGTACGCCACTGGGAGCTCGGCTGGACCCACGTGAACCAGGCGAAGACCGGTGCGGAGAGGAGCGCGGAGGCGATGGTGATCCGGAAACCGGCGGTGAGGCCGTAGAAGAGGGCGATCCCCTCGAGAACGAGGGCCGCACCGAGGATGACGAGGACGTTGGCGACGACGATCGTGAGGACGTCCGGGATGCGGTCCCGGAAGGCGAACAGCCCCGTCCCCGCGATCAGGGCGCAGTACGCCGAGACGAACCGCCCGAGGCCACGGGTTCCGCGCAGCTCCCGGTACGCGAAGATGACGGAGACGAGGAGACCGAGGAAGACGAAAGCACTGGTGAGGTAGAGAGCGCGAGTATCGAATCCCGTCGACATGAGCGACGCCGATGATATCGACTCGCAGATCCTGCACGGGCAGCCGAGATCCGGAACGGGCCTGCGTCTGCTCTAGAATCGTGTTCCCGGCCAGGACGAGGGGAGATGGGCACGAATGGATTCGGTGATGCCGGACGACAGGATTGAGCGGTACATCGAAGCCACCGAGGCGCTCAGGGACGGCCGCTTCGGCGTCCGGGTCCCTGCGACCGGCTCGTCCGACCTCGTCGCGCGGCTCGGTTCCACCCTGAACGATCTCTCGTCATCGCTCGAGCAGCGTTGGCGCGAGGTCGCCGAGCTGGACGCCATCGCGGCCCGAACCAATGCGGGGTTCCTCCTCGACGACGTTCTGGAAGGTTTCTTTCGGGACGCCCGCGAGATCTTTCCCTACGATCGGATCGGTTTCTCCCTCCTCGAGGACGGTGGCACGGTCGTCCGCGCCCGGTGGGCCAGGAGCGATCTCGGTCCCCTCCATCTCGGCCGGGGCTACGCGGCCCGCCTCGAGGGGAGCAGCCTCCAGTCGATCCTCGAGACCGGCCGCCCCCGGATCCTGAACGACCTCGTCACCTACCTCGAGGCGAAGCCCTCGTCGGAGTCGACGAAGCTCGTGTTGGAGGAGGGCGTCCGCTCCTCCCTGACCTGCCCGCTGATCGCCAGCGGCGTCGCCGTGGGGTTCATTTTCTTCTCTTCGCGCAATCCCGGCGCGTACCGCGACGCGCACGTCGAGGCGTACCAGCGAATCGCCGGCCAGCTCGCAGCCCTCGTCGAGAAGGGGCGTCTCGTCTCGGAGCTCTCCGAGCAGAAGGCGGCTCTTCAGATTCGCAATGGCTTCATCACGAAGGTGTTCGGCCGCTACCTCTCGGACGCGGTCGTCGAGCAGCTGCTCGAGACGCCTGACGGCCTGAAGCTCGGCGGCGAACGGCGCGTCGTGACGATCGTCATGACCGACCTGAGAGGCTTCACGGAGATGGCCGAGCGGCTCGCGCCGGAGCGGGTCGTGGCGCTGCTCAACCTCTACCTCGGCACGATGTCGGAGGTCGTGCTCAAGTACGGCGGGACGGTCGACGAGTTCATCGGCGACGCCATCCTGGTCCTTTTCGGCGCCCCGCTCGCGGGGCAGGACGACGCCCGGCGCGCGCTCGCCTGCGCGGTTGCGATGCAGCAGGCGATGGAACGGGTGAACGCCCGCGCCCGCGAGCTCGCCCTGCCGGAGATGGAGATGGGCATCGGTATCCATACGGGTGAGGTCGTCGTCGGGAACGTCGGATCGGAGCGGCGGGCCAAGTACGGGGTCGTCGGAACCGCCATCAACCTCGCCTCGCGCATCCAGGGGTTCACTCTCGGAGGGCAGGTCCTCGCCTCGGACGTGGCCCTCGGTGCCGCAGGAGAGGGAATCGAATGCGGCGCACGGTTCAGCGTGCACGCCAAGGGGTTTCGGGATCCCATCTCCATCGTCGAGATTTTCGGCGTAGGGAAAGAGCGTCTCGCGCCGTCGGCCGACCCTCTCACGCTCCTGTCCAGGCCCGTGGAGGTCAAGGTCGAGCGGCTTTCCGAGGAAGATCTCGGGGTCAGGACGACGACGGGTCTCCTCCGAGCGGTCGGCAGGCTGGATGGCGCGCTGGAGACGGACGGGACGTTCGCTCCGCGTGAGGAGGTGCGCCTCACGCTTCCCGGCGACCTCGTGGTCCACGCGCGCATTCTCGGACCGGCGGGCCGAGGCACCGGCGTCAGGATCCGGTTCGGGACACGCCCGGACGAGGTGGCCGGGCTACTCGGGATGAGACCCGGCGAGACGCCTCCCCGGACGGATACCGGGAAGTCCGCCGCTCTCGTCGATGGTCTCGCCCGCCGCTCGTAACGTGTCGGCAGTGATAAGGGTTTCGACGGGGCCGGACGCCTCGTCTCGGCGTATCTTCCCGCTCCATTCCTGGCCGGGAGGCGGCCTCGGGGCGCCGGTCCAGTTCGTTCAGTTCTTCAGCGACCTGACCCGCGAGGCGATGGAGGCGGTCGACGAGACACCCTATGAGAGAGCGCCCTTCAGAGTCGTCCGGCCCGATCACCTGGCAGCGATCGCCCTGAACGTGGACCGACTTAAGGGCTACAACCGGATACTCGCCCTCCTCAATGCCGGAGTCGTCGACCAGGAGGCGCTCGAACGACTCGCAGTTCGCCAAGGCCTCACGGAGAAGTGGGCGACTCTCAGAAGGGAGTTCCTTGATGAGTGACACTTCTGCTGAGCTGGTCCGTCAGGCTGCCCGACAGAAGGCACGTCGCGACCTCCCATGGCCCAGGTGGGTCCCGATGGTACTGGTGCTGCGCGAGTCGATCGCCGTATTCCGGAAGACATGACCCGCGACGCCGAGCTCCGCCCCAGCGAAGGCCGACCCCATCGCCGGGCTCGAACTCGCCAGGTCAGTCGCAGAGCGGGGCCGGGTAGCTCTCGTCGCGCAGGAGCGCGTGCGACAGGATGAAATCGCATCAGGGCGCCCGGTTTTCGCTGTTCCCGGCCTGACGAAAAGTCTGAGTCGCCCAGAACAAGGCCCTTTCCTGCTGCCCGCCGGCGGATGAGAATCGACCCACCACGACATAGCGCCGAACGACGAGGTACACGAGATGACAAAGAGCGAAGACCCGGCGACCGTTCGCGCGGGGTGGCACGAGACCGTGGGGAGCGACCTGCCGCTCGACCTCGATTCGGTGTTCCAGGAGACGGACGGATACTTCGCGAGGCGGGCCAACGAACGGCGGGCAAAGCTCCTGCGCGAGCTCTCGTCGCTCCTGGTCACGGCGCTCGAACCCTCCGAGGCCATCCGGTTCGCCTCCAGGGGCTACCTCTATTCGACCATGGAGTTCCTCCTCTCCGGCCACGTTGCGGCGATGCAGACGAACCAGGTGGCGCTGATCCTCACCGACCGCCGGCTGCTCTGGCTTCAGGTCGATTCGAAGGGACGGCCGAAAGACCTGAAGAACCAGGTGCGTCTGGAACGAATCCGGCGCGTATCGGGAAGCTGGACGGGCCAGTGGACTCTCGAAACCGTCTCGCGAGAGAAGCTCGGCTTCAACTCGATTCCGCGGGCCGACCGGAAGGCGCTCGTCGCTCTCATCCCGGGATCGCCGAACGCACAGAGGGAAGCTGCGAAGTCTGTCGAGCATCTCTGCCCGGTCTGCATTCGCGTCGTCCTCGGGCCGGTCGGGTCGATCGAAAAGTGCCCGAACCCGGCTTGCCGCATCCCGTTCCGCAGCCCGAAGAAGGCGGCGTGGCTTTCGGCCCTCGTCCCCGGCGTGGGCGACCTCTACCTCCGCCACTTCGCCTTCGGGGCCCTCGAGTTCGTCGGGTCGATCGCGGTCCTCTGCGTCGCGCTATTCGCCGTCGCGACGGCCCTCGTGAGGCGCGACTCGGAGAGCTTCGTCATGGCGGCGATCCTCGGCGGGTTTCTCGTCGCCCTGCCGCGAATCCTCGACTTCGCGCTGACCCTCCACATGGGGCGGAAGGGAATCGTGCCGCTCACGACGACTCCCGCGCAGGCGAGCATCGAGGATGGCGCGCCGATCGGCCCCTCCCGCGTCAGGCCTTTGCCCGCGTTCCCGGCCTGGAGCTGGGCTCTCTTTGTGCTGGGGGCCGTCGCCGTCGTCGCGACCTCGTGGTACTCGTACACCGACGCGAGGCTCCGGAACCGGATCGTCGAAGCCTGCCGCCTCGCCGAGATCGGGAGGATCGCCGAGGCCACGAATATCTACGGCGAGGTGGAAGCGAGGGGCCGCGTCGACACCAGTGACCGCGGCCGATTCGCACTCGCCCTCTGGGAAGGGGGTGATTTCGACGGAGGAGACCGCCTCGTCGAAGGGCTCGGGACGATCGACAATCCCGTCGCCGACCGCCTGAACGCTTTCCTCGCACGGCAGGAGGAGGCCGTCAGGGACCTGGGGGAGGGACGGAAGGACCTTTTCGAGGGGTCGAACGAGGCGGCCTGGGTGAAGGTGGATCGCGCCATATCCGTCTTCTCCACGCTGGAGACGGCCCCGCTGCCAAAGAGCCGTCACGACGTCGTGATCGAGCTTGCCGGAGAGCTCCTCGGTCCGCCGATCGTGCCGGAGGACCTCGCGGTGGCCGAACGCCTCACGGAGCTGGCGGGAACGCTCCCCGGAGCGGATGGGCGGATCGAGATTGCCCGGCTGAGAATCCGCGCGAGCGGCGCCGGGACGGTGGACGCGAAGGCTGCCGTCGCGCGGATCGACCCCGCCAGGCTCGACGTCCTCTGGCGCCTCCTTGCGCTGGAAGCACGGGCCGCGTTCGCCGAGGGCGACGCCGAGGCCGCCGCAATCGCTCGCGAGGCCGAGGCCGTCTCGCTCGATCAGTTTCGTCTCCTCGCGGACTCTTACCGGGCGTATTCCCGCGCCCGTCGAGGAGCCCTGATGATCTTCGGGGGACGAACCGGCCAGGTCCCGGCCGCCGACCTCGAGGCGGCGACGAAGCTGGCGGGAGGGCAGGGGTAAGGGAGAGGTTCGATACGTCTCCGAGTCTCCTCGGGGGGACGGACCGCGTGGTACGAGGGTTGCGAGGCAGACCTAAAACGAAGATCAGAGCTGCCGCGCTCCCCCCCGCCCTCAGGCTCGCGCTCGCGCGTGGCGAAGCCCGCGGTCAGTTTTCCGCGAATCCTGGATTCGGTGAGGCAGCTGCCCGTGTCTCAGGTGATCGGGGTCATCCAGGATGTCACCGTCGAGAACACGTCGAAGGAGCCGGGGGGCGTTCAGCCGACCTCGACAACGTCAGCCATTCCGTTCGTTCTCGAGGGCGGGCAGTGGAGAGTTGACTCGGGCGAAGCCACTTCGAGAGCGAGCGACCGGTCGTCGAAATGGCCAGGAACCCGAAGAGCTCGAGCAGTTCGGTCGCGAAAGTGACAGCGATCAGCGCCCGCTCGACAAAGGGCTTCGAGGACGCCATCCATACCGGGATGGCTCGCGCCTCGAACTGTCCGGCCGCGGTCAGCCCTTGTGCTGGTCCTTCGAGTCCTTCTTGTCCAAGGCGTTCGGAGCGTGCGTCACGACGGGCTCGGCCGGGGTCTTCCCCCCCATGTCGACGCTCCCCTTGAACTGCGCACCCTCGGCGATGGCGATCTTCGGGGCGCGGATGTTCCCTTCGAGGATCCCCGAGGGGAGGATTTCGACCTTCTCCGTGGCGACCACGTTGCCGATGACCCGCCCGGCGATGACGACGTGATGAGCCTTTACCTCGGCGTTGACCTGCGCCTGGGGGCCGATGCGAAGCCCCTTCGAAACGGAGATCTTCCCCTCGACGCGCCCCTCGACGACGAGGTCCTCGTCGCCCGAAAGCTCTCCCTGGATGCGAATGTTGGGTCCGATCACGGCTGTCTTCACCTCTGCCGGCGCTCTCTGCCCGGCCGGGGCCGGGGCGGCCGCCGGCCGCTGCGTTTCGTGGGGCTGGGAGGGCCGCTCGACTTCGGGACGAGGCGGCAGTTTCGATCCGAAGAGTCCCATTTCCCGGCAGTTTACCCGATCGGACGGGGCGGTCCGCCGGAGGGCTTCGAGACGAAGGAGTAGACGAAGCCGCCCTCCGCTCGCCACCAACCCTCCCACTCGTCGCACCCGGGCCCTCGCGCCGAGAAAGGTCTGAAATCCCCGTCGGCCGGGCCGCGGCCGGGGGCGACCTCCACCTCCTTCGGCGGAACTCTCAGGCCTTCCCGAAGCGCTTTCAGGACGCTTTCCTTCGCGCTCCAGACGAGGGTCGCCGCGAACGCCTCCTCTCCGTTCCCACTCGCCGCAACGAAGGCCTGCTCGGAGGGGGTGAACCAGTCGACGAGGAAACCCGCAGAACGATCCTCGACTGCCTCCAGATCGACTCCGACGCGCGAGCCGGCCGGCCCGAGCGCCGCGACGGCGACCCCGTGGCTGTGGGAGAGAGAGAGGGAGGCCGCGACCGGCCGGCCGAGGACAAACGCTTCCGGAGCGCCCGAGGCGGATGCGAGCACGGCAACGCTTCGCTCCGTATCCGCCTCGCCGGCCAGCACCAGAGCCCGCTTGGCAACCCACCGGCCCAGAAGCCAGTCTCCCCGCCTTTTGGGCACCCGCAGGCGGGAGAGCACCTCCCGCTCGGCCAACGCCAGCCACGCCTCGCCGCGCGGGACGTCTTCCTGCCGCGCGGCGAGCCAGCGGACGGTGCTCAGCAGCCGATCCGTGTCATCTCCTTCGCCATCCCCCGTTCGATCGCGTCGACGAGGTAGGGTCTCAGCTGTGACGGAGGGAGGATCCGGTCGAGAGAGCCGACCGCGAGCGCCCGCTGGACGCTGTGGATGCGGTCGAACTCGTCGGCCACCTGGCCGAGCTTCTCGGACCTGACGGCCTTGAGGAGCTCGGCGAGCGTGGTCCGGAGCTTGCGCTTCGCGACGTCTGACGCCGCAGCGATCTCCTTCTCGAGGGTCGCTATTCGCAGGTCCTTCTTCGTCCTCTGATCGACCTCCCGGGCGAAGACGACGGCGGCTGCGGGAGCGCCTCCGATGACGGAGGCGTAGGTCCCCTCGAGGGCCGCGACCTCCATGTTGTCGTTCAGGGTCTTCGAGAAGACGACGAACGCGCCGCCGTGGTAGCGCGAGACGACGGTGAAGACGATGGGTCCCTGGAAGTTCGTGACGGCGCGCCCGATCTCGGCGCCGTACTCGAGCTGGATCTTCCGCATCGACTCCGGCGAGCCGTCGAAGCCCGAGAGGTTCGCCAGGACGACGATCGGGCGGTTGCCGCTGGCCGCGTTGATGGCGCGGGCGATTTTCTTGGATGCGAGGGGGAACAGCGTGCCCGAGGTCCAGTTCTCAGGGCCATCCGTGGCGACGAAGCCGATCCGTTTGACCGGGCGCGACTCGAAGCCGAGGAGACAGACGGGCCAGCCCCCGATGTGGGCATCCCAGACGACTCCGTTCTCGGCGTCGCGCATGCCGGCCCAGCGCTCGAGAGGCGGGTGGTCCTGGTCGGCCGCCGCCGCCAGGACCTTGCGGATCTCGAAGGGATGCTTGCGGCCGGGGTTCCTGGTGTCGGAGAAGATATCGCCGACGAGGACGAACGCGTCGGGGTCGTCGCCGCCGTGGGGAGAGAGGCAGACGTCGCGGTCGATCGGATCTGCCGTCGGGGCTCGCCGCGGGAAGCGCTCACCCTGGACGACGTATGTGTGGTCGTAGTGCCGGAGGAGGACCCGGCAGGCGTCGGGGATGTCGCGTGCCCAGTACTGCGCCTGGCCGTTCGGCCCCATGACCCGTTCGTAGCCGCCGATGCCGAGGTTGTCCTCCGCCGAGACCGAGCCGGAGTAGTCGAGGGCGGTCTTGCCGGTGAGGACCAGCGCCCCGTCCCGCGTCATGACGAGGATCCCCTTCGTGTGCATGAGCATCGTCGCCTCGGCGTTCCAGTAGGGCTGGGCACCGACGTTGATGCCGCAGACGATCACGTTCACCTCTCCCCCCGCCTGGGTGAACGTGATGAGCCGGCGCAGGACGCGGGAGATCCAGTCCATGTTCTCGGTGCCCGAGTCCATGGCGATCTTCGCGCCCGCCGAGAGCGCGAACCACTCGAGCGGAACCCTCATCTTCTCGGCGAGATCGAGGCCGGCGAGGATGCGCCGGCATTCGGGCTCGGCGAGAGAGCCCATCGCCCCCAGGGGGTCGCCCAGGAGAACGACCCGGGTCATTCCCTCGGGGACCTTCGGCGTGAAGCTCGTCAGGAGGCCGATGACGATGTTGGCCCGGTTCTTCCCGGGCGGGCGCGACACCGGAACGAGGACGTTCTCCTCGTCGAGGTCCCACTCCGCAAACTCCCCGGCCGGGAAGTCGGCGTGGGCGCCGTCCTTGGACGGGGTGAGCATCCGGAGAATCTCGTAGGGATAGGTCAGTCCGCGCTGCCGCAGACGCACGACCCTCTGCTCGTACTCGGAGAGCGTGCGGAGCGGGTTGCGGCTCGGCGGGGTGACGGAAACGGTGATGCCCGTCCGTCCCGCCTGCGAGACGGAGAAGACGACCTCCTTCAGGCCTCCCGGTGCCGCGGCGTCGGGAACACGGGCCTGAATCGCGACCTTCTCGAGACCGAGCCCCTCGGCCGCCGGCGCCACATGGCGAGCGAAAGCGCGCACGACGCCGGCGCCGTGCGGAAAGGGAGGCCAGACGTAGAGGAAGATCCGGTTCCACTGCAGGCGGTCCTCGGCCTTCCGGTGCGCCTGGAACAGGCGGATCGCCTCGAACGCCTCGAGGAGCGTCCGCTCCATCTGGGGCAGACCCGCAAGGCGCTGGTCGGCGTCGAACGCCGGGGTCAGGTCCCGCACTTCCGCGAGGACGAAGAGCCGCTCGTCCTTCGGGTTCTCGCGGGCGACGCCCCGGAACAGATAGACGTCCTCGGCGGACGGGAGCCTCTCGATGTGGAACCCTTCGAGACGCCAGACGTCGAGCCGCTTTCCGATCATCGGGTGCATACCGCGGTAGAGCTCGTCCTCGGCGAACCCTCCCTCTCCGGGGCGGAAAGTGAAGTGCTGCATGCCGCCCATGCCGAGACCGGCGCCCGTCCCGGCGATGCCGAAGACGACCCGGACGACCCGCGGTCCGAGCGCGACGGAGTCGACGACGGCCTTCACCTCCGCGGCTTTCGCGTCCGCGTCGCCGAGCGGGCCGGGCCGCCAGGAGAAAACGTCGATGAGGACATCGTGCTCGGACGGGAACGCGGCGAGGTGTGCCGAGACGTCCCGCAGAGCCGCCGCGAGATCGCCCTCGAGCGCGTACGTCGAGACGACGAGATGCCTCGTCCCCTCGAAGGCGTATTCGGCCAGCCCTCCGGCCCGGCCCGCGAATGAAGCGGACCGGAAGTTCTCGAGCGGCCGGAAGCGGTAGTAGCGCTTCGTGAGGACCTCGAGCATCGTCTCGCGGGTCGACGCGGGCGCCGACTCGAAACGGCCCAGGTAGAGGCTCTGGAGGGGCTGTGGGCAGTCGACGAGGTGCCGGACGAGCGCGTCGCGCCCCGGCGCCCGGGGCTCGGCGACGACCCGCCCGAGGACCTCGTCCATCTCGGCGTAGACCTTCCTGCGCGCGGTCTCGAAGGCAGGCTGGTCGAAGACCCGGTAGCGCAGGTCGCGTGCGACGTCGCCGAGCGCAGGCCAGCGGTTCTCCGAGACGGCGACGAGGCGGTCGAGCAGGGAGCGGAAAGCCGGCGAGTCCGACGACTTCCCCGCTTCCGCGGCGGCGAGCCGCCGCTCGAGGATCGCGAGGACCGGCTCGACCTGGTGCTCGGCGCGCTGCCGGGATTTCCAGATCCAGAGGAGCGCTTCGCGCAATGCGTCGCTCTTCTTCGTCTCCTCTACGCCGTAGTGCCGGGCTGCGCGCGCGAGGCGTCTCATGAACCGGGGCGGCAGGTCGGGGGTCTGCGTGTCGTAGGTTCTCAGGTACGTGAGAAGGTACTCGCCGGTCGAGACCGCGCCCATTTCGTCGGGGTCTTCCGCTCCTGTCTGCCGGCGAAACAGCCCCGAGACGTCGGCGAAGACCCGCAGGATTCGCTCTTCCGCCGCCGGACCGGCCTCGTCGGCGGCGATGACGGGGGCGGCTTCGACGTATTCACGTGCCATTCGCCGGGCATCGGCCGGGTCGACGTCGAACCCGAGGACGAGCTGGCGGATCTCATCGAGAATGCCGGGTCCGCGGGGCGGATCCCCCGCGGCGCCAGCCCCCGCCCCCTTCGGGAGGGCGATCCGCCTCGCCGCCTTCCTCTCCTGCGCGGAAGCCGAGGGGTCGATCTGGACGAGGGGCGAGCCGGGTCCGACCTGGACGTTCGGCACGACGAAGACGCTCCGGACGGTGCCGTCGAACGGCGCCGGTATCGGCATCTCCATCTTCATCGCCTCGAGCGTCGCGATCCGCTGTCCCTTCGTGACGCGCTCTCCGGCGACGACGCCCACCGTGACGACGACGGCGGGCGACGGCGCCCGCAGGATGCCGAGGTCGTCCCGGGAGAAGCGGTGCGGCACGCCGTCGGCCTCGACGAGGTAGTCGAGTCCCTGGAGGACGCAGAGGGTCCGGAAGCGCGCGCCCCCCGCCACGAGCCAGCGCTCGAAACGCGAGAGACGCTCGACACGCACCTCGCAGCGCGCGCCGTCGAGCTCGACCCGGTAATCGTGGTGCCCGAGACGGAAGACCATCAGCTTGTAGTTCTGCCCGAGGTGGCGGAACTCGATGGACCGGCCAACCTCCCTGCGGATCTCGGGACGCATGCGCGCGGCCGACTCGTAGAACTGCTCCTCCTCGAGCTTCAGCTCGTGGTCGTACGCCTCGACGGCCGCCGCCAGGAGAGCGACGTCGGCGTTGGGACGGGCTTCGTCCGCGCGCGCGGCCGCCCAGCGCTCGAGCCAGCCGGTGTCGACCTGCGAGCTCTTCAGCTCGGGGCGGTGGAGGAGCTCGAGGAGGAATGCCTTGTTCGTGGTTCCGCCGTCGAGGACGACGGCGCTCTCCGAGAGAGCCCGCCGGAGCCTCGCGAGAGCCTCGCCCCGGTCGGCGCCGTGCGCGATGAGCTTGGCGATCATCGGGTCGAACTCGGGCGCGACGGAGTCGCCTTCCGTCACCCCGCGGTCGATCCTGAGCCCCGGTCCCGTCGGAAGACGGAAGTAGACGAACGTCCCGGGGGCGGGGGCGAAGCCGGCGTCGGGGTCCTCGGCGTTGAGCCGGACCTCGATCGCGTGCCCCGACGGGGCCGGCGGCTCGCCGACGAGACGCCCCCCGCGGGCGACGTGGATCTGGAGCTTCACGAGGTCGAGCCCGGTCGTCATCTCGGTGACGGTGTGCTCGACCTGAAGGCGGGCGTTCACCTCGAGGAAGGCGAACGTGCGGCTCTTCGGGTCGAAGAGAAATTCCACGGTGCCGGCATTGCGATAGCCCGCGGTCCGCACGATCCGGAGAGCCGCGGCGCGCAGGTCGCGATCGACCTCGGGCGAGAGGGTCGGGGCCGGCGACTCCTCGAGGACCTTCTGGTGGCGGCGCTGAATCGTGCAGTCGCGGACACCGACCGCCCACGTCGTACCGTGCGCGTCGCCGAGGACCTGGACCTCCACGTGCCGCACACCCTGAAGGAGCTTCTCGACGAAGACGGTGGCGTCGCCGAAGGCCAGGAGCGACTCGTGCCGGGCGCTCTCGTAGGCGGCGGGCATCTCCGCGGGGCTGGAGGCCAGGCGTATGCCGCGTCCTCCCCCGCCCGCGGCGGCCTTCACGAGGACCGGGTAGCCGAGCGCCTCGGCCGCCGCCGCGGCTTCGGCCGCTCCAGGAACGGCCCGTCCGCTCCAGGGCACGACCGGGACATGCACCTCTTCGGAGAGCTTCTTGGCGCTGATCTTGTCGCTGAGGCGGCGCATGGCGGCGGGCGGCGGTCCGATGAAGACGATGCCGAGCCGCTCGCAGAGCTCGGCGAAGGCCGCGTGCTCGGAGACGAAGCCCCAGCCCGCCCAGACCGCGTCGGCCTTCGAGGCGGCGAGCGCCGCCTCGAGCCGCCGGTAGTCGAGGTAGGTCGCCTTTCGCTTGCCATCCGTCTCGTCGACGACGGTGGCGGGTCCGAGGCAGACGGCCTCGTCGGCCTCCCGCACGAACATCGCCCGCCGGTCGGGGTCGGTGTAGAGCGCGATGGTCAGGATGCGCGTTCCGCGCTCCTGGTTGAACTCACGGACGGCGTTGATGAAGCGCATCGCGGCCTCGCCGCGGTTGACGATCGCCACGCGCTCGAACTCGGGGTGCATGTCTCCTCCGATTGAAAGACCGCGCGAGCCGGCGCCAGGGCCGGCCCGCGCGGGGACGGGGAAGAGGTCAGGCCATCGCGGCGCGGAACGGCTCGAGCTGCGAGGCCGACACGGCCCCGGACAGCTCGACGGTCCGGTAGCCGTCGACAGCGAGGTAGACGTTGCCGTCGGCGTCGACGACCCGCACGTCGTAGCTGCCGTCACCCGAGAGCGACGGTGTCACGACCGCATGAAGACGCCCGCCGGCCGTCTGAGGCCCCCGGACGGGACGGACACGCTCGACGCGCAGCGGCAGGCCCATGAGGCCCCGCGTCCCGAGCTCGAAGACGCCCGCCGTCTGGAAGGCGAGCTCGACGAGCCGCGGGGCGACGAGCGTCCCCAGCCCTTCCGGGACGTGGTTGGGCGGGAGCGGGTCCGCGAAGAGGCCGACGACTCCCGAGCCGTTCTTCCACGCGCTTTCGAGGACCCGGTAGGCCGGGCCGTGGAAGTAGACCGAGTAGATGTCGGACGCCGTCAGGAGCTTGCCGGGATTCTCGAGCGCCGCCGCAACCGTCTCGGGGCGTGCGTCACCGCGGTCGAGCCGGACGCGGGCCCGGAAGTGGACCGTCTCCTGCGGCTCGGTCTGCCCGGGGAGGGTTCGGCGCCCGAGCAGTCGGCATTCGGCCTCGACGCCGCTTCCCGAGGGACGCAGGATCGCCTCGACGCGGACGGTTCGCGGCTCGTCACGGTAGAGCTTGAAGGGGGCGAGGAAGTCGACGTCTTCGACGGCCGAGACGCGGAATCCGGGAACGAGCGCGGCGGCCGCCTCCGCGAACGCCTCGATTCCCATGACGCCCGGAAGGACGGCCGTACCGTCGATCCGGTGGTCGAAGAGGAAGGGCTGGACTCTCGGATCGAGCTCGGTCTCGACGACGAGACCTCCGTGGAGGAAGAAGGCGGAGAGGCGAGCGGCCATCGGACCGGCGGCGACGATGGGCGCTGCGGACGGGTCGAGGCCGCCCGTCTCGTCCCACTCCTTCGCGAGGATTCCGAGCCGGAAGCCTTCGACGATCTCGCCCGCGAACGAGGAGGAGACGAGCTCACGGCGGATGATCGGGATCCCCGCCGCCGCCGGAAGCATGTCGATGCCGGCCAGCTCCATCATCTTCGGGATCGAGCCGCGGGTCGCCATGCCGATGTCGCCCCACGCGGTCCAGTCGAGCGCAATTCCGCGGGTGCCGGGGCGCGTCGTCCGGAAGCTCGAAGAGAGCTTGCACAGGAGGTCGTTGGCCGAGCTGTAGTCGGTCTGTCCGCCGTTGCCGAAGCGGCCGGCGACGGAGCTGAACGCCACGGTCGCGCCGATGGGCGCGTCACCCAGCGATGAGAGGAGGTTGAAGAAGCCGTCGGCCTTGACGTCGAAGACGAGGTCGAACTCGCCTGGCTCCTTGTCTTTGAGGAAGCGGCTGATCTCGAGGCCCGCTCCGTGGAGGAGGACGTCGACGCGCGGGCTCCTCGCAAGGATCTGACCGACGATCTCGCCCACGCGGGCGACGTCGCGCAGGTCGCCGGCGTACCAGTGGACGATCCCGCCGGCCGCCTCGACGGCCCGGATCGCGACGAGGGCCGCAGCCAGCCGTTCGATGCGCGCCAGCTCCTTTTCGACGAGGGCAGGCGTCGCCCGCTCCCCCTTCGCCTTCAGGCGCTCGAAGACGTCGTGCTTCAGGCCGTCCCTGTCCGTCGTGAGGCGGCCGAGGTCGGGGTCGTGGCGGTCCGGCTCGGGAAGAAGATCGAGGAGGTGGAAGGTGCCGCCGGAGGCGGCGGCCAGATCGGTCGTGATGGCCGAGACGATGCTCCCGGCCGCGCCGGTGACGACGAAGACGCTCTCCCTGTCCAGCGTCATCCCGGCCGTACCGTCGGCGATCGGCAGCTCGCGCATGCCGACCGAGGTCCGGAGGCCTTCGGCGTAGCCGACCTCGATGCAGCCCGGATCGCGGAGCGCTTCCTCGATGAGGAGGTCGGCAACGACGGACGGCGCCGCGTCGAGCCCGAAGTCCACCGCCTTCACGGTGGCCTCGGGCTTCTCGCGCTTGAACGCCTTCGTGAAGCCGGTCACCGCGCCGCCGAGCGGGGCGACGGCGCCCGCGGCGTCGTAGCCGTGACGCCCACCGAGGCGCGTTGCCGAGACGAGGAAGGTCCCGGCTGCGCCGAGCATGTCGTAGAGGGCCCGGGCCGTCGTATAGAGGTTCTTCACGCGAACGCGGAGCGCCTCCCGAAACGCCGGAAGATCCAGACCGGCGAGGTCGCCCTCGGCGTCGAGCGCAGGGAGCCAGAAGAGTCCGTGAACGGCGCCCCCGGCCGCCCATTCGGAGAGTCTCTCCGCGAGCGATTCGGCGGAGGCGCCGTTCTCGAGCGTCAGGACGTCGGCGCCGCGGTTGCGAAGCCTCTCGACGAGCGCCTCGGCGGCGCCGCCGCGGTCGTACATGACGGCCACACGCCGCCCGCTTCCCAGCGAGACTCCGGTTCTCTTGCAGCTCGGCAGCGCTGGCCTCAGGACCGGGACAGCGACGCGCCTCGCGACCTTCTCGGCCTCCTCGAACCTGCCGGCGACGGGAAGGGCGGAGGAAGTGTCGGCTGCGCCCTGAACGGCGGGAACCGAATTCGCGCCCGCCGCCGGAGCGGCGACGCCGCCCGCGGCCAGGTCGGGCCGGTTGTCGTAGACGAAGCGGACGACGTGCGCCAGGGTCGGGTACTCGCGCAGCTTGCGGCTGTCGTCGCGGGGAATGCCCCACTCCTCACGCACGGCGCTGAAGAGCTCGGCCTGCTTCACGGTATCGACGCCGAGGTCGGCCTCCAGGTCGAGCTCGGGGTCGAGCATCTCGGCCGGATAGCCCGTCTTCTCCGTCACGATCGCGAGGACGCGCGCCAGGACCTGATCGCCGGCGGACGAAACCGGAACGGAGGCGGCAACGGCCGCCTGGACCGGAGCAGGAGACGGCGATGCCGGCGCCGCGCCGATGCCGGCGGCGGGAGAACCCGCAGCGAGATGCGCCACGGCCTCGGACCTCACAGGCACTGCGAGGTCGGGGCGGTTGTCGTAGACGAAGCGGACGACGTGCGCCAGCGTCGGGTATTCGCGCAGCTTGCGGCTGTCGTCGCGGGGAATACCCCACTCCTCTCGCACGGCGCTGAAGAGCTCGGCCTGCTTGACCGTGTCGACGCCGAGGTCGGCCTCGAGGTCGAGCTCGGGGTCGAGCATCTCGGCCGGGTAGCCCGTCTTCTCCGTGACGATCGAAAGGACGCGCGCCAGGACAGGATCTGAGGCCGGCGCCGAGGACGCGCCTTGCGGAACGGGAGCGGGCACGCCTGCCGAGGAGGGAGCGGCAGACGACAGAGCCGAAGCGGCCGGCGCAGCGAATGCTTCCGGCTTCGGAAGATCGGGGCGGCTGTCGCGGACGAAGCGGACGACGTGCGCCAGCGTCGGGTACTCGCGCAGCTTTCGGCTGTCGTCGCGGGGAATACCCCACTCCTCTCGCACGGCGCTGAAGAGCTCGGCCTGCTTCACGGTATCGACGCCGAGGTCAGCCTCGAGGTCGAGCTCGGGGTCGAGCATCTCGGCCGGATAGCCCGTCTTCTCCGTGACGATCGCAAGGACACGCACGAGGACGGGGTCGACCACGGGAGCGACCGCCAGGGGCCGGGCCGGAGCAGGGCCGGCGACGGACGCCGTCGCGACGACCGGCACGGGAACGGCGGCTGCGGCCCGCTTCAGGTCGGGGCGACCGTCGTGGACGAACTGGATGACGTGGGCCAGGGTCGGGTAGTCGCGCAGCTTACGACTGTCGTCGCGCGGGATGCCCCACTCCTCGCGCACCGCCGAGAAGAGCTCGGCCTGCTTGACCGTGTCGATACCGAGGTCGGCCTCCAGGTCGAGGTCGAGGGCGAGCATCTCCGTCGCGTAGCCGGTCTTTTCGGCAACGATCGAAAGGACGCGCGCTTCGACCGGGTCCTTCACGGGCCCGGCGTCCGGAGCGGCCGCAGGAACCGTGACGGCCGTCAGGGCGTTCGGTGCCACGGGCGTCGCGGGTGCCATCGCGACCGGCGAGGTCGTCCCGGACGCCGGGGCTGCCGCGGAAAACGCGCGATCCGGGGCCGCCGGAGAATCAAGTCTCCGCGACGGGTGCGGCGGTGCGCCCGTGTTCCTGACGCGGTACGTCCGCTTCTCGACCTCTGTCTCGGGGGCGTCGTAGCCGCTGACGGCCGCGAGCCAGGAGCGGAAGCGGGCCGCGTCGTGGACGCGATAGGCGAAGCCGAGCTCGTCGGGAGCGTGACGGCGGCCGTCGGGAGGCGCGACGCGCTCCATGAGGGTCATCGTGATCTGCGAGCCGAACCCCGCGCCGAGACGCAGGGCGTAGTCGCAGTCGTAGCGTCCGCCTTTCGAGAGGTTCAGGACACCCAGCTCGGGATCGACCTCCTTGAAGTTCGGGATCGGCGGGACGAGGCCGGTCTCGAGCATCTTCACTCCGACGACGTCTTCGATGCCCGTCGCCATCGCGTGCCCCGTGAAGCCCTTCGTGTTCGCCATGACGATCTTGTCGGCCGAGGTGCCGAAGACGCCTCTCAGGGCGAAGACCTCGGCCGAGGCGCTTCCGCCGCGTGCCGGGGTGTAGGTCTCGTGGGAGACGAAGACGGTGCGCGGCGCGATGGCGTGCCGGTCGACGCCCCACTTCCGCTCCGCACCGGAGACGAGAGTCTCCATCACCTGCGCGATGTGATTCACGTCGAGGCGCGTACCGTGAAAGGCGCTGTTGCCGGCGACCGAGGAGAGGAGCCGGCAGATCGGGGTCACCCCGCGTTCCCGGGCGGCCTCGGCGCTCTCGACCACGAAAGCGGCGCCACCCATTCCGATGACCATGCCGTGACGGCGCCGGTCGAACGGAAGCGCCGCGTCCTCCACCTTCTCGTCGAGGGCGGCGGCCCCGGAGGCGATGAACCCTGCGCCGATCCATTCCATCATCTGGTCCGACGTCGCGTCGTCAGACGACAGGATGATGACGCGGCGGCACCGGCCCGCCCGGATCCAGTCTTCGGCCAGACCCACGGCGAACCCCATGGAGCCGCAGGCCGTGTTGATCTGGGTGTTCGGGCCGCGCGCGCCGATCAGCTCGGCGAACTGCGAGTGCCCCATGGAGAGGACGCGGAAGAGGAAGCGGCGGTCGAAGACGTAGGGTTCCTTTTCGAGGAGCGTCTTCACGTCCGCGATCTTTGCGTCGACATCGGCGAGGGCCTCCGGCGCGACGTCCCTGGCGACGAGGGAGGAGCGGAGCGACTCGAGCACGGCGAGGCGCTGGTGCCGCTCGTAGTCGACGTGGTAGCCCTTCAGCCGCTCGGAGAAGGAGTTCAGGCCGGGGAAGGCCGAGGCGAAGATGATCCCGGTGTCGTCCTGAAGGGCCTCGGGAAGGGCCCAGCGCTCGGGCAGCTTCGTGCCGACCGTCGTCGTCTTGTAGCGCATCACGAGCGGGATTCCCGCGTCGCGCAGAGCGTCGAGGCCCGCCCCGATGGCGAGCTGCGTGACGATGTCCAGCGACGGGATCCGCTCTTCAGAAACTCCGAACTCGCCGGCGAGGTCGAGCTCCCCTCTGCGCCCGGCGAGCTTGATGACCTCGGAGGTCGACGTGACCTCCTCGAAGCGGCTCTCGCCGTGCTCGCTCTTGACGAGCCGGTTGATGTGCTTGGTCGCCATCGCCTCGAGGATCCGGTCGGGAAGGCGGCCGATGAACTGGTCGCCGCGCAGGATCGCGGCGACGTTGTCGTCCTGGAAGACCTTCGGCCTGCCGGGCAGGCCGAGGGACGCGCCGGTAACGACGACCGGTTCCTCGACGGGTGCGGGAGCCGACGAAAAGGCCGGGACCGCATCGCCGCGGTGGATCTTCATTCCCTTCTCGAGAAACTCGGCGAAGAGAAGGCCGAGGTCGCGGATCGGATCACCGCTGCGGCCCGCGGAGAGCGCCGGAGAAGCGAACGGGGTCGCAGGAGCCGCGACGGCCGCGGCCATGGAAGGCGCGGGGACGGGGACCGCGGGAGAGGCGACCGTCGCCGGGGCGAGGCGCGAAGACGGAGCGTGCTCGGCGGCAGCCGGTTGTTCGAACGCCGTGGCGACGCCGATGCCGGCGGCGTAGAAGCCGCAGACGGCCTGGTTGAAGGCGACGATGTCGCCGAGGCGCGGATGGTTCGTGGCGAGGGAGAAGACGTCGGGCCGCTGACCGAGGACATCCTCCACGAAGCCCTGGAGCGCCCGCTTCGGACCGACCTCGACGAAAATGCGGGCACCGGCCTGGTAGAGGGTCTCGAGCCCCTTGACGAACTGGACAGGAGAGGCGACCTGCTGCGTGAGGAGGTCGATGGCCTGCCTGCGGATGTCGCCCTTCACCGGATAGAACTCTCCCGTGACGTTCGAGATGATCGGAATCTTTGGCGGCTCGATGCGGAGGCGTTCGAGAACGCGCGAGAACGGTCCGGTCGCCGGCTCGACGATCTTCGTGTGGAAGGCGTGGCTCACCGGGATGACGGAGGCCGTCACACCGGCCTCTCGGAATGCCGCCAGAGCGGCCTCGACGGCAGCGGTCGCCCCGCCGATAACCGCCTGGCCGTTGCTGTTGTAGTTCGCGACGACGACGTAGCCGTCGATCCCCTTCAGCGTCCGCTCGACCTCGGAGAGCGGTGCGAAGACGGCGGCCATCTTCCCGTTGTCCGCCACGGAAACACGCGACATCTCCCGGCCTCGGGCCGCGACCGCCTCCAGCGCATCCTCGAAAGGCATCACACCCGAGGCGACGAGCGCACCGTACTCGCCGAGGCTGTGCCCCATCACCATGTCGGGAACGACGCCAAAGGCTCCCAGGAGGCGGGAGAGGGCGAGGTCGGTCGCCAGGACGGCCGGTTGTGTGATCGCGGTCTGCTTGAGCGCTTCCTCCGCCTCGGCGACGGCGGCGGCATCCTTGTTATCGGCGAACAGATACGAGCTGAGCGTGCGGCCGAGGATCGGCTCCATCTTCCGGTCGGCCTGGGCGAACGTCTCCGCGACGATCGGCTCACACTCGCGCAGGACCTTCCCCATGTTCACGTACTGAGAGCCCTGTCCCGTGAAGAGGAATGCCACCTTCGCGGCCGGGCCGCTGCCCCGGAAGATCCCCTGTCCGCGGAGCGGGCGCCAGGCGGCCGCCTTGCCCCCCGCGAGCGCCTTGAGCGCCTTCTCGATCTTGTCGGCGAGCTCGGCCGGCGTCCCGAAGTCGATGGCGACGCGCTCCTGCGCCATCAGCTCGTTCTCCCTCGGCGCGGCGGGCGCCGGGGCTTTCCCCTCGCGGGCCTCGCGCTGGACGATGGCGAGCCTGTCGGCGAGCTCCTGACTCGTCGCGGCACCCACCAGGAGCGCGCCGCGAAGCGGCGCCTTCGCCGGCTCGGAGGAGGTGGCCCGCGGCCGCTCGGGAACGGAGACCTGCACGGGACGCGAACCCTTCGTGAGCGCGCCGGGGACGTGCTCCTCGACGACGACGTGGAAGTTCGTCCCGCCGAACCCGAAGGCCGAGAGCCCGCCGCGCCTCACGCCGCACGCCGGCTTCTCCCACTCGCGCAGCTCGGTGTTGACGTAGAACGGCGAGAGGGACCAGTCGACGTTCGGGTTCGGCCTCTGGAAGTTGAGGCTCGGCGGCACGACCTTTCCCGCCAGGGAAAGCGCCAGCTTGAGGAAGCCGGCCGCGCCCGCGCCCGCCTTCAGGTGCCCGATGTTCGACTTGACCGAGCCGAGCGGGATGGACCTCACCGGGAGGCCGGCCGCACCGAACGCCTCGATGAGGCTCTCGACCTCGACGACGTCCCCGACCTTCGTCGAGGTCCCGTGCCCTTCCACGAGGGAGCAGGTCCCCGGGTCGAGCCCCGCGGTCTCCCAGCCATGCCGGAGCGCGAAGCGCTGGCCGACGGGGTTCGGGGCGGTGATCCCCTTGCCGCGCCCGTCACTCGAGGCGCCGATGCCGCGGATGACGGCGTAGATCCGGTCGCCGTCGCGCTCGGCGTCGGCAAGACGCTTCAGGAGGAAGAACGCCGCGCCCTCGCCCATGACGAACCCGTCGGCCCCGTCCGCGTAGGGGCGCGACCCGGTGGCGGAGAGAGCGCCGATCTTGCAGAACTTCACGAAGCTCGTCGGGCCCATGTTCCGGTCGAGGCCGCCCGTCAACACGGCGTCGAAGTGGCCGGCGACGAGTCCATCGACGGCCGCGCTCATCGCCGCGAGGGCAGAGGCGCAGGCGGCGTCGGTGACGTAGTTGGCGCCGTGGAAGTTGAAGAGGTTCGCGATCCGCCCGGCGATGCAGTTCGACAGCTCGCCCGGCATCGTGTCCTCGGTGACCGGGGGAAAGTGCTTGCCGATGCGCCCGCGGAACTCGGCGAGCGCTCGCGCCCGTTCGGCCGGCGGGAGCGCGGCCAGGAGCGCCGTCTCCGCGAGCTCGGCCTCGAACTCGGCGTACGCGATGTGGTGGGAGGTCTGGTAGTGCTTCTCGCCCCCCATCGCGTTGCCGAGGATGACCGCCGTCCGGTCGAGGTCGAGCGGGCGCGCCGGCCAGCCGTAGTCGGCGAGCGTCTCGCGCGTGATCGAGATCGCCCACTTCTGCCCCTCGTCCATTCCCGCTTCGACGAGCGGAGGGATCGGGAGCTTCCACTTCACGGGCTCCCACGGGAACTCGCGGACCCAGCCGCCGATCTTCGTGTAGGTCTTGTTCGTGGCTTTCGGGTCGGCGTCGAAGTAGAGGGCCGGATCCCAGCGTTTCGGGTCGACCTCGGAGATGCCGTAGACCCCCTTCGTCACGTTCTCCCAGAAGGCGTTGGCGGTGGGGGCGCCGGGCATGATCGCGCCGACGCCAACGACGGCGACGGCGCGGTGGGACGTGTCATCCATGAAGTCGTCCTTCTCTCTCAGGCCCGCGGGGCGGGCGTGCGCCCGTAAAGGGCGTCGGCGACGAGGTCGAGATCGGCCATCAGGCCGGCCTGCGACCCGAGGATCTCGGGGAGCCGGACCGCCGCGGTGAACGCCGCGAGGTCCGCGGGGGGGGCGCCGTCCGCTCCAACGGCCCAGCGTAGCCCCTCCTGCACCACTTCCATCGCCGCCTCGCGCGCGTTCGCGCGGCTGACGGCCGAAAGCGCTGCCGGAGCGAAGCGCCGGTCGGCCTTGTCTGAGAGCTCCCCACGGGCGGCGAGCGCAGCCCGCTTTGCGAGGACCATCGCCCCTTCGGCGAGCGCGACGATTCGCCCCGTGCGGAAAAGGATGTGCTGGTGGCGCGTGAGCCGCAGGGCCCTGAAGCGCTCCAGGACCTCGGCGAGAGAATGAAGCGCCAGGGCCGCAAAGCGCGCGCCACAGCCCGGCGAGGCCGCTTCGAGCGCCTCCATCTCGCGCGCCTTGTCGTGGTAGTACTGCCCCCGCGTCTTCAGGTGCTGCTGCCAGCGGTCGCGGGCAATCGTCATCTCCATGATCTCGGAGGTTCCCTCGTAGATGGTCGTGATGCGGACGTCGCGCCGGATCTTCTCGACCATGTACTCGCGCGTGTAGCCGTAGCCGCCGAGAGCCTGGATGGCCGCGTCGGCCGCCGCGATGCCCGCCTCGGTCGCGAGGTACTTTGCGATCGCCCCCTCGGTATTGAGCATCTCCTCGCCCGAGTCGAGCCTCTCGGCCGTCTCCTCGATGTAGGCGCGCCCCGCCTCGAGGCGGACGGCGTGCGGGACGATGAGCTTGTGCGTGTAGCCCTGCTTCTCGGAGAGGGGGCTTCCGCCCTGGAACCGCTCCTTCGAGTACGGGATCGCCCGGTCGACCGCCGCCCACCCGGCACCGAGCCCGAAGGCGGCCACCATGAGACGCGTGTAGCCGAAGACGAGCTGAGCCTGCAGGAGTCCCTGTCCCTCCACACCGCCGACGAGGTTCTCGACGGGGACCCAGACGTCCGAAAGCGACAGGGCCGCCGTATTCGAGGCGCGGATACCGTGCTTGTCTTCCGGCTTTCCTTGCGAGAAGCCCTCGGTCCCCTTCTCGAGGATGAACCACGTGGGACCGCCCGGAGCGTTCGCGAGAATCGTGAAAACGTCGGCGTACCCGCCGTTGCTGATCCACTGCTTGGCGCCGTTGAGCTTGTAGCCGGTGACCTTCCCGTCCTCGACGACGGGCGTCGCCGTCGTCTTCAAGGCCCCGAGGTCGCTCCCCGCCGCCGGCTCGGTCGCGCCGTAGGCGAAGAGGATTCCCTCTTCGGCGATCCGGCCGAGCCAGTGCTTCTTCTGCTCCTCGGTCCCGCCGAACGAGATCGGGTCGGAGCCGAGGAAGGTCGCCAGGACGCCGGTGGCCACGCCCACGTCGATCGCCGCAACCAGCTCGCAGGTCCGGTAGACGTCCCAGGCGCTCCCTCCGAAGCCGCCGTATTCCTCGGCGATGAAGACGAGCTGGACCCCGAGGGTGTCCGGATTGCACATCTCCCGGATGGCGTCTTCGGGGAATTCGTCGTCGTGGTCGAGCTGCAGGAGGCGCGTGACCGGGAGCTTCTGCGCCGCAAAGTCGCGCAGGGTCTGGAGGGTCATCTCGAGGGCGTCAGCAGGCAGTCCGGACGTCTTCATGGGCTCTCACTTTCGCTCGGCGGCCCGGGCTCTCCCGCGGACTCTACCGGACACAGGAAGAGGATCCTCTCGGATCCTCGGAAGGCTCTGGGGCTGGAAAAACGGAGGAAGAAAGGGCCTTCGACGCCGAGAAATTTTACTCGTCCCTGTGCCGGGACACAAATCGAGAACAGGTCTTACGGATGCTTCCGCCCGACGAACTCTCTCTTGGCTAAGTCGCTCGGAAAGAGTACGTTGGACTCGAGGCGAATCTGCTGCGCTGCGGCACGTCCCGAGGGCCCGGACGACTCGGACACCGCGCGATCCCGCGACGGTGGAATCACGACCAGCCAGGAGTCGAGGGGACGAAATGGAGCGGGCGACGAGGGTTGAA
>DIAY01000175.1:13132-14281 GCA_002414905.1 Holophagales bacterium UBA5066 | reverse complement strand
CTCCTCGCGCGCGGCGTGCCCTTCACGTCCGAGACGGACAGCGAGGTCATCGCTCAGGCGATCGGCGCTGCGCACGCCGACGCGCCGGACGCGTCATTCGCCGGGGTCGTCCGGTCGGTCCTGTCGAGGATGACGGGCATGTATGCCGTCGTCGTCCTGTCGGCCGACGAGCCGCACGTCCTCTACATCGCCAAGAACGGGCCGCCGATCGTCCTCGGCCTCGGGGCGGGGGAGAACCTCGTCGCCTCCGACGCCACGGCGTTGCTGTCGCACACGCGGGACCTCGTCTTCCTCGAGGACGGCGACTTCGTGACGCTGACCGCGACGACGGTCGACGTGACCGGCCTCGACGGCACGCCGCGGAGCCGGCCGTCGCGGCGCGTCCCGTGGGACGCCGTCGCCGCCGAGAAGGGGGGCTACCCCCACTTCATGGCCAAGGAGATCGCCGAGCAGCCAACGGTCGTCGTCGAGACGGTGGGGCACAAGCTCTCCCTCGAGACGGGGCGTTTCAGCGAAGACGCGATGGGAGTCTCCCCGAAGCTCCTCGCCGGAGTCGACCGGATCGTGATCGTCGCCTGCGGGACGAGCTGGCACGCGGGACTCGTCGGGAAGTTCCTCCTCGAGGAGGTGGCGCGCGTCCCGGTCGAGGTCGACTACTCTTCCGAGTTCCGCTACCGGCGGAGCCTCGTCTCGCCGCGAACGCTCGTCATCGGGATCTCGCAGTCGGGCGAGACCGCCGACACCGTCGCAGCCCTGACCGACGCGAAGCGCTCGGGCGCACCGACCATCGGCGTCGTGAACGTCCCGGGGTCGGCCATCGCGAGACTCGTCGACGGCGTCCTGGCCACCCACGCGGGCCCCGAGATCGGGGTCGCCTCGACGAAGGCCTTCACGACGCAGCTCGTCGCCCTCGCCCTCCTCGCGTACTACGCCCGCGAGGCGCGCGGTCTCGGCCGCCTCGAGCCGGGCGACCCGTTCCTCGAGGCGCTCGCCCACCTCCCCGTCGCCCTCCAGCAGGCGCTCGCCCTCGAGGGGAAGATCGAGAAGCTCTCGCGGTCCCTCGCCCACGCGCGCGACGTCCTTTTCCTCGGACGCGGAGCCCACTACCCGGTCGCCCTCGAAGGAGCGCTCAAGCTGAAGGAGATCTCC
>DIAY01000175.1:0-12965 GCA_002414905.1 Holophagales bacterium UBA5066 | reverse complement strand
CCGGCGGGGGAGATGAAGCACGGTCCGATCGCCCTCATCGACGGCGAGCTCCCCGTCGTCGCCCTCGCGCCGAAGGACGCCCTCTACGACAAGGTCTCCTCGAACCTTCGGGAGGTGAAGGCGCGGGATGGGAAGCTCATCGCCCTCGTCTCGCCCGGCGACGAGGACGTGTCGACCTTCGCCGACGAGGTTCTCGAGGTCCCGCTCGTTCACCCGGCGCTCCAGCCTGTCGTCAGCGTCGTCCCGCTCCAGCTCCTCGCTTATCACGTCGCGCGTCGCCGCGGCTGCGACGTGGACCAGCCGAGGAACCTCGCCAAGTCGGTCACGGTCGAGTAGGGCGCGGTCGGCTATTCTCCGCCTCCCTTGTTGAACGCCCGCGACCACGATCTCCTCGAAGGCCTCAACCCGGAGCAGACCGCCGCCGTTTCGGCCGGAGGGGGCCCTCTCCTCGTCCTCGCCGGTGCCGGCTCGGGCAAGACGCGCGTCCTCACCCGCCGGATGGCGTGGCTCGTGGCGCACGGCACCCCCGAGGAGGCGCTCGTCGCCCTCACCTTCACGAACAAGGCCGCGGGCGAGATGAAGGAGCGCGTCGCGCACCTGCTCGGCTCGCGCCGGCCGCGCTCCTTCGTCGGGACGTTCCACTCCTTCGGCGTTCGCCTCCTCCGGCGCTTCGCGTCCGAGGCGGGTCTGACCCCCGGCTTCGTCGTCTTCGACGCCGACGACCAGGTCGCCGTCTTCCGGCACGCGCTGAAGGCGGCCGGCATCACCGACAAGACCCTGACGCCGAAGCAGGTCGCGTCGAAGATCTCCCGGGCCCGCAACGCGGGCTGGACCCGGGACGAGTACCCGAGGCGGTTCGGGGACTTCGTCGGGACCCGCCTGGCCGAGCTCCACGTGGCGTACGAGAAGGAGCTGCGGAAGGCGAACGCCGTCGACTTCGACGATCTCCTCGGGAAGTCGGCGAAACTCCTCTCGGGCAACGCCGGCGTCCTGGCGCTCCTCCGGCGGAGCGTCACCCAGCTTCTCGTCGACGAGTACCAGGACACGAACGGGGCACAGGCCGAGATCGTGAGGCTCCTGGCGGGCCCGCCGCGGAACGTCTTCGCCGTCGGCGACGAGGACCAGTCGATCTACCGCTGGCGCGGGGCCGACGTCTCGAACATCCTCGAGTTCGAGCGAGACTTCCCCGGGGCGAGGACGATCCGGCTGGAGAGGAACTACCGTTCCACCGCGTCGATCCTCGAGGCGGCGGGGGCCGTCGTCGCCGAGAACCGGCGCCGCCTCGGCAAGACGCTGAAGGCGACGAAGCCGGGGGGCGAGCCGGTCACCCTCCTCGTCCTCCCGGAGGAACGCGACGAGGCGCGCGAGGTCGTCGAGCGGATCTCTCGTCTGAGGTCGATCAAGCCCGGGGCCGAGGTCGCGGTTCTCTTCCGGACGAACGCGCAGTCGCGCCCCTTCGAGGACGAGCTCGTGCGGGCGCGCCTGCCGTACCTGCTCGTCGGCGGGACCCGCTTCTACGAACGGGCGGAGGTGAAGGACGCGCTCGCCTACCTGAGGCTCCTCGGGAATCCCGACGACGACGTCTCTTTCCGGCGCGTCGTGAACGTCCCGGCGCGCGGTGTCGGGACGACGACCCTCGAAGGTCTCACGGCCGCGGCCGCGACGCGCGAGAGCTCACTCTTCGCCGTCCTCGCCTCGCTCCCGGACGGTCTGACGGAGAGGGCGAAGAAGGCGCTCGTCGAGTTCCGTGACCTCGTCGTCGCCCTTCGCGAGTCCTTCGCGAAGGAGGAGATCGGAGCCGGCGCCGCGGTGGCGGCGGTTCTGACGGGGACGGGTCTCCTCGCGCTCTACGAGGACTCGGACGACCCGCAGGACCAGGCCCGCAGGGAGAACCTCGACCAGCTCCTCGCGGCGGCGCGCGACCACGAACGCGCCGGCGACGAGGACGACGGCGATCACTCCCTCGCCGGCTTCCTCGATGCCGTCACCCTCCGGTCCGACGCGGACGACGTCGACGTTCGGAAGGGGATCGTCCTGATGACCCTCCACGCAGCCAAGGGGCTCGAGTTCGACGAGGTCTTCCTCACGGGGATGGAGGACGGCTCTCTCCCGCACGCCTCCTCGCGCGACGACGACGACGAGCTGGAGGAGGAGCGCCGTCTCGCCTACGTCGGGATGACCCGCGCGCGGGAGAAGCTGACGCTCTCGAGGGTCCTGCGCCGGATGGTTCACGGCGAGTGGATGAGCCGCGAGCCGTCACCGTTCCTCGACGCGATCCCGGCGCACGCGCTCGCCGTCGTCGACCGGACCTTCGGCGGTGGAGGAGCAGTGGCGCGCTTCGGAGCCGCCGAGCGGGAGGGCGGCCTCTTTCCCGACTACGAAGGGGAGTCGCAGGAGACGTTCACGCCGCCGCGCGCCGCCGCGCGTCCGGCGCTGCGGTCCCAGCGACCCGCGATTCCGCCGATGCGGTGGACTCCGCCTCCGCCGACGGCCTCGGGCTTCCGGCGCGGCGGGCGTGTCCGGCACCCGGAGTACGGCGTCGGCGTCGTCCTCCTCATAGAAGGGTCCGGAGACCAGGAGAAGCTGACGGTCTACTTCGATCGTGCGGGACGGAAGAAGTTCGTCGCACGCTTCTCGCAGCTCTCCCAGGCCTGATTCCCTTCAGCGCGGCGCCGGAGTCTCCTCCGGCGCCGCTTCGAGCAGCGCCCTCTCGGTGTCGACCCAGGCCCGCTCGGCTTCGAGGAGCGTGCGCCAACGCCGCCGGGCCGCCGTCGAGCCCGCCGAGGCCTTCTTCAGCGCGGCGGCGACGAGGACGCGGTACTCGACGAGCCGGGCGGTCCTCAGCTCGCGAGGCTGACGCTCGAGGAAGGCGAGGCGCGCGAGTGCCGCGTCGCGCGGGTGGGGAAGGACGAGAGGCTCGGCGAGCCACTCGCGAAACTCGCGACGTCCCGCGGGCGTCACGCGGTACTCGCGGCGCGGCGGCCCCTTCTCCGAACGACGACGCTTCATCGTGACGAAGCCGCCGCGCAGAAGACGACGAAGCGCGGGGTAGATCTGCGTGAGCTCGGCGTCCCATCCGAGCGAGAGGTCTCTCTCCATCCGGTGCTTGAGGTCCCATCCGCTGGCCGGACCGCGCGAGAGGAGGCCCAGGAGGACGTGGGGAAGCGACACGAGGGAAGTATAGAAGTGTTTCTATACCGAGGTGCAAAACCCGGTGCAGTGCCTGTGGAAAACGTCAGACGGCCGCCAGAGGTCATCCGGCGGCCGTCTCGGAAAAAGAAAGGGGGCCCGTGCGGCCCCCGTATCCCGGAAATCCTTGAATTAGATGGAGATAGACCGAAAGGCCTACTTCTTGGCCTTCTTGGCGGCCGGCTTCTTGGCGGCCTTCTTCGCGGCCTTCTTTGCAGCCTTCTTCGTTGCCATGGTCTGTCACCTCCTCCTGGCAGATTCGATTGACAGACTCGAAAACCGCGTGCTACGTTGATCTTCCCTCGAAGGACGGGGCCCGCGACCTACGAACCTGCCGACTGCCTGTCAGTCACTTGTTTCCAGGGTCCAGGTTTTCCGTTGACCGATGAAGTGACAGCCATCGCTTCGTCGGTTTTTTTCTTTGCCGAGGGAAATTGTAGAGGAACGCGAAGTGGATGCAAGAACTTTTTTCTTGACGCACGAGATTTTTCTGAAACGTCGCTAGCAATTTTTGTGAGCGTCTCCCGCGACGCGCCGCGGCGATCTCCTCTCGCGCCGCGTCGCACGTTGTGGGTAGCGTCTCGCGCGAGGACGCGGGTAGCATCGCGCGCGATGACGAACCTCACCGTTCCTCCTCTCGTCCTCGCCCACTCTCCGGACTCCGACGACGCGTTCATGTTCTATGGCCTGCGCGCCGCGGCCGTCGACACAGAAGGGCTCGTCTTCCGTCACGAGCTCGCCGACATCGAGACGCTGAACGCGCGCGCCCTCTCCCGTGACCTCGCGATCACGGCGATCTCGTTCCACGCGTACGCCTATCTCACGGACGCGTACGTCCTCCTGCCGCACGGCGCGTCCTTCGGTGACGGGTACGGTCCGTGCGTGGTGGCGCGAGAGGCCGGCGAGGCACCGGCGACGCTCGCCGCGCTCGACGGGCTGCGCGTCGCGATTCCCGGCGTCCTCACGACGGCTGCGCTCGCCCTGCGGATGCGGGTGCCGGGGGCGATCCCCGTCGTCGTCCCCTTCGACCGTGTTGGCGATGCGGTGGCCGCGCGTGAGGTCGACGCGGGCGTCGTCATCCACGAAGGGCAGCTCACGTGGAAAGAGGAGGGCTTCCGCTTGCTCGGCGACCTCGGCGCCCTCTGGAAGGAGGAGACGGGCCTCCCGCTTCCTCTCGGTGGGAATGCGGTGCGCCGTGATCTCGGCGCGGAGGTGATCGGGAAGGTCTCCCGCGCCCTCGGCCGCTCCATCGAATACTCCCTAGCGCACCGCGAGGAGGCGCTGACCGACGCGATGCGGTTCGCGCGGGGCCTCCCGCGCGAGAAGGCCGACCGCTTCGTCGGGATGTACGTCAACGAGTGGACGCGCGGCTACGGCGAGAAGGGCCGGGAGGCCGTCCGCCTCCTGCTCGACCGTGCCTTCGAGTGCGGCGCCATCCCGGCGCGCGTTTCACCCGAGTGGGTCGAAACGGAATGAGCCTGGAGAGGATCACGCGGAGCTCGGCGCTCCGGACCGCGCTCCTCCTCCTCCTCGGGACGTTCACGGGGGCTCTCCTCTTCTTCGCGGGCACGGCGGGCACCGTCCTTCGGGAATCGCCCTCGCGCCACGCGGGAGGAGCCGTCAACCGCGCCCTCCTCGACGTCCTCGATCTCTCCTCCTACGCGGTGGCGGCGCTCGCCTTCCTCCTGGTCCTGCTCCTCGACCGGATCGAGCCGCTCGCGAAGGTCCAGAAGGGGCTCGCGCTCCGGCTCCTCGCGGTCGTCGCGGCGGCGGCATTCGCCTCGCACGAGGTGATCACCCCGCAGATGATTGCGCTGGGCGACCGGATGCCGAGCCTCATCGACCTCGTCCCCCGTGCGGACCCGATGAGGAAGGAGTGGGGACGTCTCCACGCGTTCTCCGCGGCCGTCCTCGTCGTGAGACTCCTGGCGTCGACGACGCTCTTCGTGCTGCTCGTACGAAAGCCGCGCAGGACGATCGCCGTGACGCCGGTCGCCGTCGCGCCGCCGGACCCGCCGGCCGCGTGACGACCTGCGCCGGGCCCGCCCTCCTCAGGCGGCCCGGGCGCCTTTCTTCGGGCGGAGCGCGTCGAGGCGCCGGCGGAAGGCGCCGTTCTCGGGATCGAGCTCGGTGGCGCGCGCGAACGCCGAGGCCGCTCCCGCCTTGTCCCCCGAGGCCGCGAGCGCTTCTCCGAGGGCCGCGTGCGATTTCGCGTCGCCCCCCTGCGAGGCCTCGACGGCCCTCCGGGCGTACGCGAGCGCTCCGGGCACGTCCTTCAGGCCGAGGAGAAGAGCGGACCCGCGCGTGAAGAGACCGGCGTCGTTCGACGCTTGAGGGACCGCGGTGCCGAGAACGTTCTTCGCCTCGCCGGCCTGGCCGGCGAACGCGAGCATCTCGGCGAGCGTGACCTGCCTGGAGGCGCGGGACCAGGAGCCGTCCCCCGACTTCTCCCCGAGGGCGACGGCCTTTCGCGCGGCCGCGACGGCGGCCGCGGGCTTCTTCGCGACCTTCTCCGCGGAGGCGAGGGCGTCGTAGAGATCGGCCGCGAACGGTGAGCCGTCGGGGAGACCCTTCAGCCCGGCGAGCGCCGAGGCGCGGGCCGCGGCGGCGTCGCCCCGCCGCGCCTGCTCGCGCGAAGCGGCGAGACGGAGGACGACGACCCGAGGGTCCGCCGACAGACGGGGAGCGACGGACTCGATGAGATCGAGCGTCTCGGCCGAGAGTTTCCCGGCACCGTCCTCGAGGCTGACGAGGTAGAGGAACGCCTCCCGGGCACCGTCCTCGAGGAGCTCGGGGTCTTCCTCCGCGGCGCGTCGACCGATCGGCGCGAGGCGCGCGAGGTCGTTGCGCTGCGCGAGCTGCGCGGCGACGCCCCCGGCCAGGGCCGGGTCCCACGTGCTTGCGAGCCTGGCGATCGCCTCGCCGAGGGGGGTCCTGCCCGCGAGGATGGCCTCGCCGGCCTTGATGAAGTCCCCGGGGGGAAAGACGCCGGAGATCCGGTCCAGCTCGTTCCCGGAGGGATCGAGGAAGAGGATGGTCGGGAACGCGCGGACGGCGTAGCGCTGCGAGAGGAGGCGGCCCTCGCCCTTCTCGGCGTCCACCTTCGCGGCGACGACGTTCTTGCGCGCCCACGCTCCGACGGTTGCGTCGGCGAAGGTCGTCCGGTCGAGCTGCTTGCACGGTCCGCACCAGACCGCGTAGGCGTCGAGCATCACGGGCTTCTTCTCGGCGCGCGCCCGGCGGAGCACCTCGGCGAACGGAGTTCCTTCGGAGAAGGAGACGCCCTGTGCACCGGCCCTCCCGGCGGACGGAACGGCAGCGGCAAGGACGAGGGCCGCGAGGAGGGCGAAACGGCGCATGGGGCGGGATGTAAGCACGGTCCGTTCCCGGGGGTCAAACGAGCCGGCTTGGAGGACACGGCTCCCGGTCCGCGGCTCAGAATGCGGGCCTGAGAGGGTGGGGCGGGACGGCCTCGGCCTCGCCGGGGTAGCCCACGGACTCGAGGAAGAGGCCGGAAGGCGGGACCGTGAGGCGTGCCGGGTCGCCGGTGCGCTCCACGAAGAGCCGGGCGACGTCCCGCTCGGTCATCCGGCCGGCGCCAACCTCGATGAGGATGCCGACGACGCGCCGCACCATCTTCCAGAGGAAGTGCGAGGCGGAGATCCGGACGAGAATGAGGCCGTCGGCCTCGGGCGGAGCCGTCACCTCGGCGCGCTCGACGACGACGATCGTCGAGTCGTGCCCTTCCGGGTTCTCGCAGTAGCTCTTGAAGTCGTGCCGCCCGGCGAGGAGACGCGCGGCGCGTTCCATCGCGCCGACGTCGAGCGAATCCCGCACCCAGTAGACGAAAGGCTTCCCGAAGCCGGTGCGCCTGCGGGAGATCCTGTAGCGGTAGATGCGCCTCACAGCGTCGTGCCGGGCGTGAAAGGTGGGCGCGGCGACCGCGAGGGAGACGACGTTCACGTCGGGCGGCAGGAGGTCGTTCCAGCGCTTCAACGCGTCCGCGGCGTCGGAGACGCGCGCGCGTGGCGGCAGGTGGACGGAGGCGACCTGCCCGAAGGCGTGGACGCCCGCGTCGGTCCGTCCGGCGCCGTGGACCCTCACGCCCGCACCCCAGAGCTCGTGGGCAGCGGTCAGAAGCGTTCCCTGGACGGTGCGCGCGTTGATCTGGGCCTGCCAGCCGCGGTAGCGTCCGCCGTCGTATTCGATCGTGGCCCGCAGGACGGGGCCGGCGGGGGCGGAGGTGCTCGAGGGGGCGCGATTCGGGATCACGCTTCCATTGTCGCAGGCGGAGCGCCTCCGCTCTATCATCGTCGTGAGTCTCATGTCATGAGAGGACGCCGGACGATCCACCTCTCCGTCGAGGCGGACTTCCCTTCGGTCCGCATCCTTGCGGCCGCCTGTCACGGCGTTCTCGCCGAATGGGGTGTCGCCTTCGAGCGACGATCGCTCCTCGAACTCGCCGTTGTCGAGGCGGCGACGAACGTCGTGCGTCACGCCTACGGCGGCCGCGGCGGCCGCGTCGAGGTGGAGCTGTCCCGCGAAGGGAAGTCGATCACCCTCTCCGTCCTCGATTCGGGGATCTCCTTCGACCCGTCCCTCGTTCCGGCTCCCTGCGAGCCCGACCCGAAGGATCCGTCGACCTGGCCCGAGGGAGGGATGGGCCTCCCGATCATCCGCGCGGCCTGCGACGAGCTGGGCTACGTCTCGGAAGGCGGGAGGAACCGGCTCACGCTCCATCTGAAAGCGGAAGAGCTCGAGACTCCGTGACCGGGGCGGCGCACACCTTCACCGCGGCGGCCGTTCCCGCGGTCGAGCGGCGCTGCCGCGAGACGCTCGCGGCCCTGCTGTCGCGCCTCTCTGAGGCCGCCGGGGACACCCTCGAGGGCGCGGCCCTCGGAGGAGCGCTCGGGCGCGGCGAGGCGCCGACGACGGTCGACGCCGCGGGCGCGTTCGTCACCGACGCGCCCTTCGAGCTCCTCGTAGTCCTGCGCACGACGCCGGGGCGCGCCGCGTCGCTCGCGCCTCACCTGGCACGGGACCTCGGCGCCACGGCCCGCCCCCGTCACGCGGCCGTCCGCGTCGGGACGGCGGCCCTGTCGGCGCTCGCGCTCCTGCCGCCGACGCTCGAATCGATCGAGTGCGCCGCCGCCGGACGTGTGGTCTCGGGTCCCCCCGACCTCCTCGAGCCCCTTTCCGCCCTGGTCCACGCGCAGCCGCCGCCGGTCGAAGCGCTCCGTCTCCTGGTCCTGCGGGGAGCGGCGCTCCTCGCGGCCGAGCGGTCCCTGTCGCGTCGTGGCGCCGGGCGTGCGGCCGTCCTCGCCGGCCAGACGGCGATCCGGAGCGTCGACCTGGCGCTCGGAACGGTCCTCCTCGTTTCGGCAGGCCGCTTTCGCCCCACCGACAAGGCGCGCGCCGCGGAGCTGGGGCTGCTTGCGGCTCCCGCCGACGAAGGGACTCTCTCCGACGGTTTCCACGTCGAAATGTCGCGGACCCGGTTTCGCGACCTCGTCGAGCGGCACCGCGGAGCCGTGACTGCCGCGAGCGGCGTCGACCTGCCGGAGACGCTCGCCGAGGTCAGGACCCAGGCGGGGCGGGCCTCGGACCTGTTTCTCGAGGTGCTCCGCCTCTTCGAGGAGCAACGGCTCGCCCGGAAGCTGCCGTCGTGGACCGAGTACCTCCGCGCCCTCGCCTCCCGTCACGGCTCCTCCTCGGGGCCGGGGCTCTTCGGCGCCCGGCAGGGCGACGAGCTCCCCGGCCGGCGCGCGGCACGCGACTGGCCGGTCGCCGAGCGACTCGCCCCCGCGCTGGCGACCCTTCTCGACTGGGACCCGGGAGACCTGCCGATCGCACCGGTCCTGCTCGACCTTCCCGACGACGCTTCGCGCGAGGATCTCGTGGCACGCCTTTCGACCCTGGCCGCCGGCGGCCGGGAGAAATGACGCTCGGAGGCCGGACATATACTCCCCCGCCGTGACGTCCGTGACCGAGATGGCGGACGACCCGGGGGCATCCGGGCGCCTCCTGTTCGTCCTGGCCCTCTTCGCGGGCCTCCTGCTCCGGCTGATTCAGCTCGGCTCGCCCGATCTCTTCGGACCAGACGAGGGAGCCTGGGCGGTGGGAGCCCGAAACATCGTCGAAGGGGGGCTCCCCCAGCTCCTTGCGCTCTCCGCGACGCCGCTGGGCGACCCGAGCGGGATGCCGGTCTTCTTCCCGGCGCTGCTCGCGCTGATGGTGAAGACGTTCGGCCCCTACGAATGGGCGATCCGCCTGCCCTCCGTTTTTGCGGGGCTCATGGCCGCGTTCGTCCTCGAGCGGATCGTGAGGCGCGGGTACGGCCAGCCAGCCGGACACATTGCGGGCGCATTCGCCGCCCTCGCGCCTCCTCTCGTCCTGGCGAGCCGGGCCGCGACAGTCGAGCCGACGCTGGCGCTCCTGGGCCTCGGCGGGATCATTTTCGGCCTGCGGGCCTTCGAGGAGGACAGCCCCGGGGAGGCCCCTCTGGCCGGCATCCTCTTCGGTCTCGGGTTTCTCACGAAGGGATATGCCATCGGGCTCTTCGTTCTCCCGCTCCTGGTCGCCCTCCTCTTCCGCCCGCGGCTCTTCGCGCTCGGGCGAACGAAGCGAACGCTCGCCCTGCTGGCGGGGTCGTTCGTCCTGACGGCGGGCCTGCAGCTCCTCCTCGTCGCCATCGTCCACCCCGAGGCGCTGGCGTCGCACCTGGCGCGCGCGTTCGGAAGCGCTCCGGACGTGATTCGCCAGCTGACGGACGCCGCCCTCGTGAGTGCCGACCTCCGTCTGATCGTCCGGACGCTCTTCGTCCTGCTCCCGCTCGTCGGCGTCGGGATCGCCTACCTGACCCGGCCGCTCGGCGAGGAAGAGATCGTCTCGGGTGCGACCGGGGGAGACCGGCGCCTCTCCCACATGGCGCTCTGGTGCGCCTACGGAGTCGAGCTCCTCGTCCTCGTCGCGGTGGCCGGATCGCTCGAGCTCTCCTCCACGCCCGTCCTTCCGGCCCTCTCGGCCCTGGCGGGGCTCGGCGGCGCAGCTCTCCTCACGCGACCGCGCTCCTCGACCCGGGCGCGGTTCGAGGTGGCGGCAACGATCGCTTCGGGAACGATCGTCCTCGTGCTGGCGTCGTTCCTCATCGCCACCTCGAGAGAGCCGCTCTTCGACGGAGGGGCGACGGCACCGCTCACGGCGGCCGGGGCTCTCGTGGCCATCGTGGTGTGCACCATCGGGGCCGCGTGGCTCGCATCGGGAGACGCCGCCCGCCGTTTCGGGAGGCGCGTCGGGCTCGTCTTCCTTTCCGTCCTTCTCGTCTCGGAGGGGCTCGAGGCGGCCCGGACGATCCGGCACGAATTCCTCGCCCACCGGACGGGGGCGAGGGCGCTCGCCGACCAGGTGGCGCCCGCCCTCCTCCCGCTTCCGCCGAGGGCCGTGTCGTTCCGGGCCCCGGAGACCGACGCCCTCGCTTTCCGCCTCTTCCGTACCGGCATCACCTGGGCAGACCGGCCGACGGTCGAGCGGATCGCCGAAGAGGCCCGGCTCGGCACGACGGTCGTCTGGGCGTACCGCGAGGCGTCGACCGATGCGGCCGCCGCGCCGGCCCCTCTCGTCCGCGCCTGGCTCATCGTGCATGCGCGTGAGGTGACGGCCGAGGTCGATGCGCGCGCGGGGAGGCCGACGGGCCTTCGCGTCTTCGTTGCCGGCCCTCCCGCATAATCGACGACCCATGACGACCGTTCTTCTCGCGGACCGCGACGGGCACGCCCTCGGCCCCCTCGCGGACAAGACCGTCCCCTCCCTCCTGCCGCTGCGCGGCGCGCCGATTCTCGAAAGAGCCCTCGAGTCCCTCGTGTCGGCCGGCGTAAGGTCGGCGCTCGTCGTCGTCGGGCCGCGTGCCGTCGAGATCGAGAAGCGCTTCGGGAAGGGGATCCGCTGGGGAATCGCCCTCGAATACGTGCGACGCGAGGAGGAGGAGACGACGGGAGCCGTCCTGCGCCGCCTCGAACACAGGCTCGACGGCGACACGTTCGTCCTGCGCGGTGACGCGGGCGTCGAGGGCGCTTTCGGCGAATTCCTGGAGCGAGCCGGTCGCCGGAGCGAGGCGGTCGTCGCCGGGGTCTCCGGGGAGCGCCTCCTCGGGTTGTGGCGAATCCGTCCGGAGGCGCTGAAGAAGGCCGACCTGCCGCGCGATCCCGCGGACGCCGACTGGACCCTCGACCGCGGACACACACCGCTCGACGTCGGGCTCGACGTGGCGCCCATCGAAGGCCTCGCGCGATGGAGCGCGCTCGAGCGGGCGGAGGGAAAGCCGGTCCTCTCGCCGCGTGCGATTGTCGCGGCCTCCGCGAAGCTCTCCGGCGGAACGACCGTCGCCGAGGAAGCGGTCGTCCTGGGGAAGGCCGTCCTCGAAGGCGTGTCGATCCTGCCGCGCACCGTCATACCCGAGGGAGTCTCTCTGTCCGGCGTCGCCGTCGCGCAGAATCTCGTCATTGACCCGGCGACGGGCGCGACCTCTCTTCTCACCGACCTTCTCCCCGGTCCCCGGGCGCCGCGAGCGGCCGGGCTCGGCAGCCGCCTCGCCGGCCTCGGCCTTTTCCTCCTGTCGCTCCCGCTCTGGCCCGTCGCCCTCGTCTGGTCGCTCGTCGCCAACGCGGGGCACGCGAGGCGGCCCTTCGCGTTCGCCGGCAACGGCGCGACCCCGGGAGAACGCGAGGCGGTCCGGACGTTCCGGTTCGAGACGGCGATCCCGGTTTTTCGAGATCTTCCGCTGCTCCTCTCCGTCCTCCGGGGCTCCCTCGCGCTCACGGGCGTCGCGCCGCTGCCCCCCGAGGAAGAGTCGATGACGAACGCGCCGTGGACGGCCGCGCGCCGCGAGGCGCCGGTGGGTCTCCTCGCCCGCTCGCGGATGGTCGTCCCCGGCTCGGCGCCGGTCGAGGTGGCCCGCGTCGTCGACGCCTTCGATTCCCGCAACGGCTGCCGGGGCCTCGTTTCTCTCGGTCTCGCGACGTTTTTCTCGGTGCGGGCCTGGACGGCGCCGAAGGGCTGGAATCCAGACGGTCTTCCCGACACGGAAAAATGAGCACGGAGCGCGGCGGCGAGGAGGAGAGATCGATGTCCGAAGAGCACGAGTTCACGGCGTCCGCCACCTGGACCCCGTCCGAGCGTACCGGCGCTCTCGCCAGCGGGACGGGCCACCTCTCCACGAGCTTCGGCGGCGCGCCCTCGCTCGGCGGGCGCGCCGACCGGACGAACCCCGAGGAGCTCCTGCTCGGTGCCCTGCTCGCCTGCTTCGTCCAGACGTGGGCGATCTTCCTGACGAAGCTGCGCCTGCCAATCGAGAGCCCGCGCGTCGACGGGACCCTCGAGCTCGGCGTCGATCCGGCGGGCGGGTACCGCGTGGAGAAGATCGACCTCCGCGCGTTCGTCCCCGCGACGCTCCTGGCGGAGCGGGATGCCGACGTGGCCAAGACGCTCCAGCTCGCCGAGAAGTACTGCATCGTCTCGAAGGCGGTGAAGGGCGAGGGGCGCGAGGTGCACGTCACGCCGGTCGCGGTCTGATCCGCCGGGAGAGGGCAGGAGCGGCCCCGAAGCCAGGGAAGCCGGGAAAGACGGGGAAGACGGGGAAGCCAGGGAAGACGGGCAGAAGAGATCTGTGACAGCTCACCTGACCGTGCCGCACGAGTCGCGGGCAGGAGGGGTATCCCGCGGCGCCTCCTCCGCGCGCGCGACCCGCATCGGCCCCGCTGCGCGGGCCGCCGGGGCGAGCG
>DIAY01000269.1 GCA_002414905.1 Holophagales bacterium UBA5066 | reverse complement strand
GCGCCGCCCTGCGCGAACAGCTCCCCGGCCCGCTCCTCGTCTGGGGCGTCGTGGAGGGCGGGGGAGACCGGACGAAGGAGTTCGACGCCGGTGCGCTGCGCGCGGCGGCGATGGAACGGGAGGAAGGGGAGGACCTCTGGCTGTTCACGAGCGAGGGGGAGATCGGGGAAGCGCTTGGGGGTTGTGGGCCTGGTCGACGCCACGGCTTGAATCGGCCGAAGCGGTCGATCCTGTGGCGGATCCGCCCGAGCCAGCTCGATTCAGGCGCGGAGTGACTTGAGCAGGTCACCGGCGAGCGCTTCGCAGGAGGCCGCGATCTCGTCGGCGTCCGCAAGGGCACCCGCGGACCGGACTGCCATCTCGATGCCGGATCCGAACCTCCTGCCGAACTGGGAGTCGAGTAGCGCGAGGCCGGCTCTTGCCACGGCTTCTGAGCGGGCGTCGACAAGGAGCTTCTGATATCTCCGGGCGAGATCGTCCCCGGAGGTCCCTCTGAGGAGACGCAGGACGTCGAGGGCGTCCTTGTCGCTCTTCCGATCGGTGCCGCTCCGATCGGCGATCTTGTGGACCTTGGCCAGAACGAGCGCCGCGGGACCGGCGACCCGAACGTCGATCGTCCGTTCATCGCCGGACTCGAGCGCCCCGATCCGCAGGATCTCGGCGTCGACGAGCGCTCCTTCGAGGCCTCGTACCTTGCGCGCTGCCCGCGCGTCGTGTCCCGCGAGCTTCGCGGCTCGGCGTCCCTTCCCTGGGCTCACGCCCTCCGGTACGAGCAGGTCGATTGCGACTTCCGTATCGGGTCCATGGGCCGTCGGGCGTTTCGTAATCCAGACTCCGATGGACTGGTCGGATGTCGGCGCAAAGCCCGCATCGACGAGGGCTTTCTCGAGAGGCGGAATCGGACCGAGGAGCGACGGGTCGAGCGCGAGATCACCGTCGGTCGTGTACGGGGCCACGGCGAGATCACCCTCGCCGACCCTCAGATAGACGGCCTGCGCGCCGACGAGGACGAGCGCTTTTCGGTGATCACCGAGCGCCTCGAGCGCGTCGAGGAGGACACGGCGAGCGAGGATGTAGAGCTCATCCACGCCAGGAATCCTCGTTTTCGCGCATCCACTCTAGGAGGGCTTCGCCTTCGGCTGGGCCGCGTCCCGGGCTCGTCAGGAGGTCGGCGGCGACCTGGCTCGGAGCGGCATAGCGGACTCCGCGATCCTCCGTAGCGCCTTCGAACACGAGCTCATCCGTCGGATTCACGAGGAGGACGTTCGCGCCTGAGTCTGCCGGGCGAAGCCCCAGGCTCGGGGCCGCCGCCTCGCCTCGCCGCATCCACACGATCGCGAGTCGAGGGGGAGCGACGGGGGCAAAGCGTGCGGCGGCGAGAGCCCCCGTGACGGCGTACGGCTCGCGGGCCTTCCCGAGCCTCTCGAGGAACGCCTTGAGCCCACGAGGGTCGAGGTACGAACGGACCTCGCCACGGGACTCGAGCGGCGCCTCCCTGGCCCAGCGCCGGAGCAGCCCGAGCCAGTCGACGGTCTCGATGCGCCCTCGTCCCGTCCGCCGAATGAGTGCTTCCGAGTCGAGGAAGGAGAGGACTCGCGAGACGTAGCCGGCGTTGATTCCGGCGATCGCGGCAAGCTCCCGAACCCCGGGAGGGCGCTTCCTGTCGGCGAGAGCCCGGACGATGCGCCCCGCCTTCGGTCCACGGAGCGAGCGGGCGGGCCGAAGGCTGCGGTTCGGCTCTACCGTGGCGCCGGTCGTCTCGATGTAGAGGCCGGGTTTGGGGACTACGATGCGAGCGTTGCCCGTCAGATCGAGGTGGCTGATCTCCGCAGCCCTGAGGCGTTCCCGCGTGCTCGGGCTCAGGTACGGCGAGACGATGACGAAAAGCCCATCAGCGCCAACCTGACGCGCGAGTGCGGCGACAGCGTAGACGCCTTTCGGATCGAGCCGCGCCTTCGCCTCGAGAAGGACCCGGGTACGAATGCCGTCCGGCCCTCGCAGATCGACAGCGCCATCAGGGGGCGAAATGGATCGTCGAGGTGCGCCGACCTTCCATCCTGTCGGAAGCCGACGCTGGAGCTCTTCGATCGCTGCGATTCCCAGTGCGTTGTCCGAGAAATGCGTGTTGCGCACTACGTGCAACAGCATACCCTGAGGCAACATAAAGGACAAGAAGACGAAGCCTTTTCGACGTTTCGCCGCGCCTGACGCGGAGCGAGGCACAGGTGGCCCCGGCCGGGATCCTCGGGGCTCGCCCGGACGGCGCTGCGCAGGCCGCTCGACCCGGCGCCGATATTCGTCGTCCGAGCCAATCACGCTCCGCCAGCTCCACCGCTGGGCGCTCCCTGCGCCCGCGCCCTCGAGCGCCACGGAGTCGTCCTGTCGCGCTGCCCTGCGCGAGCAGCTCGCCGGCCCGCTCCTCGTCTGGGGCGTCGTGGAGGGCGGGGGAGACCGGACGATGGAGTTCGACGCCGGCGCGCTGCACGCGGCGGGGATGGAACGGGAGGAAGGGGAGGATCTCTGGCTGTTCACGAGCGAGGGGGAGATTGGGGAGGCCGTGGGGGCGGTGGGGATCGAGGCCTCCGGGATTCCGGGACTGGCGTTGGCGGCGGCTCCGGTTTCAGGTCGGCGAGGCAGGCCGGTCGACAGGGATCGGGGCGCTAGAATCGTGTCGTGACGAGTCTGACCGTACGCCTCACCGATGCCCAGGCCGAACATTTCGCGCTCGAGGCGCAGAAGCTGGGTGTGACTCCGGAGGACCTCCTCCGCGCCGCGGTTATCGACCTGATTGAGGGTCGAGACGAGGCTTTCCTGTCCGCGGCACGTCACGTCATCGAGAAGAACGCCGAGCTGTACCAGCGACTCTCCTGATGCGGTATCTCACCATCGCGGAGGTGCTCTACCTCCATCGCATGGTGATCGCTCAGTCCGGCGGTTCCTCGGGCATTCGTGATCTGGGCGGCCTCGAGTCGGCGATCGCGCAACCGCAGGCGACGTTCGCTGGCTCGGACCTCTACCCGGGCGTGGCGGAAAAGCCCACCGCCCTCTGCTTCTCCCTCGTGCTCAATCACCCGTTCGTGGACGGCAACAAGCGGGTGGGCCATGCGGCGATGGAGACGTTTCTCGTCCTCAACGGTTTCGACCTTTCGGCCCCGGTCTCCGAGCAGGAGGAGCTGATTCTCGCCCTGGCGGGCGGCTCACTCTCTCGCGAGGGGCTCCTCCGGTGGGTCGACGTACACATCCGTCCCAGGACTCGACCCTCCTGATTCGGATGGGCTCTTCGCTGTCGCGCAGGCCCAGAGCGGCACCTTCACGACGGCTCAGGCCGCCCGGTCGGGCTATTCGCGTCCACTCCTCCATAAGTACCTGGCGACGGGGAAGATGGTGCGCGTGCGACGCGGTATTTATCGCGTCGTCCACTTCCCGGCCGGCGAACACGAGGTCCTCATCGTTCTCTGGCTTTGGACCGGGCAGGTCGGGGTGTTTTCCCATGAGACGGCCCTTGCGCTCCACGACCTCTCCGACGCCCTTTCCGGAAAGGTCCACCTGACGGTGCCCCCGAGGTGGCGCAGGCGTCGGCTCCGAGTCCCAGCCGGTCTCGTACTTCACTTCGCCGACGTCGGCGAAGGTGACCGCGCCAGCTACTCGGCGGTGCCCGTCACAGCGCCACTCCGGACCCTTCGAGACTGCATCGAGGCCGACGTCGCCTCCAACCTCGTGCGACAAGGGATCCTCCAGGCGCGTCGGCGCGGGATTGTCTCCGCGAAGGATGAAGCTCGACTTCTTGCCAAGCCTGGCAGGCAGGGTCGGACGGTAGCCGCGCGATGACCGCTCGCCCGTACGCAACGCCGCTGGCCTTCAAGCAGGCCCTCGAGCAACGCCTCCGGTCCTCGTCGGTCACCGGCGTCGACTTCGCCCGGCGGCGCCAGTTGCTCGTCTCCGACCGCTTCCTCGCCCGGCTGGTTCAGGTCGCTGGCGCCGACCTGGCTTGGAAGACCCTTCCGGAAGTGATGGAAGCCGTCGAGACCTTCCTCAATCCCGTCCTCGATTCCGCCGAGTGCGGAACCTGGGAGCCGTCGAACTGGCTCTGGAAGAGGCGTGTCTGAGAGGTCATTCGGCTTCGTCGGCCGTTGACCTCACCGCTGCCGCCGACGAGGTGTTCCTCGACCTCGACGGGGCGGAGGCGGGGGCATGACGAAGTCGACCCTTCGTTGTCGACGCTCGTACCGTACCCTCTCGACCGACTCCCAGTAGGATCTTGCAGAGAGCATGAGCGACCGGAGCCCGATCGAGTGGACCGACGCGACCTGGAACCCCGTGCGGGGCTGCACGAGGATCTCGCCAGGCTGCAAGAACTGCTACGCGGAGCGGTTCGCCGAGCGGTTTCGCGGCGTCGTGGGGCATCCGTTCGAGCAAGGCTTCGACTTGCGACTCGTGCCACACGCGCTTCGCCTCCCGTCCACGTGGAAGAAGGCCCGGCTCGTCTTCGTGAACAGCATGTCCGACCTGTTCCACGAGGAGGTTCCGGAGGGCTACATCCAGAGAGTCTTCGACGCGATGGCCGCGGAGCCGCGGCATCGTTTCCAGATCCTGACGAAGCGTTCGCGCCGGCTTGCGGCCTTGGCGCCGCGGCTACCGTGGCCAGAGAACATCTGGATGGGCGTGAGCGTCGAGAACGACGACTACACGTTCCGGGTCCATGATTTGAGAACGGTGCCCGCCGCCGTCAGGTTTCTCAGCGTCGAGCCGCTGCTCGGGCCCATCGACGAGCTCCCGCTCGACGGGATTCACTGTGTGGTCGTCGGCGGCGAGAGCGGCCCCAGGTGTCGTCCAATGGACCCGGCGTGGGTGCGTTCTCTTCGGCGGCAGTGTTCGGTACGAGGCGTGCCCTTCTTCTTCAAGCAGTGGGTGGGACGCAGAAGAAGCGCGCCGGCCGGTTGCTCGATGGGCGAGAGTGGAACGAGATGCCGCATAAGGTCGACGGAGAGCGCGGCGCGAGGCTGGACGCGTAGACGCCAACCACTTTCGTGCGGGCCTCGCTTGAGGGCCCTCTGACTCAACTCTTCAGGCTCCGGGGGGCAAGCCCCGAACAGGGTCCTCGCCCGGCTCTACTGCCGGCGGCTCTTCGAGGCGGTCCGGTTCGGGCTCCGGCAGGAGTACGTGGCGCACGACGAGGTTCTCCCCATCCTCCGCGGCAAGGTCCACTGGCCCGCCCAGGCGAGCGGCCGCGACGAGCCTTTCACGATTCACGAATCTCGAATAGACTTCCCCTCGGATGCTCAAGCCGCAGGACCTCGTCGTCGCTCTCAAGCTCTGGACCGGTCGGGACCAGAGCTGGAGCTATCCCTCCCTGGCGGGCTCGCTCGGGATGAGCGTCGCCTCGGTCCACGCTTCGGTGAAGCGCGTCGTCGCCGCAGGCTTCCTGCCGGCCGGCGGACTCAGTGCCCGGCCGAACCCCGAGTCCCTTCGGGAGTTCCTGATCCACGGCGCGCGCTATGCCTACCCGGCGAGACCCGGCGAGATGACCCGCGGCGTTCCGACGGCGCACGGCGCCGAACCTCTCCGGAATCTGATGGCGCGATCCGGGGAGCCGGACCCGGTGTGGCCCGATCCGGAGGGTAAGGCGCGCGGGCCGCGGCTCGATCCTCTCTACCCGTCCGTTCCGAGGGCCGTGGCGACGGATGCAGCGCTCTACGAGATCCTCGCCCTCCTCGATGCGGTTCGGGCCGGGCGGGCCCGCGAGCGCCAGCTGGCCATCCGGCTGCTTCAGGAACGGCTCAGGTGAATGACGCCAATACCGAGATGGTGGAGCGGGTTGCCGCCGCCCTGGGCCCGCTCCGAGAGCGGGTCGTCTTCGTCGGCGGCTGTGCGACGGGTCTGATGATTACCGATCCTGCCGCCGCCGCGATCCGTACGACCCTGGATGTCGACCTCGTCGTTGAGACCGCGGGGCGGGCGGCGTACAGAGGCCTCGAGAAGGAGCTTCTGCGGCGTGGCTTCCGGCACGACGTGAGCCCGCAAGCTCCGATCTGTCGATGGACGCTCGGTGACCTCGTCGTCGATGTCATGCCGACGGACCCGTCGCTTCTCGGCTTCAGCAATCGTTGGTACCCGGAGGCCGTTCGGACCGCCCAGCAAATGAGCCTTCCGAGCGGACTCCCGATCCTCCTCGTCGATCCGCCCTGCTTCCTCGCGACGAAGCTCGAGGCGTTCTTCGGGAGAGGCCAGGGCGACTTCCGCGCGAGTCACGACCTCGAAGACGTCGTCACGCTCGTCGACGGCCGGCCTGAGATCGTCGACGAGGTGGCGCGAAGCGCCTCGCAGCTCCGGGCCTACCTCGAGGAAGAGCTCGGCAAGCTCCTCGACAACGAGCCGTTCCGGCGTGCGCTGCCCGGACACCTCGCCCCGGACGCCGCGACACAGGCGCGCTTGCCGCTCCTGGAGCGGCGCCTCCAGCTCATCGCCGGCCGACTCGCCACGTAGAGCTCATCCGCGAAGTCCCTTCTCGGAAAGGAAACCGACCGACCCTGACCGGCGGCCTGACATCGTGGACAGGCACCTGCTTGCCGGGAGTCGTAAACTCGAAACAGAGGCTGATGCCATGACTGCGCTTCTCGAAAAAGCTCTGGCGGAGCTTTCGAAGCTGCCCCCGCCCCAGCAGGAGGAGGTCGCGGCGTGGCTCCTCGCCGAGCTTGGCGACGAGGGTCAGTGGGCGACGTCCTTTGCTAAATCGCAGGCGACGCTCGACTCCCTCGCCGACGAAGCGCTGGCCGAGCATCGCGCCGGGCTCAGCGAGTCGCTCCATCCAGAGAGCCTGTGAAGTCGAGGACGACGGCCGCGTGACGCCCCCAGCCCCGGGTATCCCGGACGAATGGGGCCGAGAGGTTCGCGGCTGGCTCCTCGGAAAGCTCGGTAAGAGCCCGCTGACTGGAGAGTCGCCCACGGCCGAGGCGGCGTTCGCCGGACGGGCGCTCTCGTGGTGGATCTTCGAGGGGAAGCGGCACCGCTACCTCGACGGGACGGACGCCGCGCGCCGGTCACGCTGGCCGCTCCTGCGCGAGGTCGTCGCCGAGACTTTCCGCGCCGCGGTAGAGCCCGAGAGCATCGACCGCCTGCCGCTCCCCTCGGGGCGCGACGCGCTCTTCGAGCTGCTCTGCGCCGTCCGGATCCTCGACTCCCTCGCCGGCCCCTCTCAGCAGCTGCGAATCCTCCTCGAGGCCAAGAGGGGGCGTTAGTCGAGCCGGGGTCAGGCGAGCCGGGGTCAGGCGTGAAATCGTGTATTACCCGGGAAGTTCAGAGAGGAGAGCACGATGAGCGACGAACAGTTGGCGCCCGAGACGAAAGGTGTTTCGGTGAAGTTGCTTGCATCGGTTGACCTTGGCCCTGAGATCGAGGGCATGGCAGGGCGCCAACTTCGAATGCGTATGGTGACCATCGAGCCTGGAGGCGTTGTCGGCCCTCTTCACGACCATAGAGACAGGCCGGGCACCGTCTACATACTGCAAGGGACGATCACGGACCATCGAAGCGGAGTTGCTACGGACTATGGGCCGGGAGTGGGCTGGCCCGAGGATAAGAACACCACGCACTGGCTCGAAAACAAGGGAACGGTTCCGGCGGTGGAGATCTCGGTCGACATCGTCAGGCGGGAGTAGGGTCACGGAGGAGCGCGACGGGCCGGCATGTGAAGGACGGACCCAGCGAGGCATCCTCGTCACTCGTCCCCGACGTTCTCCTCAGCCTCTGCAACGACGGTAGCTGCTTCAGCGTAGGTGCAGTCTTCGGAGACGTTCCACGTCTCGCAGCAGGCGGCGCAGAGATAGAGGTCGACGTGGTCTCCACCGCCGGGGAAGCGGGCGAAGGTGTCGGTCTTGTCCCGGGCGTTCTTGGACTCTTTGGCACCGCAGATCGCGCAGAGCGGATTCATAGCGTCCTCCGTGACGATCCTACGCCTCGGAATGCTGGTGGAGCACGGCTTTCCGTAGTTCTCGCCCTTCCTTAAGGGACCTGCCGACAGGCAAACGCGAGGGATCGAGGAGCTGACCCCGACAGGCTGGGCCACCGCCTTCGCTACACCCTCGGTTTCGGCGTGAACGTCCACGTCCAGCCGGCATCCTTGAAGATCAGCGACTTCTTGTCGGACGAGATGGCCAATTTGCTCGATGCGGGGAGCTTCATCCCGAAGGTCGTCGGCGAGGGCACTACGAGTTCCTCTCTATGCGTCTTCGCCGCTCCGGGGATCGACTTTCGCGCGCCGGTGCAGAACTGCGCGACTTCGACGATCGGGTAGGTCGTCCTGACGTCGAGCGCGAGCGCGCCGCCAAGGCCGTTTGTCACACTCAGAAAGTCAGCGTGCTCATACTCGCCCTTGAGCACTGGCGGCAGGCACTTCGGTTCCAGGTCGCGCGGATTCTTCAGTGCGCTTTGCGAATTCTGAATCTTCGGTGTACCGACCAGAGCCGATTCGGCGAGATCCCACCTGAAATCGAGAATGACGTGGTCGGTGACGTCGGCAACCCCGCTGCCCTTTCCGGGATCGCTCGTGATGCGCGGCGTGCCGCTGTAGACGCCGACGGCGTGGTAGTCGATCGGCCCTCCGGTCCACTTCCGAGAGTCGTCGACCTGCTTCATCGCTCCCATGACCTCATCGGGATTGGATCCGTTCGCTTTGATCATCTCCCGGTAGATCTTCTCCTGCTCGGGAGTCATCTGATCCTGCGCTACGGTGGTTCCACCGGCGAGCAGGAGCGACACGAGGAACAGAGGAACGCATGTGCTGCGAATCGAGGTCAGGGTTTTCATAGTTCTCTCCTCACAATTCCGGTGACAGTGTCGCGGGTGCGTTCACGCGCACATTACATGATCGATTGGGATCAGGGCTATGAGCCGTCGTCGGGAGGGCAGATCACCGGAGGACCCGGATGCGCTGGGCCAGCGTCAGGGGCCGGCACGACGAACTCAGCGTGGACCACGCTGCCCGGACCGGCACGGAACGCCCTTCGCAGCCTTCAGGCTCCGCAGGAACACCTCGAGCCCCTCGAGCGCCCCTTCTCGCCGGCTCCAGGCGCGGATCTTCGCGAGATCGAGGGCGTGCTTCGTGGCGATGGCGATTGCTGCTCCAAGGGCCTGCCGATCTCTCCAGTGGTAGAACGCTGCAAGCCGATCCCTGCAGGAGTCGGTGGCCGAGAGGAGGAGGAGCGGGACTCCCTCCACCTCCATCGCGACCGGCGCAATAGAGGTATCGGCCCCGATCGCCAGGGGACCCCGAGGGAACTCGACGAAGAACGAGGTCCTCGGGTGCTCGTAATAGTTGCCGTTCCGGGCGAATCCGGCCCTGGCCATCGTTTCGTCGAGCGATCGTTGAGTCGGCGAGGACAGGAGGATCAGATCGAGGTCTTCGGACTGATACCCGCCTTCCGAGTA
>DIAY01000030.1:12165-12311 GCA_002414905.1 Holophagales bacterium UBA5066 | reverse complement strand
GCCTCGATCTGCCGGAGAACGGGCCGAAGCGGCTCGAGAAGCTTTACGAACGAGGTGAAGGAGCTCTCGGCCTCTTCTTCTCCCGAGAGCCTTGCGGCGAGCGTCTCGAAGGGGTTCCTCTCCTTCGGGAAGACGGCGACTCTCAC
>DIAY01000030.1:0-11933 GCA_002414905.1 Holophagales bacterium UBA5066 | reverse complement strand
CCAGCTCGTCGACGAGGCCGAGCGCCTTCGCGTCCTCGCCCGTCCAGACGCGCCCCTTCGCGATCTCGAGAACCCTTTCCTTCGGGAGCCTGCGCCCCTCGGCGACCTTCGTCGTGAAGTCGTCGTAGATCCGGTCGAGCCACGCATTGAAGCGGGCCCACTCGGAAGGGGAGAAGCTCCGTGAGGCGTTCCACATGTTCGCGTTCGCGCCGATCTCGACCTGGTCGAACGTCAGGCCGACCTTCTCCCACATTCCCGGCGTCACCATCTTTCCGGCGAGGACGCCGATCGACCCGGTGATCGTTCCGGGCTGGGCGACGATCTTGTCCGCCGGTATCGACACGAAGTAGCCGCCCGAGGCCGCGACGTCGCCCATCGAGACGATGACGGGCTTGCCCGCCTTCTTCGCGAGGACGACCTCGCGCCAGATCGTGTCGGAGGCGACGTAAGACCCGCCCGGGCTCGAGACGCGGAAGAGGATCGCCGCGACGTTCTGGTCTTCGACCGCCGTCCGGATCGCCTTCGCGACCGTCTCCGAACCCATCGTCTGACCGCCCGTGAGAGGGTTGCCGCTGCTCCTGCCGCGCACGACGCCGCCGACGCCGTATACGAGCGCGATCGTCCGTGCCCCCTCGCCGTGCGGGCGCCCCTCCTTCTTCAGGTAGGCCTGGAGGCCGAAGAGCTTCGCGTCCGCGCCCCCCTTCTCCTTCAGCTTCGCGTGGACCTCGTCACGGTAGGCGAGGCCGTCGACGAGCCGGGCCTCGAGCGCCTCGGGCCCGAGGAAGGGGCCGCGGTCGACGAGAGACCGCACCTCGGCCTCCGTCATCTTCCGCCCCTCGGCGATCCCCTTCACCAGCTGCCCGTAGATCGACTCGAGGAGCGTCTTCGACGCTTCCCGGTGGGCGTCGGTGAGCTTCGTCTCCGTGTAGAGGTTCATCGCGTTCTTGAACTCGTGCCGCTGGCCGAACTCGGCCTTCACTCCCAGCTTGTCGAGCGTGCCGCGCACGAACGGGCTTTCGGCGACGAGGCCGTTCAGGCCGAGGTCTCCGGAGGGCTGGAGCCAGATTTCGTCGAAGGCGGTTGCGAGGTAGTAGGCGCCGCTGCCGGGACCGAACTCGCCGAACGTCTCCGAGTAGGCGACCGCGAACTTCTTCTTCGCCCGGAACGCCTTCACGGCGTCGCGGATCTCCTGGATCTCGGCGATCCCGACCGGCGCGGCGCCGAGCCGTGCGGCGAGACCGACGACGTGCGGGTCGTCCCCCGCCTTCTCGAGCGCGTCGACGACGTCCCGGAGCGTGAGCACCCTCGCTCCCCCGAAGGCGGCGAAGACGTTGTCGGGCGGCGTCTCGGGAATCCCCCGCTCGAGGTCGAGCTCGAGGATCGCCTTCTTCGGCACCGAGGGTGCGCCCTTCGCGCTCAGGAGGACGCCGGCACCGACGAGGACGGCGCCGAGGACGGTGATGACGAGAACGAGAACGAGAAGACCTTTTCCAGCCTTGGTCATGAGACCCTCTTGGCCGCCCGGCTCATTCCCCGGCAGCGCGGATAATTATCGTCCGCGGCTCGCGCGGGGTGCGGGAATCAGACGGGCGACGGAGCCGTTAGGGAGGCGATGGGGCGTTACGAGGAGCTGATGGACGCGTTCGCGACGTGCCGGGAGACGGCCGAGCTGCGTCCGCTGACGCTCGGGGAGGCGTTCTCGAGCCTGAAGGAGTCGGGCTTCGTCTTCGTCTGCGTCCTCCAGGCGCTCCCGTTTCTCCAGCCGGTGGCCCTCGGCCCGGTCTCGACGGCCCTCGGACTCTCGCTCGCGATCCTCGGCTGGCAGATGGCGCGGGGCCGCCCTTCGCCCTGGCTCTCGGCGAGGGTCGCGGCCTGGGCACCCGGCCCTGTCGCCTGGCGGAGGCTGTTTGGCGTCGCCACGAAGGTCCTCGGCTTCTGCCGGCGCTTCACGCGACGCCGGCGGACGGCGTGGGTGACGGGAGAGAAGGGACGCCGCATCGGCGGCCTCATGATCGCGTCGGCGGGCCTGCTCATCTCGCTTCCGCTCGCCGGCATCCCCTTCAACAACGCTCTCCCGGCCATGGCCGTCGTTTTCGTCGCTCTCGGCGAGCTGGAGGAAGATGGTCTGATGCTTGTCGCCGCGATGGCCGCGCTGATCCTGACCGTCCTCTACTTCGCAGCGCTCGCGGTTCTCCTCGCCTGGGCGGGGGGAGCGGCGTTCGAAAGGCTGGGCTCCTGATGGTGATTCCGGACCTCTCCGTCGTCGTCGTCGTCGGTCCCCTCCGCGGGAGGGCGGCGCCGTGCCTGGCGTCTCTCGACGCGCAGGGGCTGGGGGAGCGGCTGGAGGTTCTCCTCGTCGACCTCGGGCCGGAAGGGTCCGCGCCGGTCCGGGGATCGGAGAAAGCGACGGTCCGGGTCCTCCGTTTCCCGCCCGGCGCGACGTTCTCGGCATCCCGCGCCCGCGCCGTAGCCGAGGCGGGCGCCCCGGTCGTCGCCTTTCTCGAGGAGCACACCCGCGTGCGTCCGGGCTGGGCCGACGCCGTCCTCGGTGCCTTCCGCGATCCCGGCGTGGCGGGTGTGGGGTGGGGCGTCGTCTGCGCGAACCCGGGCGTCGGGAAGGCCGACGTCATCGGGCTCCTGAGCTACGGCCTCTTCGAGCCGCCCCTCGCCGGCGGGGAGACCCGGCTGCTTCCCGGGCACAACGCGAGCTTCCGGGCGGACGTCCTCCTCGCGTTCGGCGACGAGCTGTCGCGCCTTCTCGCGTGCGACCTCGTCCTCCACGAGCGGATGCTCCGCGAGGGTCGACGGTTCGTTCTGGCCCAGGACGCCGTCATGGAGCACCTCAACGAGACGTCGCTGCACAGCATCGGACTCGGCGTCGAGCTCTTCTACCGGATCTACGGACCGCTCCGGGCGGCCGAGGGACGATGGGGCCTCGGCCGTCGCGCGCTCTACGTGGCCGCCACGCCGCTCATTCCGCTCTACGCGCTCCTCCTTGCGGTACAGAGGTACCGGAAGAGCCGGCCCGAGCGGGCGCGCCTTCTCCTCCGAAACGCGCCGTTCGTCTACGCCGTCCACCTCCGCGCGGCGTGGGGGCAGGCGCACGGGCTCCTGTTCGGGCCTGGCGACGCGGAGGCCCGATTTACCGTCTACGAGCTGTCGGAGCCGCGCGAGGCGCCGAGAAGCGCTCCGGCGTAACCCTTCGCCTCTCCCAGGATCGACGCGCTGAAGCCGAGGACGACGACGGGGAGCGTCGACAGGAAGGTCCCGAGCTCGCCGGCACGAGCGGCATGCCGGGCGCAGAGGGCCACGTTCGTGGCGATGCGCAGCGGGAAGAGGCTCCCGAGCAGCAGCGCGAGGAGCAGAGGCTTCCTGCCCCGTATCCAGCCCCCGCGGAGCTGCCCGTAGCGGATTCCCCGGAACCAGCGTTCGCGGACGAACGACCGGACGGTCTCGAGGTGGTGGTGGTCGACGACGGCACGCGGCTCGAAGAGGAGCGTCCGCCGAGCCTCGAGGAGGTCGCGACTGAGGGTCGCGTCCCCCATCAGCATGTCGCCGTGAAAGCGGCCGGTCTCCTCGAACAGGGTCCGCGGAAGAAGCATGTTCGCGGTGGGGCTCATGTCGACGGGACGGCGCTCTCCGCCCGGAAGCCACTTGCTGAACTTGCAGAGGTGGATGCCGCGGGCGAGCCACCTCGAGCCGTGGCAGGCGAGCGCGCCCACGACGACGTCTCCCGTTTCGCCGTGCGTGGCGACGAGCCGCTCGAGCCAGTCGGGTGCGGCATAGACGTCGGGGTCGGTGAAGACGAGGAGCCGCCCGCGGGAACGCTCGACCCCCACGTTGCGGGCTGCCTGGGGAAAGAGCCGCGCGGTACTCCGGACGTAGACGAGCGGCTCGTCGCGACGGGCCACGATTCGCTCGCACGCTTCGGTTGGCCCGCTGTCGACGAGGATCGTCTCGAAATCCCGGAAGGTCTGCCGCGCGAGTGCGTCGAGAAAGCCGTCGAGGGTCGTCTCGGAGAGGTAGACGGCGACGACGACCGACACGACCGGGGGGCCGTTCACGGAGGGGAGGATCCCATGTCCGCGCCGGTGCCGGAGAGCGCTTTGGCTCCACCCGCCCGCTTCCTGAGGAATGCGAAGAGGGCGATGGCCGCCGCGGCTCCGCCGGTCGTCGCCGCGAGAAATAGGGCGGCGAGCGGCGCGGGGCGCAGCACCCCGAGGACGGTCGCTCCCGCTGCGAGGGACGCGGCCGCGAGGAGAGCCGGTTCGGCGACCGCGGGAAGGAAGGGGCGGAAGGAGCGTGAACGGAAGACGAAGTGATGGAGGAGGAGGCCGCGCAGGAGAGAGGAGCCGAGGAGGGCGAGGGCGGCGCCCTCTCCGCCCCAGGTCGGGACGAGCGCCGCAAGGAGGGCCACGAGCACCGCGATACTGGCGACCCCGGCCCGCAGGACATCCCCGGGGCGCCGTTCGGCGACGAGGACGAGGTCGAGGTAGTCGAAGAACGACGACAGGAAGCTCGCGAGGGCGAGAAGACGGAGAGCGGGCGCGGCCGCCTCGTACGCCGGGCCGAAGAGGAGGCCGAGGAGCGCGGCGGGAGCGAGGAGGCAGACGGCGAGAATGGGCCAGACGAGGGCGAAGGCGAAACGGCGGGTCGAGACGTGGAGCGAGGCGATGCGGTCGCTCTCGCCCCGTGCGACGGCGGCGGACGCCGACGGGAGATAGCCGTGCGAGGAGGCCTGCCGCACGAGGTCGAGGACGCGCGTGAGACCCCGCGAAATTCCGTAGAGCCCGACGGCGACAGGAGGAGAGAGGGCGCCGAGGACGACGACGTCGAGCCAGAGCGCCGCCTGGGACAGGACCTCCGTTGCCGCATACGGGCGCAGGACTGGAAGGAGAGGCTCCGTGGGGGGGCGGGACCCGGCCGAGAGCCAGCCCTTCGACGCGACGTAGCCGACGAAGAGGAGCTCTGCCGCCAGGGAGCCTGCGGCGAACCCGGTGGCGACGCCGAAAGACGTCGGCTCGGCGGCGAGGAACGCGGCCCCGACGCCCACGACGCGCAGGACGCCGCCCCCTGTGTCCCTGAAGAGAGCGCGTCCGAGGGAGTCCCCGAATCCTCGGGACACTCCGAGCGCGGCGCTTCCGGCCGCGAGGCCGAGCGCGACGGGGGCCATCGGAAGGAGGACGCTGTCGAGGCCGGGCTGGCCGAGGAGGACGGCGAGCGGCCCCGCGAGGGCGGCGAGCAGTGCCGCCGCGAGGGTCCCCGCGGTCAAGGCGAGGAGCTGTGCCCGGCGCGCGACTCCTCGGGCCCCCTCCTCGTCGCCCCTGGCGCGGCGTTCGGCCACGCCCTGGGCCACGGCCGGGTTCGTGCCGAGGCCAGCGATCGAGCCGACCGGCGTGACGATGGCGATGGCGAGGAGGACGAGCCCCAGCGCGGAGGGCTCGAGGGCGCGCGCCATGAGGACGCGCAGGACGAGGCTCCCGACGAGGGCGGCACCGCCCCCCGCGAGTACCGAAATCGTGGAGACGAGTATGGCGCGGTGTGCGCCGGGGCCGGGCGGCACGGGCCGAGAGTAACCTCCCGCGGGATCGCGCGGAAGCCGCTTCCGCCTGCTTCATGAGCGCTACGGCGTGCGAGACTCCCCGGTAACGAATCTCGGAAGATCCCCCGCCTGAAAGGAGGCCGAATGAAACGTGCCCGTTGGATGACCCTTCCCGCTCTCGCCCTCGTCCTCGCCCTTCCCGCCGCCGCCCAGGAGGCGAAGGCCCCGGCGAAGGAGACGAAGCCGGCTTCCAAGCCCGCCGCCGCACCGGGCCAGGAGGAGATGATGAAGGCCTGGGCGGCCTACATGACCCCGGGCGAGCCGCACGCGCGGCTCGCGAAGCTCGCGGGTTCCTGGATCGTCAAGACGAAGTCCTGGATGGACCCGGCTCAGCCGCCGGAAGAGACGACGGGGACCTGCGAGTTCCGGATGGTCCTCGGTGGCCGATATCTCGAGCAGAAGTTCGAGGGCTCGATGATGGGACAGCCTTTCTCGGGCATCGGCTTCACCGGCTACGACAATTCCAAGAAGAAGTACGAGGCGTACTGGATCGACTCGGCCGGCACTGGGATGCTCGTGCTGGCGGGGACCCGCGACGTGTCCGGGAAGAAGACCGTCTACACGGGCTCGATGGTCGACCCGACGAACGGGAAGAAGGTCGCGCTGAGGACCGTCGACACCGAGGTCGACGACGACGCCCTCCTCTTCGAGATGTGGATGTCGGGTCCCGACGGGAAGATGGCGAAGTCGATGGAGATGACCTACACGCGGAAGAAGTAGGCGGCGCGAGCCGCCCCGGGTCCCGCCCGCGTCCGGGGACGCGGGCGGGACCGTCTGCCGTCGCTCAGGGGGCGATCATCGCCTCCCAGACGGCACGCGACATCTTCTGCGTCGTTTCGACGACCCTTTTCCGCCCTTCTTCGTTCGCCCCGAAATCCGTCGCGAGGAGAACGAGGACGTACTCGCGCCCGTCAGGGAGCCTCACGAAGGCCGCGTCGTGCTGCACCTTCGAGATGCTCCCGGTCTTGTGCGCCACGACCGCGCCCGCCTGCTTCGGAATGCCGGCCGGGATCTGGCCGTTGAATTCCTGTGCGGCGAGGATCTCGAACGCGAGCCGGCGGGCCTCCACCGAGAGCTTCGGCGACTTCACGGCCGCCTCCATCAGCGCCGCCATCCCCTCGGCGTCGGTCTCGTTCGAGATCCCGGCCTGGTAGGCCTTCTCGTCCTCGACCATTCGCCGCACCTTCACGCCCGGGGCGCCGAGGGCGTCGGCGAACGCCTGGACGTCCTTCGGCGGGCAGAGGCCGAGCATCAGGTTCGTCGCGACGTTCGAGGAGCGGACGATCATCTCCCGCATCACGAAGTCGAGCCGGGCGTGCTTCCCAAGGTACGGCGCGAGGCGGTCGTCGCCACCGGGCTCGAGCTCGAGCTTGAACGGCGAGCCGTCGACGGCGCTCGAGAAGCAGTCGACGACGGGGACGCCCGTCGAGAGGGAGAGCGTCTTCTCGTCGACGCGCCGGAGCGCCTCGAGGAGGACGGCCGTCTTCATCGTGCTCGCNNCCCGCCCGTCTGCAGGTCCTTCACGACGATCCCGAACGTGGCCTTCTCCTCCGCGGCGAGCGTGTCGAGGGCTTTCCCGAGAGCGGCGGCCTTCGCCGGCGTCAGGCCGGAGGGGCGGGGGGCGCCGGGGAGTGCGGCGAGACGCCGGGCGTAGCGGAAGCGTGGGGCCATCCGCTCGCTCGCCCAGGGCATCTCCTGGGTCGAGGGGACGCCGTGGCTCGTCGCCTGCAGAACACTTCCATCCCCCGACCAGAAGCCGACGTGGTCGATCTTCTCCTGCGTTCCGAAGAAGACGAGGTCGCCCGGGACGAGCTCCTCGAAGCGGACGGGAACGAGCTGGGGGTCGCGAAAACACATCTCCGAGCTGTTGCGCAGGAGGAGGATCCCGTGCCGTTCGAGGACGCGCCAGACGAGGCCGGAGCAGTCGAACCCCCAGGGGGTCGTCCCGCCCCAGGTGTAGGGGGCACCGACGAAGCGTCTGGCCATAGCGAGCCAGGAGGCGGGGTCGAGGACGGGCGGCGTCTCGGGCGTCCTCTCCGTCGCGACGTCCTCGCCGGCGACGAACCCGGTCCGGCCGTCGGGGAGGAGGACCTCCTGCCAGACGTACCCTTCCTTCTCGAGCGTCCGCAGCCCTCCGAGGCGCGCTCCGAGCGGTGCGGTCACGAGCGGCGCGGAGGCCGTGAAGCTGGGCTCGCGGTAGACATGGGCAAGGTTAGAGGTGACCTCGAGCCGCTCGGCGGAGGGATCTGCGGGGCCGGGCCTCACGGACGTCGCTTCGATCCAGCCTCGCGAGCCGGAGCGGGTCTTCACGAAGAGGAAGCGCCCTTCGGTGCGTGTCGTCTCGACCGCATCTCCGAGGATCGCCTGGTCATCCACGGGAGCTGCCACCTCGGGGCGGGTGAGGAGATTCGCGACGGGAACGATGACGACCGCGGCGGAGGGAGTCGTCGCCGGCTGGCCCGCGACCGGGAGGGCGCAGAGCAGGGCGAAGAGAACGGCCGGGAGGGATCTGGGCGCGCGGCGAGGGCTCATGTGGGGATAATCCTCGCATGACCACGCCGCTGACGCGCCGCGACCTCCTCGCCGTCTCGGGATCCCTCGCCGCTTCCGCCCTCCTCCCCGGCATCGCCACCGCGGCGACGCCGAAGGCTGTGGCCGCGACCGGTGTGACCCTCGACCTCAAACCGATGCTCCTGAAGCTGCGCCACACCTGGACGATCGCACGCGGCTCCTCGAACGAGAAGAAGAACGGTCTCCTGACGCTGAAGTCCGGCGGCATCACCGGCTTCGGCGAGACGGCGGCGAACAAGCGCTACGGCCAGACCTGGGAGAGCGGCGAGGCGGCGTTCGCGAAAGTGAAGGACGCGTGTGCGGGACTGTCCCCGTGGGAGCACCTCGCCTGGCTCGAACGGGCCGAAGCGGTTGCCGGCGGAGACTCGCAGGTCGTCGCCGCCCTCGACATGGCGCTCTGGGACTGGAAGGGGAAGGCGGTCAGGCAGCCCGTCTGGAAGCTCCTGGGCGTTCCGACGGGGCGGATGGCCCAGACGACCTTCTCCATCGGCATCGACACGGCCGAGGTGATGAAGGAGAAGGTGAAGGAAGCCGAGCCCTACCCGCTCCTGAAAGTGAAGGTCGGCCTGCCGAACGACGAAGAGAACGTCAGGGCCATCCGCTCGGTCACGCAGAAGCCGATCCGCGTCGACGCGAATGAGGGGTGGGCGACCGCGGAGGAAGCGCTCGCGAAGATCGCCTGGCTGAAGACGATGGGGATCGAGTTCGTCGAGCAGCCGCTGCCGGCGGCGAAGGACGCGGAGATGAAGGTGGTGAAGGCCGGGTCGGTCCTCCCGCTCGTCGCCGACGAGTCGGTCCTCCACGTGAAGGACGTCCCGTCCCTCGTCGGCCTCTTTGATGGCGTGAACGCCAAGCTCGCCAAGTGTGGCGGCATCACCCGCGCCTACGAGCTCGCGGCCCTGGGGCGCGCGCTCGGCTTCAAGCTGATGCTCGGCTGCATGATCGAGTCCTCCCTCGGCATCGCGGCCGCCATCGCGGTCGCGCCCCTGTACGACTGGCTCGACCTCGACGGGAACCTCCTCGTCGCCAACGACCCCTGGAAAGGGCTCGTCCTGAAGGACGGCCGATGGGACCTCCCCTCGGGGCCGGGGCTGGGCGTCGTTCCGGACTGAGCCGGGAAGGAAGCCGCCGTTCGAGCGAGACGGGCGCTCTTCCGGGCGGCGGTCCTACTTGCCCCGCAGACGCTCGCTCTCCCGGCGAGACCAGACGTAGGGGATCTCGGGTGTGTCGAACGGGAGCCGGTAGTGGTCGGGGTCGCGGTAGTCGTAGGCGTTGCTCGGCAGGTTGAGCATCAGCGCGTCGGAGGCGCCGAGGTTCTGGATCCCGTGCCAGACGCCCGGCGGGACGACGAGGAGCGTCGGTCGGGCATCGCCCACGTGGAGCTCGTTCAGGCGGCCGCGCGACGGGCTCTCCTCCCGTCCGTCGTAGAGGACGAGCTTGACGTGCCCCTGGTTGATGAAGAGCCGGTCGACGTTCCGTGCGTGACAGCTCCAGGCCCCGATCGCACCCGGGAAGAGGCGGGACTGGTAGATATGGACGACCGGGAGCCCTGTCGGGTCCCACTGGGGGCGAAAGACCTCGGTGATGATCCCGTGGTCTCTCGGAACGTGGCGGACCTCATGGAGGTGGACCCCCTCGATGAGGTCCAAGAGCTTCGCCCATTCCTCGGTGACCTGCTGACCGTCCTTGACTGCGCCTTTCAACATGGGTCCTGTTCCTTTCCACTCTCATTCGGGCCATCCGCCTCATCGCGGGCGCGGGCGTCGGCCGGGGGCAAGCCCTTGAACTTCCGGTAGATGTCGAGCCGGGCGCCTTTTCCGGCGCCGAAGAAGATGGCCGGCGACTGGTCCGACAGGCGGAACCGGACCCGCTCGACCGCCTCGGAGACGACTTCCCTCAGGAGGTCGGAATAGCGCAGGAGCCGGAAGGCCGAGGCCCCGCCGGCCGATGCGACGAGGCGGCCGAGCACGACGGCCTCGAGGTCCGGCTCCTCCCTGATCCGCTGGAACCAGGCCGCCTGCTCGTCGCACGCCCGGATCCGGTAGGCGTCTCGTCGCCACTGCGCGGGGAGCTTGATCGCCGAGAGCCTCGGGACGAACGTGAACCGGTACCCCGCGTCGTGCGCCCTGCGCCACAGGTCGGGGTCGGGCGCCTCGCGGAGCTCCGCGGCTGGCCGCCAGCCTCCGATGGCCTCTGTCATAGACCGCCGGTGGACGATCGAGCTCGGGGGCGGGGAGGCCCCCGGCCGGTATTCGAACCGGGGCGGCATGAACTGAACGCTTCCGTCCGGGCGAACCGCGGCCGTGATGCCGTATGAAAGAGCGGCCTCTCCCGCCAGGGCCGCGACTGCGAGCGCGAGGTGGTGCGGAAGCCAGAGGTCGTCGTGGCCAAGGTAGGCGATCAGCTCCCCCCGTGCCTGGCGCAAGCCTTCGTTGTTCGGTGCCGATTGGTGGCCCGTATTGCGTGGAAGGTTGATCCACCGGACGCGCGGGTCGTCGATCGCACGTACGGTCGTCTCCGAGTCGTCCGTGCACCCGTCTCCTACGACGAGGACCTCGATATTGCGAAACGTCTGGCCGAGAGCGCTCCCGATCGAGAACGGCAGGACGGTGCTCCAGTTGAACGTGGGAATGATGACCGTCACAAGCGGGGACCCAAGAAATGCAAAGTCCTCCCGCATCCGCGGTGGAGTGGCCTCGGTCGGGATCATTCGGGCTCCCATCCTCGCACGAACTCCCATCCGGCTTTCCACGATTGCTCAGGGCATCGCTTCCGCCGGCGACGGGACGAGCGGCCGGAGCTTTTCCGCCAGCTCGAGGCCACGCCGCAGGACCTCGTTCCACGGAAAAAAGACCCCCGGGTCCGCCTTGCGTCCGGGGGCGACGTGCTGGTGCCCCGCGATCCACGGCGCCTCGAGGCCGAACTGCGCCGTCAGGACGCCCGTGAGCCTCACGACCGTTTCGATCTGCGCGCGCGTGTAGGGAATCCGGTTGCCGTCGCCGGTGATCTCGACGCCGACGGAGGAGCGGTTCAGGACCGACCGTCCGTGGAGGTACGAAGCCCCCGCGTGAAATGCCCGGTGCTCGAGTGAGACGAACTGGTAGAGCCGTCCGTCCCGCCCGACGAGGAAATGGGAGGAGACGAAGCTGGCGGGATCGAGGAACAGCGAGATGCACTGCTCGTCCTCGTCCATCGCCGTGTGGTGGAGGACGAGCGTGGAGATCGGATCGATGTGGCGCGGCCCGAACCCTTCCCACCAGGAGTTCGGCACCGGGACGAGGCAGGCGTCGGAAAGGTCGCCGCCCGCGTCCTTCCAGAGCTCCCAGAAGCGCCGGTCCTCATCGCGGTAGACGCGTTCGAGCAACGCCCCTCCGGCACGGGCCTCGAGAGGCGTGAGCTCCACCCTGGGAAGCGCCGGTGGAAGACGGCGTTCCTCGGAGAGGTCGATGGGCGCGCGGTCGGGGAGATCCCCCCACCAGCCGTCGACGACCTCCTTCGCGATCTCCCCCATCGCCCGGCTCGCCTTCAGCGAGGCCCCCGGAGCCTCCGGGATGCGGTCGGCGAACATCGCGAAGACGAACGTCCCCCTGGGCGTCGTCAGGACCCCCGAGTCGGCCCGCACGCCGTCCATCGTTCCGGTCTTTCCGGCCCAGCCGAACCCGGGGCGGGAGAGGAGGAGGCGCGGGATCCGGTCTCTCGTTCGCGGATTCTTCGCGAGGCTCAGCGCGAGGCGGCTCGACTCCTTGTCGAGGAGCGTGCC
>DIAY01000022.1:50811-54689 GCA_002414905.1 Holophagales bacterium UBA5066 | reverse complement strand
AGATGTGTATAAGAGCTCACGTCCTGCCCGTCGACGGCGAGGGTGGCCGAAGGCGCGGAGCGGCTGCCGCCGACGTCCGCTACCAGCCGAAGCGCTCCCGTGGTCCCCAGCTCGGGCGCGATCTTTGAGGGCTCCACGCTCACCTCGGCGTGGAGGGAGATCGGCGCGTCAGGGGAGGAGAGGCCGGCCGCGCCCCGGGCCGAGGCGGAGAAGCCGTCGCCCGCGAGGTGGAAGGCGTCGAACTGAATCTCTCCGGCCGCGGTGAGCGAGAGCGCGAGGTCTCCCGAGGCCAGGAGCCGGAGCGGGCCGGGACGGTCGACGACGACGACGGGGAGGTCCCCGCGAAGGCTGAGCGTACCGGCGTGGAGACTCCCGGTCAGCCTGGACTTCTCGAGGCTGGCTGCGAGCGCGACGTCGCTGAGCGCCGGAGGAAGAGGCCCCGACACGAACGAGGAGATCTCGACGAGGATGTGATCGATCCGGGCCGCGGAGAGAAACGTGAGGTCTCCCTCCGACGTGCCTTGCGACGAGGGGAGCGGCGCCGAGAGATCGATGTGGACGCCCCTGACGTCCAGGTGCCGGACGTGGAGGGACTGGCGGAGCCCCTCGCGCACGTCGACCTCGACACCGGCCTCGTCGGCCGTCAGGAACGGACGCGATCCGCGGACGGCCACGGCGACGCCTCGAATGACCAGTCGCCCGCGCAGCGGGTCCATCGACAGCTCTCGCACCGAGAGGGAGAGTCCGGTCGCCGTCTCGGCCTTCCGGAGGGCGGCCGTGAGGAGGCGGGCCTGCACTTCGGGGCGGTAGAGGAGAAAGAGGAGGACGAGGAGCGCCGCGGGAAGCGCGAGCGCCGCAAGGACGAGGGCCTTGACGGGAACGCGCCGGGCGCGGGAACGGGGAACCTGGGGACCGCGCGCCATGGGGCGATTCTAGGTGCTCGATGCCGAAGGGGGCCTCCGCGCCGGGCGGCCCTAGAATCGGCGCCGGTTCGGGGAGGAAGGAATCATGTCCGAGAGAGGGAGGGGCGGCGCCGTCTGCGCGAGGGCAGGGCTCGCGGTGGCGCTCGTCGCGTTCGCGGCGCAGGGATCGGCTGCCGAGACCTGGCTCTACCCCGTCCTGCCGCAGAGCGTCGTGAAGGCCGCGCCGCCCGCGCGCCGGGGCGCACGTCCGGCCCGGGCTTCCGTCCGGGCGCCTTCCCTGCCTTTCCCGACCGCCCTTTCCGGAGACAGCTCGTTCGTCGAGCTGACGACGGGAGAGCGCTTTCCGCAGCCCGGGAGCGCGGTCTCCCCCGAGAGGATCGACCGGTCGTTCGTGAGGCTCGGCACGGGGCGGCCCATGCCGCTCACCTCCGCGAAGGTCGATGGGGGCGTGACGCGCCTCGAGGCGACCTGGGCGGGGCAGGGTCTCGCGACGCTCGGAATCCTCCTCGCGCCCGAAGCACGGACGATGGAGGCGGGGGAGTTCGAGACATTTCTGCGAAACGCGGGAGCGACGGCGGCGCTGACCGAGAGGGCGAAGCGGAAGGAGACGAAGAAGGCGGCGAAGATCGTCGCGGTAGAGGGTGCCCGCGCGTTCGCGGGGGTCCTGGCGCCGCCGCGCTCGGCCGCCCCCTTCGACCCGGCCGTGGGGTTGGACGAACCTCTCGGCTTGCCGCTCGAGATCGTCGCGGGAGTCCCGCCCCTTCCTCTCCGCGCGGGAACGACGCTTTCGGTTTCGGTCCTCCTCGACGGGAAGCCCGGGCCGGGAGCGGTCGTGAGGGCGTACGTACCGGGGAGCGACGCACCGGCGATCATCGCGGCCGACGCGAACGGCGTCGTTTCGCTCCCCCTCGAGAACGAGGGGCGCCTCCTCCTCGCGACGGCTGCCGTCCGTCGCACGGGAAAGGCCGACCGCGCCCGGGGTGAGGTCTGGAAGAAGGCGGACTGGGAGGTCCGGCAGACGACGCTCGCCCTTCTCGTCCTGCCGCGGGCCCCCGCGCCTGCGCCGACGAAGGCTTCGAAGGGAGCTCGGGCCATGCCGAAGGCGAAGCCGCGCTGAGCCTCGGCCGCCGCCCGCTCAGCGCCAGGCGCGGAGGCCGCGCACGAGCCGCGTGACCCCCTCGCGGAACGTCTCCTCCGGCGGCAGGAGCGAGACGACGAGAAAGGCCTCGCGCGGGAAATCGAAGAAGTAGCCGGGGTGAACGAGGAGGTCCTCCTGCTCGAGGAGGCGAAGGACCAGCGCTTCCTCCGGCTCGACGGCCGGAAGCCTCAGAACGGCGGACCAGCCGGCCGACAGCGGCGACACCGTGACGTCGGGCGCGCTCTGAAACGCCTCGACGAGCGTGGCGTGGTTCGAGAGGAGACGGGTGCGCAGGGCCCCGGCGGCCCCGTCTCCCCAGGCGAGGAGCCCGGGGAGCGCGAGCTGGACAGGGGAACCGACCGAGAGAAACGAGTCGGCGATCCAGGCCAGCCGCTCGAGCGCCGCGGACAGCAGCGGGACGGGACCCGAGGCCAGTATCCACCCGAGCTTCAGCTGCGGCAGGGCCGCGGACTTCGAGAGACCGCCGAGCGAGAAGACGAGCGCCTCTTCCGTCTCGGCCGCGGCGACCCGCACGTCGCCGGGGCGGCCCTCGAAGCGGTAGTCCAGGAAGACCTCGTCGGAGACGATTCCGAAGCCCCGTCTTGCGGCGAGGGACGAGAGCGCGCCGAGCTCGGCCCCGGAAATCGACGTCCCGGTGGGGTTGTTCGGGTTCACGACGATCGCCGCGGCGACGCGCCGCCCCGATGCCGTGGCCCGGTCGGCTGCGTCCGCGACGAGGCTCGCGTGGACGGCCCAGCGGTCTTCGGCGGGGAGGCGGTAGCGGACGAGCTCGATTCCTTCGAGCGCCGCGAGGGCGTCGAGGAGCGGATAGCTCGGTGCCGGGACGAGGACGGCCTCTCCCGGCGCCGCGAGCAGCTTGAAGAGCCAGCTGTAGGCCTCGCTGGTGGAGGCGGTGAGGACGAGGCGTGCGGGGTCGGCCGGGACACCCCGTTTCTCGTAGTACGCCGCGACCGCTTTGCGCGCAGAGAGGAGCCCGCACGATTCGGGGGAGTAGACGCCGCCCCTCGGGTTCGCGAGGAGGGCCAGGGCCGGCGAGGGATCGACGGGAAGCCGCGCGGTCGTCGGGTTCGTGGCCGTCAGGTCGAGGACGGTCCGGGGGTGAGCGCCGAGCGCCCTCGTCAGCCGGTTCTCGGCGCCGGGCGCGGGGGTCCTCGTCGAGAACATCCCGTGGAGGTTACGCTCGCCGGCCCTGCCGGAGGGCGCGGGTAAACTCTCGCGCCATGGGACTCATCGCTCCGACGATCTCGCCCGAGAGGCTCGCCGAGCACAAGCTCTCCCGGGAGGAGTACGACCGGATCCTCGCGACTCTCGGACGCGAGCCCAATCTCGTCGAGCTCGGCATCTTCTCGGCCCTCTGGAGCGAGCACTGCTCCTACAAGTCGTCGAAGGTCTTCCTGCGCGACCTTCCGACGACGGGCAAGCGCGTCGTCCAGGGTCCGGGGGAGAACGCGGGAGCGGTCGACATCGGTGACGGCCTCGCCGTCGTCTTCAAGATGGAGTCGCACAACCACCCGTCGTTCATCGAGCCCTACCAGGGCGCGGCGACGGGGGTCGGCGGCATCCTGCGCGACATCTTCACGATGGGGGCTCGCCCGATCGCCGTTCTCGATCCGCTCTTCTTCGGCGACCCGAAAGCCCCGCGCATGCACGGCCTCATCGACGGCGTCGTGCGCGGCGTCGGGGGATACGGCAACTGCATCGGCATCCCGACCGTCGGCGGGTCGACGTTCTTCCACCCCTCGTACAACGGGAACATCCTCGTCAATGTCATGGCGGTCGGTCTCGTCCGCCACGAC
>DIAY01000022.1:0-50677 GCA_002414905.1 Holophagales bacterium UBA5066 | reverse complement strand
GGGGTCGGCAACCCGGTCCTCTACGCCGGCTCGAAGACGGGGCGCGACGGAATCCACGGCGCGTCGATGGCGTCCGACGTCTTCGACGACGAGAAGGCGAAGCGGCGCCCGACGGTCCAGGTCGGCGACCCGTTCGCCGAAAAGCTCCTCCTCGAGGCGGTCCTGGAGGTCCTCGAGGGAGACGCCGTCGTCGCCATCCAGGACATGGGAGCCGCGGGCCTCACGTCGTCCTCGTTCGAGATGTGTGCGCGGGGCGACGTCGGGATGCGCCTCGACCTCGACCGGGTCCCGATGCGCGAGGCCGGCATGTCGCCCTACGAACTGATGCTCTCCGAGTCGCAGGAGCGGATGCTCCTCGTCACGAAGAAGGGGCGCGAGCGCGAGGTCATCGAGGTCTTCGAGAAGTGGGGCCTCGACGTCGCCGAGATCGGCGAGGTGACGGGCGAGCCGCGGATGGTCCTTCACTGGCACGGAGAGGTCGTGGCCGACCTTCCCGTCGCACCGCTCGTCGACGAGGCGCCGGTCTACCGCCGACCGTGGACACTCGCCGAGCCGCTCGCGCCGATCGAGGGAGCGGTCGACCTCTACGGCGCGCCCGACGAGAAGACGGCCCTGCTCGTCCTCCTCGCTTCGCCGAACCTCTGCAGCAAGGCCTGGATCTGGCGCCAGTATGACCGGAGCGTGAGGACGAACACGGTGATCGGCCCGCCGGGGGACGCGGCGGTCCTGCGCGTGAAGGGGACGAAGAAGGGACTCGCGCTGACGGCCGACGTCAACCCGCGCTACTGCGCGGCCGACCCGATGCGCGGGGCTGCGCACGCCGTGGCCGAGGCGGCGCTGAACGTCGCCTGCACGGGCGCACGGCCGCTCGCCATCACCGACTGCCTGAACTTCGGCAACCCCGAACGGCCCGAGATCCTGGGCCAGCTCGCGGCCGCGGTGAAAGGACTTTCGCTCGCGTGCCGCGCCCTCGAGACGCCCGTCGTCTCCGGGAACGTCTCGCTCTACAACGAGACCGACGGCGAGTCGATCCTGCCGACGCCGACCGTCGGGATGGTGGGCCTCCTCGAGGACGTCGCCCGTGCGGTGCCGCACGCCTTCGCCGCCGAGAACGACGTCGTCGCCCTCTTCGGCGAGACCCGCGACGAGCTGGGGTGCAGCGAGTATCTCGCCACCGTCCTCGGCCGCGACGAGGGGCCCTGTCCCCGGCTGGATCTCCTCGGTGTCCGCTCCCTCGTCGACCTCCTGTGCGATCTGGCGGCCGACGGGGTCCTCTCCTCGGCGCACGACATCGAAGGCGGCGGTCTTGGCGTCGCGCTCGCCGAGGCGGCGATCCCGAACGGGCTCGGGGCTGACCTGAACGTCGAGACGGCGCTCCTTCCGACCGTCTACCTCTTCTCCCAGTCCACGCCACGCGTCGTCGTCTCCTTCCCGCCGGGGAACGAGAAGACCGTTCTCGAGGCGGCCCGGCGACACGGGGTGCCGACGGCCTTCCTCGGACGCGTGAGGAAAGACGTCCTCAGGGTGAGCGTGAGCGGGAATGTCGTCCTCGACGTTTCCGTTTCCACGCTGAAGCAGGCCTCCGAGGAGGCCTTCGAGAGAATGATGGAGATGACCGCATGAAGGTTCCCCGCCTCACCCTCGGCGTCCTCGGCGCCCTCGCCGCCGCAGCGACGCTCGCCGTCGCGCTCCCCGCGCGTGCACAGAAGCCCGAGGCGCCGAAGATCGGCGCTCCGGCCCCCGACTTCACCCTTCCTCCCGCCGCCGGAGGGGAGCCCGTCGCCCTGAAGGACCTCCTCGCCAGGAGCAAGGCCGTGGTCGTCGTCTTCGACGCGACCAAGTGCCCCTACGCCATCGGCTACAAGGGGCGCGTCGCGTCGATGGGAAAGGAATACGCCGGCAAGGGCGTGGCCTTCGTGACGATCAACAGCAACAAGACCGAACCCGCGGCCGAGGTTGCCGAAGACGCGAAGAAGCACGGATTCGCCTTCCCGGTCCTGAAGGACGAAGGGAACAAGGTGGCCGACCTCTACGGCGCGCAGAAGACGCCCGAGATCTACGTCCTCGATCCGAAAGGAACGCTTCTCTACCGTGGACGGATCGACGAGACGCACGAGGACCCTCAGAACGTGAAGTCGCCAGACCTCCGGAACGCCCTCGAGGCGATCCTCGCGGGCAAGCCGGTCCCCGCAGCCGAGACGAAGGCCTTCGGCTGCTCGATCAAGCGCGTCTGAGGTGGGCTTCTTCCCGGCCTCCGCGCGCGCGAGGAGAGCGGCCATCTCCTTCCTTGCGGCTCTCGTCCTTCAGGGGGCTTCCGCGGCCGCGGAACCCGTGAAGCACCTGAAACCAGGGGACTACAAGAGCCGGATCGTGGCGGGGCGGAAGGGACGTGTTCTTCTCGTCAACTTCTGGGCGACCTGGTGCGAGCCCTGCCGCGAGGAGATGCCTCACCTCGTCGCGGCCGCGAAGAAGTTCCCCTCGAAGGACCTCGCCGTCGTCCTCGTCTCTCTCGACTCGCAGAAGACGGGTCCTAACCAGGTGCCGAAGTTCCTCGAGGCGCAGAAGGTCCCGTTCGTCTCCTGGCTCGCGAAAGCGCGCGATCCGCAGGACTTCATCGACACCGTCGACCCGACCTGGGACGGCTCCCTGCCGTACACGCTGATCTACGGGCGCGACGGGACGATCTCGACCCGCCTCCCGGGCCTCCAGACCGAGGCCGCGTTCACGGAGGCGATCCGGAAGGCCGTCGGCGCCAGGTGAGGCGCCGCCCGCTTCTCGACGCCCTTTTCCTCGATCGCGACGGGACGCTCATCGCCGAGCGGGGCTTCCTCGCCGACCCGAAGGGGGTCCGCCTCGCGCCGGGCGCTCCGGCGCTCCTGGCGCGCTTCGTGGCGGAGGGGACGAAGCTCTTCGTCGTGACGAACCAGTCGGGTATCGCCCGGGGACTGACGCGCTGGGATGAGGTGAACGCGGTGAACGCCGAGGTGGAACGGCGGCTGGCCGCCCGAGGCGTCCCGCTCGCCGGCTGGCTCGTCTGCCCGCACCACCCGCAAGGGAAGGTGAGGGAATACGCGATCGCCTGCCGCTGTCGCAAGCCGGGGACCCTCCTTCACCGGCGTGCGCTCCGCCGCCACTCCCTCTCGGCCGCACGGTCCGCCGTCGTCGGGGACAAGTGGGACGACGTCGGCGCGGGCCTCGCGCTCGGCGCCCTCGCCGTCCATCTCCTCTCGGGGCATGGGCGCGAGCAGCGTGCGGCGGTCCGGCAGAAGGGCGGCGGGGCGGTGATCCTCGCCGGGGGGCTCGCCGATGGCCTCCGGAGGCTGAGGGCGGCGGCGGAGGAGAGGGAACGATGACGAGGCGCCCGCGAGAGATCGTGACGACGTACCCGATCGCGACACGGTCGTTCAAGGTGAAAACGGACGATTTCGCGGCGAAGCCCGCCACGAGCGGCACCTTCGCCGACTTCTGGAACGGCCTGCCGAAGATTCTCGCCGCCGAGTCGCTCCGGAAGGTCGCCGCCGCGATTCACGCGGCCCGGCGGAAAGGGAAGCCCGTCGTCCTCGCTTTCGGAGCCCACGTCCTGAAGACGGGGCTCGGACCGGTCCTCATCGACCTCGTCGAGCGCGGGTTCGTGACGGCCCTCGCGACGAACGGGGCCAGCGGCATTCACGACTTCGAGGTCGCGTTCCACGGGAAGACCTCCGAGGACGTCGGCGCCGTCCTCGAGACGGGCGAGTTCGGGATGAGCCGGGAGACGGGCGAGGGGATCTTCCGCGCGCTTCGCGCCGGACGGAAGAAGGACGTTGGCTACGGCCGCGCCCTCGGCGAGGCGATCCTGCACGGACGCCTCCCGTACCGGGGCCTCTCCCTGTTCGCCGCGGCGGCGAAGGCGGACATCCCCCTCACCGTCCACGTCGCGCTCGGGACCGACACGCTCGTGCAGCACCCGGGGATGGACGGCGCTCTCGTCGGAGAGATGTCGGTCCGCGACTTCACGACGATCCGGCGCGTCATCGGAGAGCTCGGCGGCGGAGGGGTCTGGATCAACGCCGGTTCCGCGGTCATCATGCCGGAGGTCTTCCTGAAAGCCCTCTCGATGGCGCGCAACCTCGGGCACGACGTGAGGAACTTCACGACCGTGGACCTCGACATGATCCGGCACTACCGGCCGCACGAGAACGTCCTGAAGCGTCCTGTCCTCTCGGGCGGCGCCTCGTACGCGATCACCGGCCACCACGAGATCCTCCTGCCGCTCCTGGCGCAGGCGCTCGTCCTGGGGCTGGAGGATCGGCCATGACCCCGCGCGAGCTCGCGGCGCGCTGTCCCGGGGGAACCCGCCGGGCGGGGTTCCCCCGGACCCCCTCCTCGAGGAGCGAACGATGACCCCGCGCGAGCTCGCGGCCCTCGCCGCCGCCGCGCCGAGCGTGAGGGCGGTCGTCGTGGGCGATCTGATGCTCGACGAGACCTGGCTCGGGGACGTTTCCCGCGTCGCGCCCGAGGCGCCGGTGCCGCTCCTGGCGCTGTCGTCGATGTCGCGCCGCGCGGGAGGCGCCGGGAACGTCGTCGAGAACCTCGCCGCGCTCGGTGCGCGGACGGTGGCGCTCGGCGCCGTGGGTCCCGAGGAAGAGGGCACCTGGATCGCGCGCCACCTGGGCAGTCTCACGGGCGGCGAGCAGCACGTCGTCGTCGACCCGCTCCGGACGACTCCCGTCAAGCGCCGGATGGTCGCCGACGGCCGCCAGCTCCTCCGCGTCGACCAGGAGCTCCCGGCCGGCCTCTCGGCCGCGGCCGAGGAAGAGCTGGTCTCCGCGGGGCTCGCGGCGCTCGAGACGGCCGACGTCCTCCTCCTCTCCGACTACTCGAAGGGGACCCTCACACCGCGCGTCATGGACACCCTCCTTGCCGAGGCGAGGCGCCGGGGTGTTCCGGCGCTCGTCGACCCGAAGGGGAAGGACTATTCCCGCTACCGCGGGGCCACCTGCATCACCCCGAACCGCAGAGAGCTCGAGACGGTGACGGGCGAGAGCGCCCGCGACCTCGGGACGGTGGCGCGGCTCGCCTCGCGCCTCAGGGACGATCTCGACCTCGACGCGATTCTCGTCAAGCTCTCGGAGGAGGGGATGCTCCTCCTGCCGAAAGGGGGCGCGCCGCTGGAGATCGCGGCCCGCGCACGCGAAGTCTTCGACGTCACCGGTGCGGGGGACACCGTCCTGGCGACGCTCGGCGTCGCCCTCGGTGCCGGGCTCCCGCTCGCCGACGCGGCCAGGGTCGCCAACCGTGCCGCCGGCGTCGTCGTCGGCCGGGCGGGGACCGCCTCCGTCCGCTGGGCCGACCTCCTCGACGGCCTCACCTCCTCCCCTGCCGAGAAGCTGCTCGGGCGCGGGCACGTCGCGGCCGTCGCGCAGATGCTCCGGCGCGCCCACCGGCGCGTCGTCTTCACGAACGGCTGCTTCGACCTCCTCCACCCGGGCCACATCACGCTCCTCGGTGCGGCGAAGCGGCTCGGCGACGTCCTCGTCGTCGGCCTCAACAGCGACGCATCCGTGAAGCGCCTCAAGGGGCCTGAGCGGCCGATCCTCTCCGAGACGGACCGGGCGCAGGTCCTCGGCGGCCTCGACGCCGTCGACTTCGTCGTCCTCTTCGAGGAGGACACGCCGGAGACGCTCATCGCCCAGATCCGGCCCCAGGTCCTCGTCAAGGGAGGCGACTACACCGAGGAAAGCGTCGTCGGCGCGGCCTTCGTCCGGTCCTACGGCGGAGAGGTCACGCTCGTCCCGCTCCTCCCCGGGCGCTCCACCACTTCGATGGTGACGAAGATGAAGGAGACCGCGTGATCGACGCTCACCTCTCGGCTCTCGCGGCCGTCGCCCTCGCCGCGCGCGACGCGATGACGCCGTCCCTCGAGGCGGCGTGCTCCGCGATGGCGCTCGCCGTCCGCGAGGGACACAAGGTCCTCGCCTTCGGCAACGGCGGGAGCGCCACCCAGGCGCAGCACTTCGCCGCAGAGCTCGTCGTCCGCTACAAGGACGACCGGGCGGGCCTCCCGTCGATCGCCCTCACGTGCGACGGCGCGATCCTCACCGCCTGCGCGAACGATTTCTCTTTTGAATACGTCTTCGCCCGGCAGGTCGAGGCGCTCGGCCGCGCCGGTGACGTCGCCCTCGGCCTCTCCACCTCCGGCACGAGCCCGAACGTCGTGAAGGCGCTCGAGACCGCGCGCGCCCGGGGGCTGGTCACGATCCTCGTCACCGGCTCTCGCGGCACTGCCGAGGCCGCGAGGTGGGACCACGGCCTCGTCGTCCCCTCCGCCGAGACCGCCCACGTCCAGGAAGTCACCCTCGCCGTCCTCCACCTCCTCTGCCAAGCGGCCGAGGCTGGGGTCAGGTCTTGATTTTCTACTCTGCGACAGAACCGTAGAGTGTAGAGCGTAGACCAGACCCCGAGACCGACCCCGAGACCCGCGAGACCCCGAATCTAGATCTTCAGGGTAAAGCCTTCCTTCTTTGCGACGTAGACGGCGCAGGAGGCGTCGCCGATGACGTTCGGGACGGTGCGGGCCATGTCGAGAAGGCGGTCGACGCCGATGATGACGGCGATCCCCTCGGCGGGGACGCCGACAGAGGTGAGGACGAGGACGAGAAGAGGGATGGAGCCGCCCGGAACGCCCGCGGTGCCGATGGCGGTGAGGACCGCGAGGAGAATGACGAAGAGCTGCTGGCCGAGGTTGAGGTGGACCCCGAAGACCTGCGCGAGGAACACGCAGGCGATCCCCTCGAACAGCGCCGTCCCGTTCATGTTCAGCGTGGCTCCGAGCGGGAGGACGAAGCCGGCGATCTGCGGGGGGACGCCGAGATCGCGCTCGGAGACCTCGATTGTCGTCGGGAGCGTGGCGGCCGAGGAGCTCGTCGAGAACGCCGTGATCATCACGGGCCGCATCTTCTTCAGGAAGGCCCAGGGCGAGACCCCGGCCCGGAAGCGGAGGAGGGCCGGGTAGACGACGAGGATGAGTAGCGCCAGGCCGAGCAGGACGGTGCCGACGAACAGGAGGAGCTGCCGCAGGATGTCGAAGCCGAAGCGGGACGTGACCGAGAAGATCAGCCCGAAGACGCCGAACGGCGCGATCTTCAGCGCCATCCCGATGATGACGACAGTGACGTCGGCGAGTCCTTCGAGGAGCTTCATCCAGAGGCCGCTTTTCTCGGGTGCGAGCTTCGTGACGCCAATGCCGAAGAGCAGGGCGAAAAAGATGACCGGGAGCATGTCGCCCTTCGCCGCGGCTTCCACGGGGTTGCGCGGCACGATGTTGACGAGGAGCGACGGGCCGAACTCCGCTTTCCCTGCCGATTCCATCTTCGAGGCCGCCTCGCCGCGGTAGGTCTCCAGGAGCTTGTCCCGGGTATCGGCCGGGAGCCCCTCGCCGGGCCGCAGGACGTTGACCAGGACGAGCCCGATCGCGACGGAGAAAGCCGTCACGGAGAGGAAGTAGCCCATCGTCCGGCCACCCACCCGGCCGAGCCGCTTCAGGTCCCCGAGGCTCGCAACGCCGAGGGCGAGAGAGCTGAAGACGAGCGGGATGACGACCATGAAGAGCATCCGGAGGAAGATCTGTCCGACCGGCACGAAGACCCAGTGATTCGCGGCCTCGACGACTTCGGGGACGCGAGGTACGAGGAAGAGGTTCGCGCCGATGCCGCAGATCGCGCCCAGAAGGAGCCCGAGGAGGATCCGGTTCGAAAGTGCGCCCTCGGAGGGAGCCGCAGCCGGTGTCGTGCCGTCGGCAGATGTCATGGTGCGGAAGGATGCCACCCCGGCGGGGCTGGCGGGACGCGGCGTTTCTGATATTCTCCGCCGTCCGAATGAGCGCGGTGAGAGTAGCTCAGTCGGTAGAGCGCCGGATTGTGGTTCCGGTGGTCGCGGGTTCGATCCCCGTCTCTCACCCCAATTTCACCGCTCTTTCGAATACGCGCCCGTAGCTCAGCCCGGATAGAGCGTTAGACTCCGGATCTAAAGGTCCCGCGTTCGAATCGCGGCGGGCGCACCACCCACGAGATCAGGCCGCCTTCGGGCGGCCTTTTTTCGTCGGCTGCGGAGGGGTCAGGCGAATCCATGCCCGGGTTCCGCGGAGCAGGATGGCGACGGTCCGCCGATTCCGTTGCCAGACGGAGGGCTAAGCGTCAGAATCGCGGCGCCTTAACCAGACTTTTCCGGGCACAGGGGGGCGCGCGGCCGACGCCCCCAACCACGTCGCCGAGCGACAACGGTCCCGGGCCACCATAGAGGCACCGCAATGACCCTGCCTGGCCGAAAGCCTGTGCTGTTCGTCCTCCTGGCGCTCTTCGTTGCAGCAGCCCTGCTGCCCGCGGCGATCGCCGCGTGGGGACGCGATTACTGGCGGCCCGACGAGCCCGACTACGCCCAGCACACGCGCGAGATGCTGCAACGTGGCGACCTCGTCGTGCCCTACCAGAACGGCATCCCCTTCCCCGAGAAGCCGATCCTGACCTACTGGGCGGTCGCCGCCACGACCCTGTTCACCGGGGGCAGCCTCACGCCATTCGGAAGCCGGGTCCCTTCGCTCCTCGGGGCGGTGCTCCTCGTCCTTGTCGGCGTCCGGACCGCCGCCTGGCTCGGAGCCACCCGCCAACGATGGCTGGCCGGAGCAGCGATCGCGGTCGCGCCGATCACCTTCTGGCAGGCGCAGTTCCTCCAGATGGACGCCCTCTTCTCGGGACTCCTCGCCGGGGCTCTCCTCGTCCAGCTCCGGCTCGAGAACGAAGACGAGCCACGGCCCTGGCTGGCGCTCGGCGGGCACGTCCTCCTCGCCCTCGCCGTCCTGACGAAGGGGCCGCTCGCGCTCGCGATATCGGTCGTCGTGGCCGGAGTCTCGGTCGTCGCGACGCGGTCGTTCCGGCCGGTGCGAGCCCTCTTTCCGGTGCGCGCGGCGATCGTCGTGGCGGTCGTCGCCGCGCCCTGGTACGTCCTTGCGATCCGCCGCTTCGGGTGGGACTACGCCTACGAGCTCCTCATCCGGCACAACCTCGTGAGGTTCGCGGCGGCGTGGGACCACATCCAACCCTTCTGGTACTACGCCGTCGAGAAGGTCTGGGTCGATTTTTTTCCCTGGACCCTGCCGGCCCTCGTGGCGATCGTCTTCCTCTGGAAGCGGGGAGAGATCGCCTCGAGCCCGCGCCTCGCCTCCGTGCTCCGGGCCGTCGGCGCTGCTTTCGTCCTCCTCTCGATCTCGCGCTCGAAGCAGGGGAAGTACCTTCTCTTCCTCTACCCGTTCGTGGCTGCGGTCCTCGCGCTCTTCGTAGCGCGCCTGAGCGAGGCGGAGGACGACGGGGCGCGACGGGCGCGACAGGCTACGAGGGGAGTCCTCGCGTTCCTCGCGGCCGTTCTGGTCCTGGCGGCTGCCGCTCTCTATCCGGTCGTGGCGAAGAAGGCCCCTGCCGATGCGGGGCTCATCCCGTGGATCGCCGTACCCCTCGGTCTCGGTGGGGTCGCGGCGCTCGTCGTCCTTGCCCGGCGTCCGCGCGCGATCGCGGGGGCGGCGTTCGCCCTCGCCGGCGGGCTCTGGCTCGCGGAGGCGGCGCTCGGGGCGAAGGGCCTGCCCGCCCTGAACGCGCGCAAGACCGCCCGGCCGCTCTACGAGAGGCTGCGTCCGCACGTCTCGAGCGGCGAGCCTCTGGCCTACGCGAGCCGCCGGTTCCGGTGCTACCCGCTCATCGTCCTCGACCGCGGCGTCGACTGGGTGAAGACGCCTGAGGCCCTCCTCGCGTGGCTCGGAAAGAACCCGGACGGCTGGGTCGTCACCGAGCAGAAGGAGTTCGGCGAGTGGCTCGCCGTACGGTCCGAGCTGAAGAGGCTCTCCCTGCGCGACAGCCACTCCGAAGGGAGCGACAAGGGGCTCGTCTACAGGCTCCCCCAGCCGGGAGAGTGAGCTCGGGGAGCCCGGCTCTCCGAAGCGTCGTTTCCGGGCGAGAGGCTGGCGGGAACGCGCCGGGCTATTCTCGCGGCATGACCTCAGAGACGTCGTCGTCCCTCCGTCTCCTCGCACTCCACGCCTTTCCCCTCGACGGCCGGATGTGGGGCCTCGTGAAGGCGGCAGCGGCGACCGGCCAGCTGGGAGATGGCGTTGCCGTGACGGCGCCGAACTTCCGCGGACGTGGCGTGCCGGGCCGTACGGCCGAGCCCGTTCACGCGATGTCCCTTCTCGCGAAGGACGTCCTCGAGGAGCTGCCGGGCGACGAACCGTTCGTCGTGATGGGGCTCTCGATGGGAGGCTACGTCGCGCTCGAGCTCCTCTCGCGCCTCGGACCCGGCCTTCGGGCGCGGCTGAGGGGCCTCGTCCTCTGCGATTCGCGCGCGAGTGCCGACGACGAGGCCGGCAAGGAGCGTCGCGCCGACTCGGCGGCGGCGATCGAAAAGGACGGCATGGAGCCGCTCCTGGCGAAGATGCTCCCGCAGTTCCTCGTCCCCGCGTCTCGCGGCGGCGCGCTCGAGCAGCTCGTCCGGACGATGTTCCTCGCCACCCCGCCGGTCACGGCCGCTGCGGAGCAGCGGGGGATGGCCTTGAGGGTCGACCACTTCGACGTTCTCGGGACGCTGTCCGTTCCGTTCCTGGCCGCGGTGGGCGACGAGGACGAGCTGACGCCACCGTCCGCCTCCGAGCAGATGGTGGAAGCCGCGGCGAACGCGCCCTGGGTCGAGCTGCTGACGCTGCCGGGAGCCCACCTGGCACCGCTCGAGCACCCCGGGGAGTTCCTCCCGAAGCTGCGCGCCTTCCTCGATCGCTGCCGCAGCTGACCCGCGCCGACCCGGCTCCGGGGGGAGCTGGCGATGAGGCCCCTCCGAACGCGCTTACGGGGCCGCGGAGAGCGTGACGGCGAGGCGCTGGAGCTTGCCGTCGCGCAGGACGAGCAGGACGAGCGTCTCCCCGGGTTTCCTCTCCTCGAGGGCCGTGATCAGATCGTCCGCGGACCGGACGTCCCGCTCCGCCGCGCGGGTCACGACATCGCCGAGAACGAGCGCACCGTCGTCGTCGCGAGTCGTCCCGCGCAGCCCCGCCTCGGCGGCACCGGTTCCCGGAGCCACCGAGAGGACGAGCGCGCCCTCGATGCCGAGGCGGGCGGCGACGGCGTCGTCGGCGAGCGTGACGCCGAGCTGCGGCCGGATGACGCGTCCGTGCTGGATCAGCTGCGGGACGATCTGATTCACGGTGTCGACCGGAACGGCGAATCCGATGCCGGCGCTCGACCCGCTCGTGGAGGCGATCGCGGTGTTCACGCCGATGAGGCGCCCCGCGCTGTCGAGAAGCGGTCCCCCCGAGTTTCCCGGGTTGATGGCGGCGTCGGTCTGGATGACTCCCTCGATCTGCCGTCCCGTCACCGACTCGATCGACCGCCCGAGGGCACTCACGACCCCGGTCGAAAGCGACTGGTCGAGGCCGAACGGATTGCCGATGGCGAAGACCTTCTGGCCCACGAGGAGGTCTTTCGAGGTACCCACGAGGATCGGCTTTAGCGATTTTCCGGTCGGGAAGACGCGGAGGACGGCCAGGTCGCGGTCGGGGGCGGCGCCGACGAACGAGGCCGTCCAGGTCGAACCGTCGGAGAGGGTCACGCGGGCCGAGGAGGCCCCCTGGATCACGTGGAAGTTCGTGACGATGTGACCTGCCGAGTCCCAGACGAAGCCCGACCCTTCGCCCCGGGGGATCTCGGCCATCCGGAAGAGGCCACCCTGGCTCCGGGCGAGGCTCGTGATGAAGACGACCGAGGGGCTCGCCTCGCGGAAGAGGGCGATCGTCGCCTTCTCGTCGGAGGCGAGGTCGCCCCGGGCCGTCACCGGCCTTGGCTCGGGCTCGGGAGCGGCGGGGCGGAAGCGGCGGCAGGAGGGGGAGAGGAGGAGCGCAGTGACGAGCAACGGGAGGGCCGCGAGCCGAAGAGGTCCGTAGCCGCGGGAGCGAGCCTGGTCGTCGTGGTCCATCTGCGTTTCGGCTCGCGAGTATAGGCCGTGCTCCTGGCCAGGAACGCCAGAGTAAGATCCTGCGAAGACTCGGAAATGTGCCCTGGCGAGGGCCCTCGGGAGCATGTCGAACAGCCGATGAACTCGGAATCTTCACGTCCGCTCAGGCCCGGTACTCTCGTTGGCCGGTACCGGATCCTCTCCTCCGTCGGAAGCGGAGCGATGGGAGCGGTCTACCGTGCGGAGGACACTTCGCTCGGCCGGATCGTGGCGCTGAAGACCCTGCCGGGAGACCTCGTCGGCACCCCCGACCGCCGCGCGCGGTTCGAGAACGAGGGGCGGATCATGGCCTCTCTCTCTCACCCGAACCTCGTTCAGGTCTTCGACGTCGGCGAGCACGAGGGAATCCCCTACCTCGTCCAGGAGTTCGTGGAAGGGGAAACGCTCGAGGACCTTCTCCTCTCCGGCCCGATCGCCGCGCCGAGGGCGGCGCGGTGGACCGCCCAGGCCGCCGAGGGGCTCGTCGCCGCGCACGGGGCGGGGATACTCCACCGCGACATCAAGCCGTCGAACCTGATGGTCGGTCGGGACGGGAGAATCCGCGTTCTCGACTTCGGCCTCGCCAAGGTCCAGGGCTTTCCCCAGGACGGGCAGCGAAGCCAGCCTGCGCTCACGACCGACGGTCTCGTCGTCGGAACGGCGCAGTACATGTCTCCCGAGCAGGCGAGCGGCAAGAAGGTCGACGCGCGCAGCGACATCTTCTCCCTCGGTATCGTCTTCTACGAGCTCCTCGCCGGAAAGCTCCCCTTCGAGGGGGAGACGCCGGTGGACGTCATGTACGGCATCCTCCACCTCGGGCACCCACCGATTCCCGGCTTCGGAAGTGGTGTCGTCAAGGGTTTCGCCGACGTCGTGGACCGGGCGCTCGCGAAGGATCCGGAGCAGCGCTTCGGCACGATGCGCGAGATGGCCGCCGAGATCGAGGCGGCGCTGGCCAACGGGGGCTGGGAGCCCGGTGACCCCGAGCTCCCGCGCTCCTCGTCCGCACGGGTCCCCACGGTATCGGCGCCCCCGTCCGTGGTGCCGGTTCCCGGGAGCCGTCGAAGGCTCGCGCTCTTCGCCGTGGCGGCAGGCCTGCTCGCGGCCGTCTTCGGCGCGGTGTTTCTCTGGCAAGGACGGCACCCGGAAGGGAAAAGAGCCACGGGGGGCCCGCCGCTGCGCCCGGTTCAGCTGACCTCGTCAACCGGTCTCGACGTCTTTCCCGCCTTCTCCCCGGACGGCCGGGCCGTGGCCTATTCGTCCGACCGCTCGGGCCGGTTCGAGATCTACCGCAAGCCGCTGGCCCCGGGCAGCCGCGAGATCCAGCTCACCACGGACGGCCGGCAGAACCTCACACCGGCCTGGTCGCCCGACGGCGAGACGATCGCCTACCACGTGAAGAGCGTTGGTGGCGTCTGGCTCGTGCCGGCCCTGGGCGGCGTGCCGCGCCAGCTGACGACGTTCGGGTCGCGTCCCTCGTTCTCGCCCGACGGCAAGGCCCTCGTCTTCGAGTCAGGGCCAGTAGTCGACTTCGCGGCGAACTCGCTCGGCGCGCTCCCCCCTTCCGTCCTCTGGATCGCCCCTCTCGACGGCTCGCCGCCGCGCGCGCTGACGCAGGTCGGGCGCCCGAGCGGCGGTCACGGCGCGGCGGCCTGGTCTCCGGACGGTAAGCGGATCGCTTTCGCGAGCTACAACAGGACCGCTTCGGAGATCTGGACCGTCGACGTGGGTGGCGGGGACGCCGCGAAGGTGAGCGAAGGGAACGGGCAGTGCTACGACCCCGTCTGGGACCCCGACGGCGGGGCCATCCTTTTCCCGTGCTTGTCCGAAAGCTGGAGCGTGGGGATCTACCGACGGAGGATCTCCACGGCCACCGGAAAGGCCCAGGGCGCCCCGGAGGAGATCGCGACGCTCGCCGTCGCGGGGCTCGGCTGGGTCAAGCAGCTCGCGGTCTCGCGCGACGGCACCAGACTCGCCTACGCCGGCCTCACGATGGCGAGCAACATCTGGAGGGTGCCGGTCGACGGGCGCGGCGACGCCAGCGGCCCGGAATCGGCGATTACGCGCGAGACCGGACGCAACTCGCGTCCGGCCGTCTCGAACGACGGGAAGAAGCTCGCGCTGAGCCGGTGGCGGCCCGGCGCGAACCAGGACATCTGGATCGTCGACGCCGATGGTGGAAACCCCGTCCAGCGGACGACCGATCCCTCCGACGACGACTACTCCCACTGGTTCGGCGGCGACCGCCGGATCGGGTTCATGTCGCAGCGTCGCGGCCACCGCGCATTCTTCGCGCTCGACCTGGCAACGGGGCGCGAGGACGTGGTCGCCGACTTCGGTCCGGGACAGGACGCGATGCGCATCTCACCGGACGGCACGAAGGTCGCCTTCCACTCGAACCGGGGAGGAACGACGCTGAACGTCTTCGTGGCCGAGCTCCCGGCGGGGACGCCGAGGCAGGTTACGTTCGACCGCGAGCTCGCCGCGTTCCCGTGCTGGTCTCCCGACGGCACGACGCTCGCCTTCGAGGCCACGCGCAACGGGGAGGTCCACGTCTTCACGGTTCCCGCGAGCGGAGGATCGCCGGTCCAGCTGACCCGCGGGCCGGGGCAGAACTGGCCCTATTCCTTCTCGCCGGACGGGTCGAAGATCGCCTTCGCGGGCCTTCACGACGGCGTCTGGAACATCGGCTGGGTCTCCCGTGACGGCAGGAAAGAGCACACCGTGACGGCGAACCGACGCCTCAACACCTACGTCCGCTACCCCTCCTGGTCGCCGGCCGGCGATGCCATCTACTACGAGCTCGCCGAGACGACCGGCAACATCTGGCTCGTCGAGATGGCCCCGTCGAAAGAAGGTCAGGGAAAAGCCGGAGGCAAGCCGTGAGCGAGACGATCTTCACGCGGATCATCCGGGGCGAGATCCCGAGCCACAAGGTCTACGAGGACGAGAAGGTCTTCGCCTTCCTCGATATCGCGCCGCTTTCACCCGGGCACACGCTCGTCGTCCCGAAGGAGCCCGCGATCACGCTCGACGCCCTGTCCGAGGAGTCGGCAGCGGCCATCGGACGAGTCCTTCCGCGAATCGCGCGTGCGGTGATGGCCGCGACCGGGACGCGCGACTACAACGTCCTCCAGAACAACGGCGCCGCTGCCCACCAGGCGGTGCCGCACGTTCACTTCCACGTCATCCCCAGGCCCGACGACGCGCGTGGACTGGGGATCGACTGGCCGGCCGGACGCCTCGAGACGGCGGTGGGCGAGAGGATGGCCGCAGCCGTGACCGCGGCGCTCGCGAAGGACTGACCGCACCGACCGGTCAGGGGTGCGTCGCGGCGAGCCTGTGGACGACGTCACGCGCGAGGGCGGCCGAGCCTTCGTCGATCTCGGGCGGGAGACCACGGCGGCCGAAGAGACTCCCCCTTCGTCAGCGCCCGCGCGCGGCGGCCCCGAACAGGAATCCCGCGACCGTCTCGGCCAGGACGAGGCCCGGCAGGGCGTGGCGTTGCGCCTCGAACGCCGGGTTGCGGAAGACGAGGAAGAGCCACGCCGCCGTGCCGAGGCCGACCGCCGCACCGCGCGCGGCCTCGAGAAGGCGGCGCTCGCCGAGCGCACGAACAGCCTGGCCAAGGAGGAGGAGCGCCGTGAGCGCGAGGGCAGCGGGGGGATACCAGCGCAGGTGCAGGGCTTCGGCCGGCCACACGCCCGCCGCAACCTCGCCCCGGGCGAGCGCGGCAGCGAGGGGGAGGGCGAGCCAGAGGGCCAGGAGCGCCACTTTCGCGCTTCCGGCCAGGGCCCGACGCAGCCGCCGGGCGGGCCGGGCGGAGTGCCCGCCCCTCCCCATTGCCGACTTCACGTCCCGGGCCGCCGAGCGGGTCAGGCCCGTCCCCGCGGCGAGGCGCGAGGGGTCGATCAGGTCGGCGATGGAGAGGCGGAGGAGAAAAAGAGACCAGAAGGCGAGGCGCGCGGGGAGGACATGGTCCGAGAGGAGGAGCGCGAGCGCGAAGCCGGAGAGGGACAGGCCGACGGCCTCGAGGAGAAGGCGAACGCGCGAGAGGAGGCGCGAGGCAGTTCCCTCGGACCGGAGGGAGGAGATGGCGCGGTGCGCCACCGACGCGAGGACGACGAGGACGAGCGAGGCCCCGCCGAGGGCCGGCCCTCCCGGCCCGGGGAGGAGCCGGAGCGCCGCGAGCGGGAGAGTGAGGGCGGCGAGAAAAGTCGCGGTACGGAACGACCGGACGCGCGTGTCGCGACCCGAAGCGAGCGCGGCGTAGAGGAGGAGGACGGCCGTGGCCGCGACGAGGAGGGCGGCGAGGGGGCGCGCGTGGGTCGCGATCGGGACGTGAAGCGCCGCGAGCCGCGCCGTGGCCCCGGTCCTCTCGAGGACGTCGCGATAGAGCGCGAAGAGGCGGACGAGGATTTCGGCGGCGCCGGTCACTGGCGGAGGTTACAGGCCGCCGCGACGAGCCACGTCTGAGGGGCGCCGCGAGGCGTCCGGCAACGGGTCTCCGACGCGCCGGAGAATGTCCCTTCTGCCACCACCGCTTGACGGCACTCCCCCTCCTGCGTACTTTTGACGGCTCGCGATGGCCTCCACCAACTACACCGCCGCCGACATCACCGTCCTCGAGGGGCTCGAACCGGTTCGAAAGCGCCCCGGCATGTATATCGGCGGGGTCGATTCGCGGGGGCTTCACCACCTCGTCTGGGAGATCGTCGATAACGCCGTCGACGAGGTGATCAACGGCTACGCGACGCGCATTGAGGTCCGCCTTTTTCCGGACGGGCGCGAGGTCGAAATCTCGGACAACGGCCGCGGAATCCCGGTCGACATCCACCCGAAGTACAAGAAGCCCGCGCTGGAGCTGATCCTGACGACGCTCCACGCCGGCGGCAAGTTCGAGCAGGGCAACTACGTCCACTCGGGCGGTCTCCACGGTGTCGGGTCGTCGGTCGTCTGCGGGCTCTCGTCGGAGATGACGGTCCACGTCCGCCGCGACGGAAACGAGTGGCGGCAGACGTACGGGCAGGGGAAGGCGACCTCGAAGCTGACGAAGGTCTCGACCGAGAAGGTCCGCGGCAGCGGGACGACCGTCCGTTTCCGGCCCGACGCCGAGATTTTCGGGAAGCTCTCGTTCGATGCCGGCGAGATCCGCGACCGGCTCGAAGCGAAGACCTACCTCCACCGCGGCCTGCGCGTCGTTTTCATCGACGAAACGAAGAAGCCTGTCGTTCGCGACGAGTTCGCCCATGACGGCGGCCTCGCCGACTACCTCCTGAAGGTCGTCGCGGAACGGGGAAAGGCACCCATCCACGTCAACGGCTTTTCGACCGTCCGCGACGCCGACCCGCGTCTGGAGCTCTCCCTCCAGTGGACCGAGTCGACCGACGAACACCTCCGCTCCTGGGTCAACGGGATACCGACCTCCTCGGGCGGGACGCACGAGAACGGCCTGAAGACGGGCCTCGCCAAGGCCGTGAGGAACCACCTCGCCACACACGCGCTTCTCCCGAAAGGTGTCACCCCCACGGCGGAGGACATCCGGGAGGGGTTGGTGGCGCTCCTCTCCGTCTACGTCCTCGAGCCCCAGTTCCAGGGGCAGACGAAGGAGCGGCTCAACAACCCCGAGGTCGCCTCTCAGGTCGACGGCGCGGTGCGCCCCGCGCTCGAGAACTGGCTCAACGAGAACCCCTCCGTCGCCGAGCAGATCGCCTCGCGGATCGTCCTTTCGACGCGGGCGCGCGAGGCCTCGCGAGCCGCCGCGCAGCAGGTCACGCGCAAGACGGCCATCTCCCACCGCCTGAACCTGCCCGGGAAGCTCGCCGACTGCGCCTCGACCGACCCGGCCGAGTCGGAGCTCTTCATCGTCGAAGGGGACTCGGCGGGAGGCTCGGCCAAGCAGGGGCGCGACCGGCATACCCAGGCGATCCTGCCGCTCCGCGGCAAGGTCCTGAACGCCGAGCAGGCGAACTCGGCGAAGGTGGCGGGGAACAAGGAGCTGACCGACATCGTCTCGGCTCTGGGCTGCGGCAGCGGGGCCGACTTCGACATCGGCAAGCTCCGCTACGGCAAGGTCTTCCTCCTGATGGACGCCGACGCCGACGGCCACCACATCTCGACGCTCCTCCTGACCTTCTTCTGGAGGCACCTGCCGAAGCTCGTCCTCGAAGGGCACGTCTATCTCGCCCAGCCTCCCCTCTACCGGATCGACGCCGGGAAGGAGACCTACTGGGCGCTCGACGAGCACGAGCGCGACGCAATTTTCGCGAAGCTCCCGAAGAACGTGAAGCCCGACGTCATGCGTTTCAAAGGCCTCGGCGAGATGATGCCCGAGCAGCTGAAGGCGACGACTCTCGACCCGCGCCGCCGGCGCGCGCTGAAAGTCACCGTTCCCGATGTCCTCGATGCCGAGCGGACCTTCGCCGATCTGATGGGCAAGGACCCGAGCGCCCGCTACAGGTTCATCACCGAGCGGGCGCGCGAGGCGGACTCGCTGGACGTGTGAGTGCAGGAACCTGGTGGGGGTCCGGGTTGGAGTACACGAAGGCCGGCCCCACGGTGAGCGCCTAGAATCTCCGGTACGACCCGCATGAAGGCTCTCCTCCAGCGCTACCGCGCCGAGATCCTCCTCGTCCTTCTGACCGTGGGGGGCTCGCTCCTCGTCTATCTGCCGTTCTGGAACGGGATGGGGACCGTCTACCGGGCCTGGGACGGCCCGAACTACCTGACGATAGCGAAGACCGGCTACGACATCCCGGACGGCTACGCGCTCCTCGGCTACGTCTACGTCAAGTCCTACTACCTCGTACATCTCCCCGGGTACCCGGCGCTGATCCGCCTCTTCTCCTTCGTCGGCTATCAGCACTCGATGCTCCTCGTTTCGATGCTGTGCAGCGCCGGCGCGGCGATCCTCTTTTTCCGGCTCTGCAGGGACACCTGGCTCCTGCCGCAACCCCTCTTCCTGGCGTCCGTCTTCCTCTTCTTCCCGCCGCGCTGGCTCTACTTCCGGAGCACGGGCTCGACGGAGGCCCCGTACCTTCTCTTCACGCTCGCGGCGATCCTGCTGTTCGAGAGGAACAAGGTCGGTTGGGCGTCTCTCCTGGCGACGCTCGCGACGATCACGAGGATTCCGGGCATCCTCGTCGCGGTCGCCTTCGGCCTGATCCTTCTCCAGCGCCGCCAGTGGCGGTCCCTCCCCTGGCTCCTCCTGCCGCCGGCCGCCCTCTCCGGCTACTTCCTTTTCTGCTGGAGCCAGACCGGGAACTTCTTCCAGTACCTGGCGGGACATGGAGACAAGGCGGGCTCCTTCCGCCCGTTCGGCTTCATGCCCCACCTCTTCGAGCTGGGCCTTTACCACCAGGTCGAGTACTTCATCCTCCTCGCCTTCGTCTACGGCATCGGGATCTCGCGCATCCGGAAGTTCGAGACGGTCTTCGTCTACTCGGTGCTCCAGTTCCTCCTCCACATCAACATCTCCACCGAGGAGTGGCCGCGCTACTGGCTCGTCATGGCCCCCTTCGCGCTCGTCGTCGGCTTCCACGACATCTGGGAGACGCGCGAGGCCAAGTGGCTCTTCGCCATCCCCGTGGTGATGGGGTTCGTCTACTGCTGGGGTGCCATTCCGCTCAATGGCGTCATGCCGGCCTACTGGAAGCTGGCCCTCGCCCAGCTCGGCCTCCTCGGCGAGTGGACGCCTCCCTGACCCCGTCCGGCCGGGGTCGTGGCAGCGCCGCGAAACTGGCGGTCGAGGGTCTGCTCCTCGTTGGCCTTCTGGCGGTCTCGATGGCTGCCGTCCGGTGGCACCAGAGGGACGACTCTCCAACCTTCGACGAGGGGATCCACCTCTTTTCGGGCGTGGAAGCGCTGGAGGACGGCTCGGGTTGGCTGAACCCCGAGCACCCGCCCCTTCTGAAGCTCGCGGGCGCCCTCGCACTCCGGCCGCTCGGGCTGCTCACCCCGTGCCGGATCCTTCCGTGCACGTCGACCCCTTTTAACGGGTACCTGAAGTGGCTGTACGGGAACGCCGCTCCCGCGGACGTGATCGTGTCGGCCGGCCGCCGGCCTTTCCCGTGGATCCTCGCGGCGCTCGCCGTCGTGCTCTTCCTCGGCGTGAGAAAGGTTGCCGGCCCCGCGGCCGGCCTTCTGGCCGCAGGCCTCGTGACCCTGGACCCGGGCTTCGTCGCCCATGCGGCCTACGTTCACACCGACGTCGGTGCGGCACTCGCCTTCCTCGCCGTGACGCTCCTGGCGCTTCGCGCGGCCGGAGGCGTCTCCCTCGACCGCTGGCTCCTGCTCGGTCTTGCGCTCGGGCTGGCACTCGTCACGAAGTTCTCGACGGTCCTTCTCGTGCCGCTCGTTCTCGTGGCGCCGTTCCTTCCGCTCCTCTTGCCCGGAGCCCGCTCAGAGACCCACCGGCCCGCGAGGGGCGTCACGCGCGACCGGCTCGTCGGTGCGCTGGCGGCGCTCGCGGTCGCCGCGACCGTCGTGTACGGCGTTTACGCGTTCACGCTCCGCCGGATGCCACAGGAATCCATTGAGGCGTCCGTCCGGGCGTACCTGGGCGGCCGCCAGGCGCGACCGGACGAGATGGAGGACTACGTCCGGCTCGTGCGTCTCTCTCCGCCCGTCGGTCAGTACCTCGCCGGCCTGAAGGGCGTCGCCCTCCTCAGCGAACGGGGGCGCGGGGCGAACTGGTTCCGTGGGGAGCTCTCCGAACGCGCCTTCCCGCTCTACTTCCCGGCCGCCTTCCTCCTCAAGTCGACACCTGCGTTCCTCGCGCTTCTGGCTTTCGCGCTGGTCGCCGGCGTCCGGCGGCTGTGGCCGCGGCGAGGGGGCGAGGGGCCGGCGGGCCGCACGCTGCTCGCCGTCCTCGTTCCCCTTCTCGTCTCCGCCGCCTACTTCCTCCTGTCGGTTCGCTCGGCATTCAACATCGGAGCGCGCCACCTCCTCCCGGTCTGGGCGTTGCTCGTGTTTGCCGCCGCCGTGGTTGCCGGCCGCGCGTTCTCGGCCCGCCCGCGCCTCTTCGGCGTGCTCGTCCTCCTCCTCGTGGCGTCGTCGGGCCTCTCGCTCGCTCGATCGCGGACCTCGCCGATCGCCTACTTCAACTTCCTCGCGGGGGGACCGGACGGAGGGCGGCACTGGTTCTCCGACTCGAACGTCGACTGGGGTCAGGACCTTCTCCGCCTGCACCGATTCCTCGAGACTCGCGGCTGGGAAGGGACGACGACCATCGTGGCGTACGGTGGCGTGGCGACGAACTATTACTCGCGTTCGTGCCGGCTGCTCGACCCGGACAAGCCGTTTGGCCCGGGGCGATACGCCGTGTCGCACGTGATGGAGACCCTCGGCTACCCGTTCACGAAGGGGATCGAAGGCGAGGCGGCAGCCCGGCAGGTGGAAGAGCTGGTCCGGACGCTGAAGGCGCGAGGGCGCCGGATCGCGTTCGTCGGCGGCTCGATCACCATCTGGGAGCTGCCGGGCTGACCCGGCGGCCTCAGCGTCCCGGAGCCGGCCGCCACCTGCGGAACGCTGGAAGGACGAGGAGGACGAGGACGGCCGCGGCGGAGACGGCCGAGACGGCTCTGGCGGCGGGAAGAGGTCCGAAGGGCGCCCAGCTCCACGAGACGTCGTGTCGACCTGCGGGGACCTGGACAGACAGGAGGCCTGTGGGCGGGTCGGGACGGGTCGTTCGCTCCTCACCGTCGACGGTGACCCGGAAACCCGGAAAGTAGAGCTGGCGAATCAGGAGAGCGCCGCCCGGGCCCTCGACCGTCGCTCCCTTCGAAAGCCGCTTCCAGCTCGTGACCTCCCACTGTACCGGACCCGTTCGGGAGGCCACGGGCGCGTTGCGCAGGGACGGAGCGGACGAGGGTGCGCCACCCCCGACCAGCTCGTGCCAGAACGCAGGGGGCACCGTGCGCGGGACGAACCAGACGTCGAGCAGCGCGGGGTTGCGCGCCCAGGGATGGGACGAGAAACCCGCGGCGTCGTATACGGCCTGCGGGTCCGGGAAAGCGGTGCCGGACGCTGCCGCGGCGGGAGCCTCAGCGGGGACGGTCTGGATCGACGCGGTGAACCGTCCGTACCACGGCACCGACATCATCACCGCCACCGCGGCGACTGCGAACGCCGTACGCTTCGGCAAGAGCGCCACCAGAGGCGGCAGCGCGAGCGTCAGGACGGTCGCCAGCCGCCACGGGAACTGGAGCTTCGAGAAAATCGGCAGGACGTCCCAGGCGCGGCCGGCGGGCGGCAGGAGCGCGAGGAACGCCACGAGAGCTACGGCGCCCCAGAGTCCCCGGCGCGCGTCGGAGGGGCCCCGGAACCGGCCGGTGACGTACGCGACCGCGAGGAGCGCCGCGAGCGCGACGACAGCCCAGGAGACCCGCTGTCCGAATTCGGGGTTCAGCTCAGCCGGGCCGAAGAGGACGTGCTGCGAGGGGCGGAAGTAGCGGGAACCGCCCGAGTAGAAGAGCTCGGTCACGCACCAGCGGCCGGAGAGGGCCGCCGGGACGAGCGCGAAGGCGGCGAGGCCGGCGCCGAGGAAGGCGCCCCGGATCGCGACGGCCCGGCGTCCCTTCCCGGCGGACGGGTGAAGGACGACGGCAGCGAGCGCGGCACCCATGAGGACGGCGGCGGGGAGGTTCGACAGCAGGAGCCCTGCGACCGCGAGGGCGACGAGGGCCGTGCGGCGAAGGGGAGAGGCGGGCCGGGAGGCGGCGAGGGCGGCGAGGACGAGGGGCGGGAAGAGGAAGGCGAGGTGCTCGGAGAGCGCGGTTCGCTCGTAGAGGTCGACGAGCCGGTAGGGCGAGACGACGTAGACCAGCGCCGCGGCAAGGGCGCTTTCCGCGAGGCCCCACGAGCGCATCCAGGCGAGGACGGCGAGACCTGAAGCGGCCAGGACCACCACGGCGAAGAGCCCCGTCCCGACGGCGGGCGGGATCCCCGCAAGGAGGAGGAGCGCGTGAGGGAGGTTCACGAGCGGCGGGTAGAAGAGGAGGCCCGGGCCTCCGAATCCCGCGTTCAGGTCCGCGGCCCAGGCCGGCAGGAACGTCCCTTCACGCAAAAGGCCGGCGACCTCCGGCGCGTACATCAGGTACGTCGCCACGTCGTGCCCGCCGAGGACCCGGCCCGCCAGGAGCGGCAGGCCGGCGACGAGCGCTGCGAGGACGACGAGGGCCGCCTCGGTCCGGGGCGTGAGCCTCACGTTCGGCGTCCTACGGCCGCTCGTCCGGGAGGATCGGCAGGACGACGCGCGAAGGAGACGCGGTCCCCTGGTGGATGCGCTGCGTGGCCGGGTGGAAGTCGCTCTCCTTCGCCTCGTTGATCTTCACGAACGTCTGGGGGTTTCGGTCGACGAGCGGGAACCAGCTGCTCTGCACCTGGACCATGACCCGGTGTCCTCGCCGGAACGTGTGGAGGATGTCGGGCATCGTGAAGGCGATCGGCTCCACCTTCCCCGGCGTGAACGGCTCGGGCGCCTCGAAGCTCCTGCGGAACCGGCCGCGGAACGGCTCGCCCCTCACGAGCTGCTGGTTTCCTCCCAGCTTGGAGCGGGTCGGTTTCGCGTCCCACGTGTTTCGAGGAGTCCACTCCCAGGCCTCCACCGGGACGTCGTCGGGCCACACGTCGATCAGCTTCACGACCCAGTCGGCGTCCGTCCCCGTCGTCGAGACCGAGAGGTGGACCCAGATCGGGCCGGCCACGGTGAGATCTCCCTCGAGCGGAGGCGTCTGCCAGACGGCGACGTCCGGCCGCCGCGCGGCGAAGCGCTGGTCGGCCGTCATGTAGTCGGCGTTCATGCCGATGTCGATCGGCTCGAGGTACGGCACCGGCTTCGCCGGGTCGCTCACCCACTCGGCGACGGCCGTGCTTCCGGCCGTCGGGGCGTCGGTCGAGAGCCGCCCTTCCGCACCCAGGATGTAGGGCACCGGCCTGGTTCCCTTCGGCGGCCAGGCGTCGAAGGCGCGCCAGCGGTTTCGCCCGGTCTCGAAGACCGTCGCCTCGGGGAGATTCGGATCTTCGGCCCCCTTCAGGTAGTGGCGGAAGAACGGGAGCTCGATCTCCTCCCGGTAGCGGAGGGAAGTCTTCTGGCCGAAAGAGACATGCCCGTGGGTCTCCCCCTCGCTCCGGGCCCAGCCTCCGTGCCACCACGGGCCCATGACGAGGCGGTTGCTGGCGCCCGGGTTCTGCCGCTCGATCGCCTTGTAGGTCTCGAGGCTGCCGAAGAGGTCCTCGGCGTCATACCAGCCCCCGACCGTCAGCATCGCCGGACGGATCCCCTTCAGGTGCGGCCGCGTGTTCCGCACCTTCCAGAACTCGTCGTACGTTTCGTGCGCCATCAGATCGTTCCAGAAGAGGACGTCCTTCATGTGCGTCCCGAGGTTCTTCAGGGGGCCCGCGTCGAGGAAGAAGCGGTAGCCATCCCGGGTCCCGTGGTCGAACCCCGCGGGCCTCTTCGTCGTCGGCTCCGGCCGGGGCTTGCCGAACGAGGAGTAGAAGTTGAAGGCGGACGCCACGAAGAGCGCGCCGTTGTGGTGGAAGTCGTCGCCCGCGAACCAGTCGGCGATCGGCGCCTGCGGCGAGACGGCGACGAGCGCGGGGTGCGCGTCGATGGCGGCCATCGCCGCGTAGAAGCCGGGGTAGGAGATCCCCCAGGCGCCGACCTTGCCGTTGTTGTGGGCCACATTCCTCACGAGCCAGTCGACCGTGTCGAAGGCGTCGCTCGACTCGTCGAACTCCTTCGGCCCCTTCTTCGGGGCGAACGGGCGTACGTCGACGAACGTCCCCTCCGAGAGGTTCCGGCCGCGGACGTCCTGGAGCGCGAAGATGAACTTTTCCCGCGCCGCGGACTCGGACGGGCCGAGCGAATCGGGGTAGGCGTCGACCCCGTAGTGCCCGACGGAATAGGGCGTCCGGATCATCAGGATCGGGTAGAGCTTCGCGGGCCCCGCGTCCTTCGGGACGAAGACGGCGGTAAAGAGGCGCGTCCCGTCCCGCATCGGGACGAGCTGCTCGTACTTCGTGTAGGTCTCGCGGATGAAAGCCGCGAGGGGAGCCGGAGGCTCTCCCGCCGGGGCCTGCAGCGCGAGAAGCGCGAGAACGGCGATCGGGACGGACGCACGAAGACGCATCGGCAGGCCTCCCCAGGGGAAGAGTCCCCGGAACGTTAGCAGGAGGCCAGGCGCGTGGGATGATTCCCGGCCGGAGTGACCTCTTCATGCAGAAAACCCGCTTCCTCCTTTCCCTCCTCGCCCTCGCCGTCGGGTTCGCCCCGATGACCTCGCGCGCCGAGGCCCCGACCGCCGCCGAAGCGAAGACCTTCGTCGAGAAGGCGGAAGAGAAGCTCCTCGGGGCCTCGATCGCCGCGGAGCGGGCGAACTGGGTCGCGTCGAACTTCATCACCGGGGACACCGAGCTGATCGCCGCCGAGGCGAGTCAGCGCCGGATGGAGCTGGCCGCCGGCCTCGCCAAGGAGGCGACCCGCTTCGACGGCCTCGCCCTCGACGGCGACGTCGCCCGCAAGCTCGCTCTCCTCAAGCTCTCGCTGACGCTCGCTGCCCCCGCCGATCCGAAGAAGAGCGAGGAGCTCGCCCGCATCGCTGCCGGCATGGAGGCGGCTTACGGGCGGGGCAAGTGGACGGGTCCCGGCGGGGAGGCGCTCGACCTCGAGGAGATCTCGCGCCGGATGGCGACGAGCCGCGATCCGAAGGAGCTCGCCGCGCTCTGGGCCGGCTGGCATTCGATCGCCCCGCCGCTCCGGAAGGACTACGCCCGCTACGTCGAGCTCGGAAATGCGGGAGCGAAAGAGCTCGGCTTCGCCGACATGGGTGCCATGTGGCGGTCGAAGTACGACATGCCCCCCGACGCCTATGCGAAGGAGCTCGACCGTCTCTGGGAACAGGTGAAACCTCTCTACGTTTCGCTCCACGCCTACGTCCGGATGCGCCTGCGCGAGACCTACGGCCAGGACGTCGTTCCCGAGAAGGGTCCGATCCCGGCGCACCTTCTCGGAAACATGTGGGCCCAGCAGTGGGGGAACATCTACCCGCTCCTCGCCCCGAAGGACGCCGACCCGGGCTACGACCTGACGAAGATTCTCGTGGAGAAGAAGACCGACGCGCGGCAGATGGTTCGCTACGGCGAGGGTTTCTTCACCTCGCTCGGGTTCGACCCGCTCCCGAAGACGTTCTGGGAGCGCTCCCTCTTCACGCGCCCGCGCGACCGCGAGGTCGTCTGCCACGCGAGCGCCTGGTGCATCGACTGGGTCGACGACCTGCGGCTGAAGATGTGCATCGACATCAACGCGGAGGACTTCGCCACCGTCCACCACGAGCTCGGGCACAACTTCTACCAGCGGGCCTACAACCGCCAGCCCGTCCTCTTCCGCGACAGTGCCAACGACGGCTTCCACGAGGCGATCGGCGACACGGTCGCCCTCTCGCTCACGCCGGAGTACCTCGTGAAGCTCGAGCTTCTCCCGAAGACGCCGCCGCCCGGAAAGGACGTCGGCTACCTCCTGAACATGGCGCTCGAGAAGATCGCGTTCCTCCCCTTCGGGCTCCTCATCGACAAGTGGCGCTGGCAGGCCTTCTCGGGCGAGGTCCCCGAGGCCCGCTGGAACCAGGCATGGTGGGACCTGAAGCTGAAGTACCAGGGTGTCGCGCCGCCGATGGCCCGGACGGAAGCCGATTTCGACCCGGCGGCCAAATACCACATCGCGTCGGGCACTCCCTACTCGCGCTACTTCCTCGCCGGCGTTCTCCAGTTCCAGATGCACAGGGCCCTCGCGAAGACGGCCGGCTGCACGACGCCGATCCACACCTGCTCGATCTACGGCAACAAGGAAGCGGGTGCGAGGCTGATCAGGATGCTCGAGATGGGGCAGAGCAAGCCGTGGCCCGACGCCCTCGAGGCGGTCACCGGTCAGCGCGAGATGGACGCTACCGCCATCCTCGACTACTTCGCGCCGCTCCAGAAGTGGCTCGACCAGCAGACGAAGGGCGTACCGAAGGGCTGGTAGGAACGTGACGCCCAGGATCCCGCCGCCGACCTACGAGTATCTCAACGCCGAGCTGCTCGAGCAGGTCTCGGGCAGAGTCCGCTGCCGCTTCCGTCCGACGGAAGAGATGACGAATCCGCTCGGCGCGGTCCAGGGCGGGATCCTCGCGGCGTTCTTCGACGACACGATGGGCCCCGCGATCTTCTCCATATCGGAAGGTCGCGGGTTCACGACCGTCAGCCTGAACGTCTCGTACCTGCGCACCGCCAGACCCGGCGAGCCGCTCCTCTGCGAGGCCATCGTCGTGAAGCACGGGCGCAGCCAGGCCTACGTCGAAGCGACCCTCACCCGCGAGAGCGGAGGCGAGATCGTCGCCCGCGCCACGGCCGTCAACCTCTTCCTCGACCCGGCGAGGAAGGGGTAGCCCAGGAGAGTCCCGGAGAGACGGGGAGACGGGGAGACGGGGAGACGGGGAGAGACCAGCTTCATCTTCTCGTCGATTCCTCGGGGGCCGCGTGCGGGGCGGTGCGTCTCACGGCCGCCTGCTGCGCTCCGCCGACCCGCTTCCGAGTTCGCTGCGGCCGGGCGGGGGCCCCGCGCGAACTCGCTTCGCTCAAACAGCGCGCGGGCCTGGTCCCCGCCCGCTCCTCGCGATCTCGAGCGGGTCCCCGGCGGTGCTCGGGGGCGGCTCGCGAGACGCACCGCCCCACCCACGGCCGGCGAGCGTCTGCGATCGCAGGCGGGGGTCTGGTCTGCGTTCCGCACTCTGAGTGCAGGAATAGCGACGCAGCAGCGCCATCAGTGCTCCTCTGCTCTGAGTGTTAAAGTAGAAAATCAAGACCTGACCCCGCTTCTGGACTTGTCCCTGGACTTTGCCCAACGAGGGCTTTGAGCGGGCGGGAAGGGTGTCTCGCGAGCGCCGTCCGAGCACGCGCGGGACCGATGCGGGTCGCGGGAGCGGAGGAGGCGCCGTGGGACACCCCTCCCGCCCGCGATTCGTGAGGCACGGTGAGATGGCCTGCACAGTCTCCCGGTCTCCCGGGCCCTTCCTCCTGGCTCCCCGGCTCCTATTCCTCCCAGGGGAGACCGGGCTTGCCGAAGTGGCCGTAGTTCGTCGTCGAGCGGTAGATGGGGCGCCGGAGGTTCAGCTGCTCGCAGATCGCCGCGGGGCGGAAGTCGAACGACGAGATGAGCGCCACGGCGGCCTTCGCGTCGCCGGTGCCGAAGGTCTCCACCGCCACCGACATCGGCTTCGCTTCCCCGATGGCGTAGGAGACCTGGATCTCGGCACGCCGCGCGATGCCCTGCTTCACCACCTGCCGTGCGGCCCAGCGGCAGAAGTAGGCGCCGCTCCGGTCGACCTTCGAGGGGTCCTTCCCGCTCCAGGCGCCGCCGCCGTGCCGGGCCGCGCCGCCGTAGCTGTCGACGATGATCTTCCGGCCCGTCACACCCGCGTCGGCCGACGGGCCGCCGAGGATGAATGACCCGGAGGGGTTCGCGACGAAGCGAATCCCGTCGCGCATCCAGCCGCCGAGAGCCTTCGGCGCGAGATTGGCCCTGAACCACTCGGCGATCTCCTCGCGCGTCACATCCGCCCTGTGCTGGGTCGAGATGAGGACGGTCTCCACGTGGGCGGGGCGGCCTCCCTCGTAGGCGACGGTCACCTGCGACTTGCCGTCGGGGCGCAGCCACGCGACCTCGCCCGCGCGGCGAGCCTCGGCGAGGCCGCGCGTGAGCCGATGGGCGAGGACGATCGGGAGCGGCAGGAGCTCGGGCGTCTCGTCGGTCGCGTATCCGAACATGATTCCCTGATCTCCGGCGCCCTGGTCCTTCTTCTTCGCGTCGGTCGCCTTCGTCACGGCGCCGCCGATTTCCTTCGACTGCCGGCTCAGGAAGTTCAGGATCTTCACGCCTGTCGCGTGGAACGGCTCGGCGGGGTCGACGTAGCCGACGCCGTCGATCACCTCGCGCACGATCTCCTCGTATGAGGCCTTCTTGAGGCCGGCCTTCGAGGTGATCTCGCCGGCCAGGACGACCCGCCCTCCCTTGCAGAGCACCTCGCAGGCGACCCGGGCGTTCGGGTCGGGTCCGATGTTCGCGTCGAGGACCGCGTCGGCGATGAGGTCGCACACCTTGTCGGGGTGCCCCTCGGTCACGGATTCAGAGGTCAGAAGGAAGTCGAGGCTCTCGGTGCTCATTGCAGCGTCCTTTCGCCTGAAAAAGTACACGCTTCGATCGCGCATGGCCCCCGATCGGGAGATCGGGCCGGCATTGCCACCGTAGGGACTACGGTCTGGCGGGCGGGTCGTCGAGCCGGTGCTCTCTCCGCCTCTCTTCATGCCGGCAGCCCGAAGCGCAGGGCTGCCAGTTGCTCAAAGAACCGCGCGGCCGCGCCGCGCGCCGCGGAATGCTACCAGAGCAGGAGCAGGTGCCCACGGGGTCCGCCTACGGTCCGCCTACGGGGTCAGTTCCGCTTTCCGTGGTCGGCCGGGTCAGGCCGCCTCCGGCCGCGGCGAGATGCCGAGCCAGAGGAGACCGCCGACGACCGCCAGCGCAGCCGAGGAGGAAGGCGCTGAAGACGCGCCCCATCTGGATCGGGTCGAGGGCGAGCTCATTCCGCCTCAGCACACCCGCCACGGAGACATTCACGCGGGCGAGGTAGCTGGCGGTTGCGGTGGCAGCGAGGAGGCCGACGAGAGACCAGGGCTTCATGCGAGCCTCTTCCCCATCAGCAGCTCGGAATAGCCGTCCACGACGTAGTCGGGCAGCTCGCCGATGAGGCGGTACCCGTGCCTTTCGTAGAGCGCGCGAGCGCGCACGTTGAAGGACGACACGCAGAGAAAGACGTACCGCGCATTCGGGTAGCGTGCCGCCGTCGCGTCGAGGAGCGCCTTTCCCACGCCCTGTCCGCGTTCGGACTCGGCCACCGCGACGCTCGCGACGTAGGGCGAACCGGCCACGCCGCGCGGGTGGATTCGGATGAACCCGCAAGGCGTCCCCGCACGGCGCGCGACGAGGACGACGTACTCGGGGTCGAGCACCGCGGGGAGGAGGACGTCGTAGCCGCGCCGGAGCGTCATCCACGGCTCGCTCGTGGCCATGAGCCGCGCGCACCACTCGCAGTCGTCGGTCGTCGCCTCGCCGATCTCGATTGCAACCTCGTCCATCGAGCGAGTCTGCGCGGGGACGCAGCGGGCCGCAATCAGGGGATGTGAGAGGCGGCCTACCGAAAGAACGCCGTCAGCTCGCGCGCCGTCTCTTCGAAGCTCTCGAGGGGAAAGCAGTGTCCCGCGCCGGGGAGGAGGACGAGGCGCGCGCCGTGGATCGCCGCCGCCATCTCCCGCGAGTTCTCCACAGGGACGAGCCGGTCCGCGTCGCCCGTCAGGACGAGCGTCGGCACGCGGATCTCGCCGAGCCTCGCGAAGGCGTCCCAGGTCGTCACGGCGGCGACCTGCTGCGAGAGGACACGCGGGCTCACGCGATCCGCGCTCTCGATCCACGAGCCGAACCGCTCGAGGTCGTCTCCCCCTAGGTGTGGCGAGACGAGCGCCCTCCCGATGAGCCGGTGCAGCCCGAGCCGCGAGAGAGCGCCCCCGGCGACGAGCTCGGCCAGGACCGCCACTGACGGCTTCCGGCTGCTTCGCCATCCCGCGAACGTCGCGCCGAGCGCGAGCGCCCTCACCCGCTCCGGGTGCCGGAGCGCGAGCTCGAGCGCGATCATCCCGCCCATCGAGATTCCGAAGACGAACGCGGGTCCGACCCCGGCCGCCTCGAGCACCGCCGCGGCGTCGTCGGCCAGGTCGTCCATCCCGAAAAGGGAAAGCGGCGCGGTCGACTCTCCGGCGCCGCGATTGTCGAAAACGACGACGCGAAACTCCCGTGCCAGCCGCTCGGGCATGGGCCCCCAAGCCCGGGCCGAGAAGCTCATCCCCATGACGAGCAGCAGCGGCGGCGCGTCCTCGCGCCCGAGCGTCTCGTACGAGAGGCGGTGGGTTCCGCGGTCGGCGAAGGGCATCGGGCTGCGTCGAAGTTTGCACCGCTTCGCCTGAAGCGCCGCAGCGTCCCCGGCGTAGACTTCGGCAAAACGCACGACGAGGTGGCCATGAACGCTCCAGGAGCCAGGAAATGTCCGGTCGCGGCGGGAGTTCTGCTCGCCCTCGCCCTCGCCACTGTCGCCGCGCCCCTCGCCGCAGAGGCGACGTTTCGCATCGTCGTCGACTCGGTCACCGAATCCCGCTCCCGCGAGGCGTCGAACGAGGCGGCTGGCCGTCTGACGCTGATGCCGAAGCTCGAGGGCGAAGGGCTCGAGGAGGCGAAGGCCTTCCGGATCCGTGTGACCGCGGCCGAGGACGACACCGGGCGATCGCTCCTCCCCGAAGAGCCCGAGCTGCCCCCCTGGGCAGAGGACGGGACGGCCGAGGGCCTCTGGATCCACCTCGCGAGCCCGGCCCGGAGCGCCGCGACGGTGACGGTCGCGGGCACCGTCGAGCTCTGGCTCCCGAAGCGCGACCCGTCGCGCAAATCCCCGACGAAGAAGTCGACCGTCTCAGTCCCGTTCGAGATGAAAGGCGTTCCGCTTCCGTGAGGCGAAAACCGGCCTCCCTCGCCCTCCTGCTCGCCGCCGCTTTCACGGCCTCGGGAGGCTGCGGCCTCCCGGAGAAAGCCCGCGCGCTCGTAGCGCCCCGCCCGACGCCCACTGTCGCCCCCACGCCCGAGCCCACGCCGGTCCCCGTGCCGCCGCTGAAGATGGAGTTCGTCCGGGTCCGCGAGGAGCGGAGGCGCGGTCCGGTGGGCACGCCGCTCTGCGAGATCGACATCGAGCTCGTCGGCGCGAAGAGGAGCGAGATCGATTCGGCGCGCGTCCTCGTCCGTACCGCTGTCGACGACCTCGGCACGAACCTCGTCCTCGAGAACGCCGGCGTGGCGGCACTCGAGCCGTTGAAGGGCGAAGGCTCCGAAGGCCCGGTCGTCCTCCCGGTCCCGCTGAAGCTCGCCGCGCGCAAGGCGGTCTCCCTCCGCGAGGTCTCGGGCGAGATCGAGCTCTACGTGCCAGGGGGCGACCCTGCGGCCGCCGCCAGCAACCCGCGGTACCTCCGCCGCTACCGCTTCGAGCTGAAGGACGTGCCGCTGCCGTAAGGCCCTGGACGACGGAGAGGGCGCCGGCCCCGGGCTGGAATCCGAAACCGGGCGTTCGGCGGAACGGATGGCGTGAACCGAGCCCTCGCTTCCGTCGCCTCCGCACTCCTTCTCGCCGTCGCCGTCGCTGCTCGTCCCGCCGCGGCCGAAGACCGGTTTCGCCTCGAGCTCGAGGGGGGCGCCGCCTGGCAGCTCCGCAACGACTTCGCCGTCCCGGGCGACGCCGGCACACGCCTTTTCCTGGACGACGCCACGCAGGGCCCTTTCGCCGCCTTTCGCGGAACGCTCTGGGCCGAGGTTTCCCGGCGCACGTCGCTCCGCCTTCTCGCCGCGCCCCTGAGGACCACGGCGTCCCTCACTCCCGACACGGACGTCGACTTCAACGGCACCGTCTTTCCCGCGGGCGAGCCCCTCGACGTGATCTACGTTTTCAACTCCTACCGTCTTTCCTGGGTCTACCGGTTCAAGAGCTCCGGTCCCGTCGCGTTTCGCGCCGGGCTCACCGCGAAGATCCGCGACGCGAAGATCGAGCTGAACGGCTCGGGCCTCTCGAACACCAAGGCGAACGTCGGTGTCGTGCCGCTTCTCTATGGCGGCGTCCGCTGGCAGATGACCGATACCCTCGCGCTCGACCTCGACGTCGACGCCGCTGCGGCGAGTCAGGGGCGCGCGGAAGACGTCGCCCTCCGCCTCGAGGCGAAAGTGTCCCCAGGCGTGGATCTCTTCGTCGGCGCGCGCACCCTCGAAGGCGGAGCCGACAACGACGAGGTCTACAGCTTCGCCTGGTTCGCGTACGCGGTCGGGGGCGTGGCGATAAGGTTCTGAGGAGTCCGGGAAGGCCTATAATCGAAGTCGCCACCGGAGCCGCGGACACCTTCTCCGGTAGCCTTGCTTGCCACGGTCGCCGATGGTCTCTCCGGCTTCCCTCGGCTCCCGGGCGAGCAGGCCTCTCCCACCGGCCAAGCCGGACACCTCGGGAGGTGCATCGTGAAACGTAATCACTTTCGCTCGTTTGCCATCCTCGTCGGGCTGCTCCTCTGCGGCGGCGCCTGCTACGGCGGGCTGCAGCTTTGGGAGCAGCCGTCTGACGCCAACTGGACGGCCACGGCTGTCTCACCCACCCTCGCCGCCGTCTCCGACCGCGTCGAGGTCTTCGTCGCGAACGAGCCGATCCTGAAAGCGGCGGAGGAGGGCAGGCTCGTCCTCAAGCAGAAGACGACGGATGTGCCCGTCGTCGCCGAGAGCATCGTCGCCCGCGTGAACAACTATGAACGGGTCCGCCTCGCGAGGATCCCGACCTTGCTCGGCCTCGCCGCCGCCGCCGGCGCCGGTCTCGTCTTGTTCCTCATCGGACTCTTTGCGCCGCTCATCGGGGCTCTCGTCCCGCCCGAGATCCTCGACCTCCACCTGCCCACCTGAGGCGCGGCAGGAGGACCCCGGGCCCGCCCCGGGGGCTCGACGAGCAGGGGCTGCCGTCCCGCTGACCCGTGCGTTCCTGAACGATCCCTTCGCGGCGAAGGAGGAGCGCGGCGTCTGCCGCAGGCGCAGAATCCGCCGTCTGGAGGAGACGATGTCCGACCGCAGCCGGTTCCTGCTCGACGAGTCCCGGATTCCGAAGGCCTGGTACAACGTGAACGCCGACCTGCCGTCGCCGCCGGCTCCAGTCCTTCATCCGGTAACGATGGAACCGGTCACGCCGGACTTTCTCTCCGTCCTCTTCCCGATGAACATCGTGATGCAGGAGGTCACACCGGAGCGCTGGGTCGAGGTGCCCGAGCCCGTCCGGGAGATCTATCGACTCTGGCGCCCGACGCCGATGATCCGGGCGTTGCGGCTGGAGAAGGCGCTCGACACGCCCGCGCACATCTACTTCAAGAACGAGAGCGTCAGCCCCGTCGGCTCGCACAAGGCCAACACCGCCGTGCCGCAGGCCTTCTACAACAAGGAGGCCGGAACGAAGGCGCTGACGACCGAGACGGGCGCGGGGCAGTGGGGCACGGCGCTGGCGATGGCGTGCAGCTTCTTCGACCTCGACCTCGAGGTCTTCATGGTGCGCGTCTCCTACCACCAGAAGCCGTACCGCCGGATCATCATGGAGAACTACGGCGCCAACGTCTTCGCGAGCCCGTCCGAGAGGACGCGTTTCGGAAGGCAGATGCTCGAGCAGGACGAAAACTCGCCCGGCTCTCTCGGCGTCGCCATCTCCGAGGCGGTGGAGACAGCCGCCACGAGCGGCGGGAAGAAGAAGTACAGCCTCGGCTCGGTCCTGGGGCACGTGATGATGCACCAGACGGTCATCGGCCTCGAGGCGCTCGAGCAGATGGAGATGGCGGGCGAGTACCCCGACGTCGTCATCGCCTGTGCGGGGGGCGGGTCGAACTTCGCGGGCTTCACGTTTCCGTTCATTCACCGCAACCTGACCGAGGGGAAGACGACCCGCGTCGTGGCTGTGGAGCCGGCCTCGTGCCCCACGCTGACGAAGGGGCGCTACACGTTCGACTACGGCGACACGGCCGCGATGGCGCCGATCGTGAAGATGTACACGCTCGGGCACACGTTCATGCCGCCGGGAATCCATGCGGGCGGGCTGCGCTATCACGGGATGGCCCCCACGGTGAGCGCGCTCGTGGCGAGCGGCCACATCGAAGCGAGGACGGCGCGCCAGATGGAGACGTTCGAAGCGGCCGTGACGTTCTCGAAGGCCGAGGGGATCATCCCGGCGCCCGAGTCGGCTCACGCCATCCGCGCCGCGATAGACGAGGCGCTGAAGTGCCGCGAGACGGGTGAGAAGAAGGTCATCGCCTTCAACCTCTCCGGCCACGGTCACTTCGACATGACCGCCTACCAGAGCTACCACCACGGCCTCCTCGAGGATTTCGAATACCCCGACCACGCGGTGGAAGAGGCGATGAAGCACCTGCCGGACGTGAAGGTCTGAAGATCGTGCCATCTGAAGATCGTGCCAGGCGTGCAACCGTGTATTGTTGAACACAATACACGGTTGCACGCTTGGCACGGCTCCTCCGCAATACACGGTTGCACGCCTGGCACGGCTCGTCCGGCACGGCTCCTCTCTCCGCCTGCCCCGTGACTCTTCCTGCCGCGCGTGTCGGATACTGCATCGCGCATGCCTGAGCCCGCCTTCGTCGCTGTCGTCGCCGAGAAGCCTTCCGTCGCGCGCGACATCGCGGCGGTGCTCGGAGCGACCCGGAGGGGAACGGGCTGCCTGAGCGGACCGGGGCACGTCGTGACCTGGGCCATCGGGCACCTCGTCGCGCTGGCCGAGCCGGGGCAGATGCGCCCGGAGTGGCAGAGCTGGCGGCGCGACCAGCTGCCGATCCTGCCGCAGGTGTGGCCCCTCGTCGTCCAGGAACGCGTGAAGGAGCAATTCGAGGCGGTACGGAAGGTGCTCGCCGACCCGCGGGTGACGGATGTCGTCTGCGCGACGGACGCGGGGCGGGAGGGTGAGCTGATCTTCCGGCAGCTCTACGAGGCGGCCGGCTGCACGAAGCCGGTGAAGCGGCTCTGGATCTCGTCGCTGACGCCCGAGGCGATCCGCGACGGCCTGGCGCGCCTCAGGCCGGCGAAGGACTACGACCGGCTCGCCGACGCGGCACGCGGGAGGAGCCGGGCCGACTGGCTCGTCGGAATGAACTTCTCCCGCGCCTTCACGCTCGCCACGGACGAGAAGCTCTCGGTGGGGCGCGTCCAGACGCCGACGCTCGCGATGCTCGTCGAGCGGGAGCTGGCGATCCGCGACTTCGTCCCCGAGGAGTACCTCGAGGTCATCGCGACGTTTACGGGAGAGACGGGGCGATACGGCGGGACGTGGTTCGACCCGGCGAAGAAGGAAGACGGCGGGAAGCGTCTTCCGGTGGATGGCGCGGCCGCCGCCGCGATCGTCGCGCGCGTGACCTCGGGCGAGGCGGCGGTCGAGTCGGTCGAGTCGAAGACGCGACGGCTTCCGCCTCCGCTCCTGTTCGACCTGACCGAGCTCCAGCGCCACGCGAACCGGCTCCTCGGATGGAGCGCGAAGAAAACGCTCGAGGTGGCGCAGCGCCTCTACGAGGGCAGGAAGGCAATCACCTATCCGCGGACCGACAGCCGTCACCTCTCGCGTGACGTGGCTGCGACGCTGCCGAGAGTGGTGCAAGCCCTCGGGCCGGAGTGGGGAAAGTTCTTCGCGACGGGGACCGGCGAGACGCCGCTTGGCGGACGCTTCGTGGATGACGCGAAGGTGAGCGATCACCACGCCATCATCCCGACGCCCACCGCACCGCGGGATCTCGACCGGGAGGAACGGGCGCTCTACGAACTCGTGGTTCGGCGGCTCCTCGCGGCCTGGCACGACGAGCACGTGGCCGCGACGACGGCGGTCGTGACGGCGGTCCGGCGCGGAACGGGCACTGCAGCGCCCGAGGGAGTGCCGGAGGAGCGCACGCCCGGACCGATCCGCTCCGCCGGCGTCGTCGACCGCTTCCGCTCGAGCGGGACGATGGTCGTCGCGGCCGGGTGGAAGGCAGTGGAGCCCGAGCCGGTCTCACGGAAGAAGGACGACGAGCGCGAGGAGGCCGAGCTGCCGCCGGGGCTTGCCCGGGGGCAGCGGAAGACGGTGGCCGGCGTGGCGGCCGTCGAAAGGAAGACGCGTCCTCCGAAGCGCTTCACCGACGCGACGCTTCTGACCGCAATGGAGACCGCGGGACGGACGCTCGACGAGAAGGAGCTCGCCGACGCGATGAAGGAGAACGGTCTCGGGACTCCTGCCACGAGAGCGGAGATTCTCGAGACGCTCCTGACGCGCGGCTACGCGGAGCGGAACGGGAAGGCCTTCTCGGCGACCGACAAGGGAATCCGCCTCATCGCTCTCGTCCCCGACTCGGTGAAGAGCCCGGCTCTGACGGGGCGATGGGAAGCCGGGCTCGCCCGCCTGCAGAAGGGCGACGGACGCCTCGAGACCTTCATGAACGGGATCGAGGAATACGTGAGGGAGGTCGTGGGCGAAGCCTTCCGGAGCACCACACGCGCTCATGGAGCAGTTGACACCCCCGTCCTGGTGCCAGGCGTGCAATCGTGTATTACGGACGTAATACACGATTGCACGCCTGGCACTGGAGCCGCTGGCAATGGAGCCGCGGACACCGTGGCCGCCGATCGCACGCCTGGCAACGCAGGTCGTCGCACGCCTGGCGCCACAGGCGCCGTAGGTGGCGATCGCTCGTCTGGCACGGGAGCCGCCACGGCAGCCGGTGCCAGGCCTCTTTCCGCTTCGGCGGGTGCCGGCGGGGTGCGGCCGATGCGGGCGGCGCGGGTGCCGGTACCCGCGGACCGGCTCGGTGAGCTGCTGAAGGGGGTCTTCGGACACGACGCGTTTCGCCCCTTTCAGGAGGCGGTCTGCCGGGCCGTCGTCGAGGGGCGCGACGCCCTGCTCGTCATGCCGACGGGGGCAGGCAAGTCGCTCTGCTACCAGCTGCCGGGTCTTGCCCGTGCAGGGACGACGCTCGTCGTCTCGCCCCTCATCGCGCTCATGGAAGACCAGGTGGCGAAGATGCAGGCGCTCGGACTCTCGGCCGAGCGGATCCACTCGGGGCGCGACCGGTCGGCGTCACGTCAGGTCTGCCTCGACTACCTCGCGGGCAGGCTCGACTTCCTCTTCATCGCCCCCGAGCGGCTGTCGGTACCGGGCTTCCCGGAGATGCTCGCGAAGAGAACCCCGGCCCTCGTCGCCGTCGACGAGGCCCACTGCATCTCGCACTGGGGGCACGATTTCAGGCCGGACTACCGGCTCCTCGGGTCGAGGCTCCCGCTCCTGCGCCCGGCGCCCGTCATCGCCCTGACGGCGACGGCGACGCCGCGGGTGCAGGACGACGTCCGCGCCCAGCTCGGGCTCGTGAACGCAGGACGCTTCATCCACGGATTCCGCCGCACGAACCTCGCGGTGGAGGTGGCCGAGGTGCCGCCCAGCCGGCGGGGCGAGCTGGTGAAGGCGATCCTCGCCGACGAGGCCCGGCGTCCCGCCATCGTCTACACGCCGACGCGGAAGGAGGCGACGTCGCTGGCGGGGGAGCTGAAGCGCGACCTGCGCGCGGTGGCCTACCACGCGGGCATGACCGCGAGGGACCGCGACGACGTGCAGGCCCGGTTTCTCGAGGGGCGGGCGGACGTCATCGTCGCGACGATCGCGTTCGGGATGGGGATCGACAAGGCAAACGTGAGGACGGTGATCCACACGGGACTGCCGGGGAGCGTGGAGGGGTACTACCAGGAAATCGGCCGTGCGGGACGGGACGGTCTCCCGGCGCGGGCCGTTCTCCTGCAGTCGTACGGCGACATCCGAACGCACGAGTTCTTCCTCGGGCGCGACTACCCCGAAACGTCCGTCGTCGAGGAGCTGTTTCGCGTCCTGAAGGATGACCCGATCCCGACGGAGGGCCTCCAGGCCGCAGTCTCGCTCGACCCGGACGTTTTCCAGAAGGCGCTCGAGAAGCTCTGGACGTTCGGCGGCGCCGTCGTCACTCCCGAGGGCGACGTGTCGCGCGGGAAGGAGGGCTGGCAGCGGGCCTACGAAGAGCAGCGCGAGCATCGCAAGACGCAGCTCGTCCTGATGCGCCGCTTCGCCGACGGACCGATCTGCCGGATGCTTCAGCTGGTGAGGCATTTCGGCGACGAGGAGGACGACGGCGCCCCTTGCGGACAGTGCGACGTCTGCGCTCCCGGCAAAGGAATCGCCACGAAGACACGCCGGACGAGCCCGATGGAGGAGGCCGCGCTCCGGCGTGCCCTCGAGCTCCTCCGCTCACGGGACGGCCAGACGACGGGGCAACTTCACACGGAGGTCGCGAGGCAGTTTCCGGCCGTGGACCGCAGGGAGTTCGAAGAGCTCCTCGGCGGCCTCGTGCGCGCGACCCTCGCACGGATCGAGGACGACGAGTTCGAGAAGGACGGGCGGATCATCCGCTTCCGCCGCGTCTTCCTCACGGGCGAAGGGAGCCGGCCCGGAGCGGCGATCGATGCTCGCGTGGCCGTTCCGCCGACCACCGCCGCGAGAAAGAAGCGCGGGAAGGCCGCTCTCCCGAAGAGGTCCGCCCTTCCGAAGCCAGCGGCGGCGGCCGCTCACCGGGGAAGCCGGGCCAAGGGGAAGCCGAAGGCCGGGCCCGAGGCGCCGGGAGCGCTCCCTGCGCTCGTCGACGCGCTCCGCCGCTGGCGCCTCGAGGAGGCGAAGAAGCACCGCCAGCCGGCTTTCCGGGTCCTGACCGACCTGACGCTCCTCGACATCGCGGCGCGAAAGCCTCGTTCCGAGTCCGAGCTCGCCGCCATCGGCGGTATCGGCCCCTCGCGCATGGAGCGCTATGGCGCGCGGATCCTCGAGATCGTCCGGGCCGGCGCCCGGATCCCGTGACCCGTGCGGTAGAGAGGCCGACGTCGATCGTCGCTGGCGAGACCTCGCGTGACGGCTCCCCCGGTTCCCCCGGGCTCTGCGATCATCCGGCGTGAACTTCGAAACCTGGTTCAAAGAGAAACACCCCGGCATCCCTCCCCGTTCCGCCGCCGCCGTCCTCGCTCTCGGCGCCGAGGGGGCCACCGTCCCCTTCATCGCACGCTACCGAAAAGAGGCTACGGGGGGGCTCGACGAGGTCGCAGTCCTCGCCATTCTCGACGCGAAAGAGACGTGGGACGAGGTCGTCAAGCGGCAGACGTTCGTCACCGGCGAGATCGAAGCGCAGGGGAAGCTGACCCCTGAGCTGAAGGCGCGTCTCCTCGCGACCTTCGACCTCGCGACGCTCGAGGACCTCTATCTGCCGTACAAGAAGAAGCGGAAGACGAAGGCCGTGATCGCCCGCGAGGCCGGACTTCAGCCCCTCGCCGACTGGCTCTGGGACGTCGGCCAGGGCGGCGCGGTGTCCGAAGCGCCCGAGGCGAAGGCCGGGGCTTTCCTCAATCCGGAGGCCGGTTTCGCCGAGGTTCCCGCGGTGCTGCAGGGGGCCGTCGAGATCCTCGTCGAAAGGCTCTCGGAGACCGAGGAGCTGCGGCAGCACGTCCGCCGCGAGGCGTTCGAGCGGGGCGGCCTTTCCTCGGGGAAGGGGGAGGAGCCAAAGGCCGCGAGCAAGTACGAGATGTACTTCGAGTTCCGCGATTCGGTCGCCTCCCTCCTGAAGCCGGAGGCGTCACACCGTTACCTCGCGATGCGCCGCGGCTGGCTGGAGAAGGAGCTGACGCTCTCGCTCGGCGACGCTCCGAAGCATCCCGGCTTCGAGGAGCGGCTCCTCGCCGAATTCGAGCGGGCGGCGGGCGCCGGGGCGGCCACGCCCGCGCAGCCGTTCCTGAAGAAGGCCGCCCGCTTCGCGCTGAAGGCGCACGTCCTCCTCTCGATCGAGGCCGAGGTCCACAAGGCGCTGAAGGACGTGGCCGACGAGGCGGCGATCCACGTTTTCGCGGAGAACGTCCGCAAGGTCCTCCTCGCCGCGCCGTTCGGGCCGAAGGCGGTCCTCGGCGTCGACCCGGGGCTTCGGACCGGCTGCAAGCTGGCCGTCGTCGACGGTTCGGGGAAGTACGTCGCCTCGACGGTGATCCACCTTCAAGGGGACGAGTCGCGCGAACGGGCGCGGCGGACGCTCGTGGAGAGTGTCCGGACGGCCGCGATCCGCTGCGTGGCGGTGGGGAACGGGACGGGCGGGCGGGAGGCGGAGGCGTTCGTTCGCGAGGCGCTGCGAGAGGCGGGGCTCGACGTGCCGGTCGTTCTCGTGAACGAGTCGGGAGCGTCGATCTACAGCGCGAGCGATACGGCCCGCGAGGAGTTCCCCGACCTCGACCTGACGATCCGTGGGGCAATCTCCATCGCGCGGCGGCTCCAGGACCCTCTCGCCGAGCTCGTGAAGGTCGACCCGAAGTCGATCGGCGTCGGGCAGTACCAGCACGACGTGTCGCCCCACGCGCTGAAGAAGAAGCTCGACATCGTCGTCGACTCGGCCGTGAACCAGGTCGGCGTGAACCTGAACACCGCCTCGCCGCACCTGCTGGCCCACGTCTCGGGAATCGGGCCGGCGCTCGGCAAGGCGATCGTGGCGCGGCGCGAGACGAAGGGGCTCTTTTCGGCGCGGCCCGAGCTGCTGGAGGTGCCGCGCTTCTCGAAGAAGACGTTCGAGCAGGCGGCGGGGTTCCTGCGCATCGCGGGCGGTGAGAACCCGCTCGACAACACCGGAGTCCATCCCGAGAGGTACGAAGCCCTCGAAACGTTCGCCGCCGGGCTCGGGAAGAAGGTGGCCGATCTCGTCGGGCCGGGCGTGGCCCTCGTGAAGGGGTCGAAAGGGCTGAAGGAAACTCTCGGGGCCTTCACCTTCGACGACGTCGTCAAGGAGCTCGAGAAGCCGGGCCGCGACCCGCGAGAGGGCTTCGTACCGTTCTCGTTCCTCGATGGCGTGAACCAGGTCTCCGACCTGAAGGAAGGAATGGTCTGTCCCGGCATCGTCACGAACGTCACGAACTTCGGGGCGTTCGTCGACGTCGGTGTCCACCAGGACGGCCTCGTCCACATCTCGCAGCTCTCCTCGACGCGCTTCGTGAAGGACCCGAGTGAGGTGGTGAGTCCCGGTGACCGGGTGCAGGTGAAGGTCCTCACGGTCGACCTTCCCAGGCAGAGGATCTCTCTGACGATGCGGCTCGGCGAGCCGGCCGCCCCTCCTGCGCCGCGCCCCGCCGGCCCGAGAACGTCCCCGCCCATGCCCGCGCCGCGCCCGGCGCCGCCGGCTCCCGGGGTCGACCGTCGCTGGGCGGGCCTGACGGGACTGAAGAAGTAAGGGGCACCTGTGCTAGAACTTTCGATCATGAAGCAGACGCTGACCTGCGCAATCCTCCTCCTGCCGCTCCTGGTGGCCATGGCCGCCTCGGCCCAGACCACCTCGAATCCGTCGGTCGTCGTGAAGACGTCGAAGGGAAGCTTCACGATCGAGCTCTACCCCGACAAGGCGCCGGAGACGGTGAAGAACTTCCTCCAGTACGTCGACGAGGGCTTCTACGCCGGAACGATCTTCCACCGGGTCATCGACGGCTTCATGATCCAGGGAGGCGGCCTCGACAAGGAGATGGCGAAGAAGGCGACCCGCGCGCCGATCGCCAACGAGGCGGGCAACAAGCTGAAGAACCTCGTCGGCACCGTCGCCATGGCGCGCACGGGCGAGCCGAACAGCGCGACGGGGCAGTTCTTCGTCAACGTGAAGGACAACGTCTCCCTCGACTACCGCGATTCTTCGCGCGACGGGATCGGCTACTGCGTCTTCGGCAAGGTCGTTCAGGGGATGGACGTCGTGGAGAAGATCAAGGCCGTCCCGACGGGGACGAAGGGCGGGATGCAGAACGTCCCCCTGACCCCGGTCGTCATCGAGTCGGTCACCCGGGCCAGGACCGCCGTCTCGAGCTAGCCTCGGAGCCCGCCGGCACGGGGGCTCACCGGTCCGTCGGTGCGTCCGCGTGCCGTTCGCCGGCGGCGGGCGGGCGCACCCGGAAGAAATACAGTGCACGGCCCGGTCCGGCCTGTACGGGCCTCGAGACGGTCCACCCCGCGGCGGCGAGGGGCTCGGGGAACCGAAGAGTCGCGACGAGCCAGAACGAAGAGCCCGGCGGAGCTCCGGTGAGAAGCTGCCCGGCGGTCGTCGTCGGGATGACCGGTACCGGGACGCGCGCGTCCGGCGAGGCCGCGAGGGTCTCGAGGAGGAGAGGGGCGGCGACCGAGCCTCTCTCGAGGAGGACCGGGGCGGGCCCGAGACTTCGGAGCAGTCGGCCGGCGTCGGATTCCTCCGGGCAGAACGCCATTTTCACCGTTCCGTGGCCCGGCCATACGGTGAGGAACGGCACCGTCTCGTGGATGAAGAGGCCGGTTCCGACGAGGACCAGGAGCACCCCGGGTCGCGCGCGGACGGCAGGGGCGATCCGGCGGGCGAGGGCCTCCACCACCCAGGCTGCGATCACGAGACCGACCGCCAGCAGGATGCAGGCCCGTACGGTGTTCGGCGCCCCACCGGGGTCCGACAGGATGCCGGCCGCGAGGCTTCCGGCCGCGAGCAGGAGAAGAGCCCGGGGAGGTCCTGCGTCCCACACGGATCGCCGCAGCAGCGCAGCCATGCCGATGAGCGTCGCCAGGCCAATCGCCGCGGGCGCGCCCGGGCGCTCCGGGAATCCGTGCCGGCCATTCGGGTCCTTCGTGAAGACGAAGAGACCCGAGTAGTCGATCGAGTTGCCCAGGAGCCTGGCGACGATCCCGCTTTGCCGGGCCTCGACGTCGCGCACGGGATTTCCCACGTGGACGTCGCGGAGGCGTCCTCCGACATGTCCCGGGTGGTGGACGAAGGCGACGAGCCACGGGGCCGCGGCCAGGAACGCCGCTCCCGCGGCGACGGCACACCGGCGACGGGCTCGAGGTTCACGCCAGGTGCCAGCGCTCCAGAGGGCAAGGGCGACCGGCACGATGAGCGCGGAGGAGTGGGTGTGCATCGCCAGGCCGGCGAAGACACCGGACAGGGCCGCCAGCACGAGGCTTCCCCTCCGGCGCGCTGCGAGCGCCGCCGCCATGGTTGCGAGGGCGAGGGGCACCAGGGTCGCGGGCGTGTACCCCCATCGCGCGAGCGCCAACGAACGGCTCGAAAGGGCCACGAACGCCGCGGCGAGGACCGACGCGCGACTGCCGAACGCCTCGTACGCGAGCCAGCCGGCGGCAGGAATCGTCAGGGTCGCGGGTAGGGCGGACAGGGAGAGAAGACCGACGTCTCCCCGTCCAAAGATGAGGAGAAGGCCCTCGTAGGAACGCAGGAGAAGATGCGAGACGATCTCGTGGGCACCAGGAATACCGAGGGGAGTGCCCCCCAGCCAGGGGACGGCGAGCGGGGTCCGAAGGAGGAGCTCTGCCTCCAGGACGACGTCGAGCCACACCCCGGGCGGAATCGACACGGGTGCAACGAAGCGCAGCGCCGCCCCGACCACGCTGAGGAGCACGACGCCCGCGACGGCGAGCCCGGCCCGCTCCGAAGCGCGCCTTTCGGGGAGCACTGGTTCGATAGCCCTGGCGAGCCAGGCCGCTGCGAGGCCTCCTGTCGCAGCCCGGACGAAGACCCAGATCCACGACAGGACGACGAGAACCCGGGGCGCGCCGTCCCACCAGAAGAGGACGTGCCGGTCGCCGCGGATCAGCAACACGAGGAGCTGGAGAGTGACGAACACCCCCAGGCCCGCTGCGGCGAGAGTCACCCCCGGCCGGCGCAAAGGGTTCACCGGCTCCACGAGCCCATGACGCGGCGCAGGAAGAGCCCGAGATAGCTGCGGCTCGTCTTCCAGAGTCCCATCTTGGAGCGGCCATGGACCCGGTACATGAACCGGATCGGCTCCTCCTCGATGAGCAGGCCTCGGGCGGCGGCCTCGAAGAGGAGCTCGGGAAGGAACGCGAAGTTGTTCGCGGAGAAGGAAAGCGTTCGCAGAGCCGGCCCGTCGTAGATGCGGTAGCCGGACGTGAGGTCCCGGATGTTCATCCGGAAGGCCAGCTTCATGAGCGGATTCAGGCTTCGGCTGAGGGCGGTCTTCCAGGCCGGCATCCGGTCCACCGTGCCGCCGGGAGCGAAGCGCGAGCCGACGAGGATGTCGCATCCGCGCCGCCGGAAAGCCTCGAGGAGGCGCGGGAGCTCTTCGGGCTGGTGGTTCAGGTCGGCGTCCATGGTCACGAGGACGTCGGCGTCGGGTGCCGCCGCGGCGAAGCCCCGCCGGAACGCGGCCCCGAGGCCCTGCGGCACGGGCTGGTAGAGGACGCGAAGCCCGGAAATCTCTTCTGCGAGCGCGTCGAGGACGTCTCTCGTTCCGTCTGTCCCCTCCACGACGTAGACGATCTCCCACTGGTCTCCGGTCAGCCCTTTGAGGACGGATGCGAGGCGGCGGGTGAGGGGCTCAACATTCCGCCGCTCGTCCAGGGCGGCGATGACGACCGAGATCCTCATGAGGGGCGCCTCGCCACGACGACGACGTGGATGAACAGGTCGCGGAACGAGAAGTCGATCCGGCGCTCCTCGAGCCCCGCGGCCGCGAGGAGCCTGCGGGCGTGCGCGCGGGAGGCGAGCCGGTTCACCTCGTCCGGGAAGAATCGGAACGGCGATTTCCGCCTCCAGGACCGGAGCGCCTCGATCGGGGCCAGCACCATGCGGGAGGAGCCGAAGTCAGGGGGCCAGAAGAGGATGGCGTGACCCCCGGGCGCCAGGACCCGCCGGAACTCCCGGAGGATGCCAACGCCGGCGGCCTCGTCGAAGTGCTCCAGGACGCCGAGGTTCCAGAGGCCGGCGACCGAGGCGTCCCGCAGCGGGAGGCGGGTGATGTCGCCCTGCAGGAACGCGTCGAACAGGCGGATGGACCGCGCCTGGCGGAGAGCGCGCGTGGAGTAGTCCAGCGCGATCCGCGGGCGACCCGGGACCCCGATTCGCGACGAGGACTGGCCCGTACCGGAACCTGCCTCGAGGAGCGGACCGTCGCCGGCCAGGTATTTCGAGGCGTAGTGCGCGACGGCCCGGCTGAGGACCTGGACCCGGACGAGCGAGGCGATCCTGCCGAAGAGCGAGGACTCCGGCCGGATCGCATCCCAGTGCTCGTCCCAGGCGGCGCGACCGGACTCGCTCAATCCCCGAACTCCTCTCGCAAGGACGGGATTGTCCCCGTCTCCGACGCCGGCGTCTACGGCGGAAGCCCGCCGTCCTGCTAACGTCTCCACGCCGGTTTCCGGCGTGGAGGCTTCATGGCCGGTCGTCTCGTCCGCGTGGCTCTCGCAGCAGTCCTCCTCACGACGTCCGTCGCGATCACGGCGGACGATTCCTCCCGGTTCGAGGGCCTGAAGGCCCGGAGCATCGGGCCGGCGGGAATGAGCGGCCGGATCGCCGCCATCGACGCCTTTGCGGGCGACCCGCGGATCGTCTTCGTGGGCGCGGCCTCGGGTGGCGTCTGGAAGTCGACGAACGGAGGTCTCACGTTCGAGCCCGTGTTCGACGAGCAGCCGGTCCACGCGATCGGCGCGCTGGCCGTCGATCCGAGGACGCCCGATGTCGTCTGGGTCGGCACGGGCGAGGGGAACTTGCGCAACAGCATCTCTCACGGCGACGGCGTCTACCTGACCCGCGATGGCGGGAAGACGTGGACGAACGTCGGCCTCGCCAGGACGGAGCGGATCCACCGGATCCTCCTCCACCCGCGTGACCCGCAGACGGCCTGGGCCTGCGCGGTCGGTCCCGCCTGGAGCGACGGAGCGGAGCGAGGAGTCTTCAGGACGAACGACGGAGGGAAGAGCTGGAAGAAAGTCCTCCACGTCGACGAGAAGACGGGCTGTGGCGACCTGACGCTCGATCCCGGCAACCCCGACCACCTCCTGGCCGCGATGTGGGACTTCCGCCGGACTCCGCACTTCTTCCGCTCGGGAGGACCCGGGTCGGGCCTCCACGTGACGTGGGACGGAGGCGAGAGCTGGACGAGGCTCGGCGAGAAGGACGGGGTTCCGAAGGGGACGCTCGGCAGGATCGGTCTCGCCTTCTGCGATCGACACCCGGAGGTCGTGTACGCCATCGTCGAGGCGGAGAAAAACGTCCTCCTCCGCTCGGAAGACGGCGGACGCCGCTTCGAGGTCGTGAACGACGGCCCCTCGGTCAACCCGCGTCCTTTCTATTACGCAGATATCCGGGTCGATCCCCAGCAGCCGAACCGCGTCTACTCGCTCGCGACCGAGCTGCGCGTCTCTACGGACGGCGGCCGGACGTTCGGGAACGTCCGCGGGACGGGGCGCCAGCACGTCCATGTGGATCACCACGCCCTCTGGATCGACCCGAAGGAACCGCGGCGGATGCTCCTCGGGAACGACGGCGGGCTCTACGAGAGCCGCGACCGGGGCGACACGTTCCGCTTCGTCGGGACCCTGCCATTGGCGCAGTACTACCACGTGGCCGTCGACGGCGAGATCCCGTACAACGTCTACGGGGGCCTGCAGGACAACAACTCCTGGCGGGGACCGTCGTCGGTCTGGCAGCGGGGCGGGGTGAAGGCGCACCACTGGAAGCGGGTCGGCAGCGGGGACGGGTTCGAGACCCTTCCCGACCCCGAGGACCCGGAGCGTGGCTATTCCCTCTCCCAGGGAGGGAACCTGATGCGCTGGGACGTCCGGACGGGCGAGGTCCGTGACGCCAGGCCCCAGGCGCCCGCGGGGACGAAGCTGCGGTTCAACTGGAACGCGGCGCTCGCGGTCGACCCGTTCGGGCCGGCGACCGTCTGGCTCGGGAGCCAGTACGTTCACCGCTCCAGGGACCGGGGCGAGACGTGGGAGACGGTGAGCCCGGATCTGACGACGAACAATCCGGCGTGGCAGAAGCAGGGCGCGAGCGGCGGCCTGACGCTCGACGTCACGGCCGCCGAGAACTACACGACGCTCGTCACCATCGCGCCGAGCCCGGCGGTGAAAGGGACGATCTGGGCCGGATCGGACGACGGCCGGATCCACGTGACCCGCGACGGCGGCCGGACCTGGCTCTCCGTCGAGAACGCGCTGCCACCCGGCGCGCCGAAGAACGCTCACGTGGCGGCGATCGAACCGTCGCGGTACGACGCGGCCACGGCGTTCGCTGTCCTCGACAACCACCGCTGGGGCGATTTCGCGCCATACGTCTACCGGACGGACGACTACGGCAGGACGTGGAAGAGTCTCGTGACGCCCGCCGTGAAGGGGTACGCGCTCGCCGTCGTCCAGGATCCGGTGAAGAAGGAACTCCTCTTCCTGGGAACGGAAACGGGGCTCTTCGTCTCGCTCGACGGCGGGACGGGCTGGCGGCACCTGAAGAAGACGATCCCGACGGCGTCGGTGATGGACCTGGCCATCCACCCGACGGAGGGTGATCTCGTCATCGCCACGCACGGCCGCGCGATCTGGATACTTGACGACCTGACGCCTTTTCGCGAGATGACGGAGGAGACGCTCGGCGCGCCTCTCCACCTCTTCACCCCGGTCCCGGCGCGCCAGTACTGGCGGGCAGCCCAGGACGGCGTGACGGGAGCGGGCGCGGCCGAATTTGCGGGCACATCCAGGCCGTACGGGTCGCTTCTGACTTTCTCTCTGAATGCGCCGGGCCTGCCTCCGGCAGGCGAGGAGGAGCCGCTCTCGCCGGGGCGGGACAGGGGTGTTCGTGGTGGCGACGGAGAGGAAGGAGCGGACCCGTCGCGGCCGCGGGTTTCGATTCGCGTGACGGATGCGGCCGGGACGCTCGTGAGGGTCTTCGACGCGCCGGCGCGACAGGGCGTCACCCGCGTCGCGTGGGACCTCGGGCGCGACGCCTGGCGGCGGTTCCCGCGTGCACCCAATGCGGGTCCCCTCCCGGAGTGGCAGGCCGCCGGCCCCGAGGTCCCTCCGGGGGACTACACGGTGACGCTGGCGTTCCGGGACGCGACGGCACGCGCGCAGGTGAGCGTCCTTCCCGACCCGCGGTCGAAGAACTCCCCGGCAGACTGGGTGAGGCGGTGGGCGACGATCGAGCGGGCGGGCGGGTTGCAGGAGAAGGCGGCGGAGGCGGCGATCCGGATCCGCCGGACGCGCGACGACGTGGCGGCCGTGGAGGAGAGGCTGCGGCGGAGAAGCGAGACTCTGCGCGATCCGGCCGAGCGCCGGAAGGCGAACGAAACGCCCTTCGCGAAGGAGGCAGCCGCGCTGAAGAGGGTGCTGACGGATAAGGAGAACCTCCTCTGGAGCCCCCCTGAGAATGCGGGAATCCCCGCACGCAACCGCGTGGCACAGGATCTCCAGGCGGCCGCCGGAAACGTGGCCTCATCGTGGGCGCCTCCCAGTCCGACGCAACTCGAGAGGCTTGCCCAGGCCGAAGCGCGCCTGACGAGCTATCTTGCCGATCTCGACGCCTTTTTCGCGAAAGACGTGGCCGGCTTCCGGGAGAAGGCGGTAAGGGAAGGGGTGGGGCTCCTGGCGCCGTAGGCCCGATAGGGCTCTAGACTTCGCTCAATGCGTGCCGTCTCCCTCCTCGTCCCGGGATCGGTCCTCCTCGCCTTCGGCCTGACCCTGGCCGAGCCTGCGCCCGCGCCACCGTCGGTTCCACCGGGCCTGAAACTCGTTCCGGAGGCCGAGCGTGCGTACAAGAGGGTCGTCATCGGTCTCGACCCGCTCCTCGCGAGCCCCTTCATGCTTCCGCCGGGCTCGTCCTTCGAGGCGCTCGGCGACAAGCGTCTCGCGCAGATCCGGCGGCAGCTCTACTGGCTGAACTTCGAGTTGATGCACGGGCGAATCGTCGATGCGATCCCGAAGTGGACACGCCTCTTCGTGGCGGTGCCTGACCCGCGTCTGCACGTCCGGGAGCTCGGGGACGAGCGGGACGAGTTCCGCGAGTACCTCAAGGTCCGTGCCCGCTGGACCCCGGCAGAGATCGCGGAGCGGATCCGTTTCTTCGTCGTCGGCCAGGCGATCCCATTCCCGCAGGACATCGCCGAGCCGCTCGGCACCGACGAGCAAGGGCGTCTCGTCCTCGGGATCGGTGCCGAGGCGGATCTCTACTACCGCGAGACCCTGCAGCAGATGGTGAAGGCATTTCCGCGAGAGTTCGCGATGAAATCGCTGCCGGGCGTGAACTCCGAGGGGGGCGACGTCGAGCTCGTGCGTCTCCCCGGCGGCCACCTCGGTCTCCTCGCCGGACACCACAGGGTCCTCAGGTGGCTCGAGTACCGGTACGGCGAGGGCGTCATCGGCCGCACCGTCCCGACCGTGCGAATCGAGGAGGCGCGGAGCGCCTTCCGGAAGGCGTTCTTCGGTGTCGACGTCCTCTTCGTGAACGAGGAAGGGCTTCGAACCCCCTCCCTCGTCTCCGACGAGCTCTTTCACTCCGACATGATTGTGAACGTCGCCCGCGGCTCGAAGGGGCCCGTCGCGTTCATTCCCACTTTCGAGGGTGCTCCCGTCGACGCCATTACCCGTGAGCCGCTTGCAGCCGAGATTGCGAAGCGCGCACAGGGCATCTACGACCGCGTGGCACGCCAGCTCGGAGCCTGGGGCTTCCGCGTGGCGAGGCTTCCGTTCGCGGATCACCCGGTCCGAAACCCGGTGAACGTCGGAAAGTACCTGGAGCCCGACGGCGGGCAGGTCGTCCTGCTCGGGAAGTACCCCTATCACTTTGCGCTTCCCGACGGTCCAAACCCGCAACGCGAGCTCCAGAAGAGGTTCGACGCGCTCTCGGACGAGCTCGAGGCGTGGCGGAGCCGGCCCACGAACGTGGCCTTCGAGCGCGTGCAGAGGGCGTTCCGGGAGGTCTGGGCGGAGATGGACCGGGCGGCGACGAGCCCGAACCCGACGTTCGAAAAGCAGGCGAAGATCTACCAGGCCGAGGGGATTCGCGTCGTGCCCGTCCCGATCTTCCCCACGGGCGAGGGGGGGCTTCACTGCCTCGGCCTCGCGGGGCGCAGTCAGGATCCGTCGAAATCCGGAGGAGAGGTCGCGGCGTTTTCCGGGATCAGCCGGTAGCCCCGGCGGGTCCGGGGGCTCGCGAGGCCGGG
>DIAY01000287.1 GCA_002414905.1 Holophagales bacterium UBA5066 | reverse complement strand
GGGGCGGTGAGGCGCCGGAGGCGCTCGCGGGCGACGGGGTCGTGGTGCCGCTCGATGGGGATGGAGAAGGCGCGCCGGAACGCCTCGTCGGAGCCGAGGAGGCCCGGATTGAGGAAGTCGAGGATGGCCTTGAGCTCGGAGAGGCGGTTCTCGAGCGGCGTGCCGGTGAGGGCCGAGCGCCGGGTGGAGCGGAGGGCGCGAACGGCCCGCGACTGGGCGGTACCGGGGTTCTTGATGTTCTGAGCCTCGTCGAGGGTGAGGTACTCCCACGAGACCTCGGTGAGGAGCGCCCGATCGCGGTGGGCGAGGGAGTAGGTGGTGACGAGGAGGTCGGTGTTCTTCAGGAGCTCCTGGAAGGCTTCTCCCTGGGCCCGCTCGGGGCCGTGGTGGACGGCGACGGTGAGCGACGGCGCGAACCGCGCGGCTTCCTGGATCCAGTTCTCGACGACCGAGGTGGGGCAGATCAGGAGCGAAGGGCGGATGGACTCGCCTGCTTCGCGCGCCGACAGGAGGGTGGCGAGGAACTGGATCGTCTTGCCGAGCCCCATGTCGTCGGCGAGGCAGGTGCCGAGCCCGCGCGACAGGAGGAAGCGGAGCCAGGAGACGCCCTTCTCCTGGTAGGGACGAAGGCGGCCCATCAGCGCCTTCGGTGCGACGAAGGGCACTTCCTGCCCGGCTTCGGCATGGAGGAGCTCGGCGAGCCAGCCGTCCGCGGTGATGCTGTCGACCCCGAGGGCCTCGGCGTCGTCCTCGTCGAGGCCGCTGGCCATGCGCAGGAAGTCGGCGAGGGTCGCGCGGCCCGACGGCTTCTTCTCGAAGAGGGCGAGCGTGCGCGCGACGCCCTGCGGGTCGAGAAGGACCCACTCGCCCCGCACCTCGACGAGCGGGACCTTCCGGGTGGCGAGCTGCTCGAATTCTTCGGGGGAGAGGAGCTGATCGCCGACGGCGACACGCCAGTTGAAGTCGACGAGGGTGCCGAGGCCGAAGCGGGTGACGGCGACGCCGCTCTTCCAGCGGCTTTCGGCCGCGTTGAGGCGCAACGACGGCTTCGTGGTGCGTCCCTCGGCGGGCAGGAGGAGCTGGACGCCCGCCTCCTTCAGGAGAGGAGCGTCGGTGGCGAGGAAGCGCCACGCGTCTTCGAGCGAGAGGGACGCGCCTTCGGGGTGACGCTCCTCGAGGCTCCGGCGAATCGGCTCGCTGAGCGAGGCGACGCCGCCGAGGCGCGCGAGAAGGGTCTCCTGGGGATTCACGAAACGGCGCCCGAGGCGCCGCAGGCTGGAGGCGGTCTCGTGCCAGATCTCCTCGGCGTAGAGCTTGAGGCTCGGGTCGTCCGCGGCTTCGAGGTGGTAGCCGAGCCGCCACGCCGGCGCCTCTTCCGACGCCGGGTCGGGGGGCAGGAGCCTCACGCCGAGGCGCAGGTCGCCCTCGGGCAGGGCCTCGAGGAGAGGGATGCTCCAGGCGCTGAAGCGGTCGGCGACCTCGGAGGGGACGGCCTCGGCGACCAGCTCGTCCTCCCGGCTGTCGCGGCGGGCGGCGAGCAGGGAGAGGGCGAGCCACTCGGGGCCGGTGCCCCGGTGGCGCCGCACGTCGGGGATTCCCTCGAGGAGCAGCTCGCGTGCGGCGGCGTCGGCCAGGTCGTCGACGACGGTCCTGAGGAGGAAGGAAGAGGCGGGGTAGAGGCCCTCGGCCGAGCTGCCCGGCCAGCCGATGGCGCGGCTCGAAGGGGGCATCGCCTGGGCGAAGAGATCGGCGCGGTCTTTCTCGTGGGGATCGTTGAACACGGGCCGCCACCGGGCGCGCCCGTCCTCGACGGCCGGCACGATCCGCCGCCGGTGAAGGAGGTCGAGGACCCACGCGCCGACGGCGACCCAGTAGTCGATGTCGTCGCCGAGGAGGAGGCCGGGGCGCTCGGGAGACTCTCCCATGACGGTGAGGGCGTCGAAGGCGCGGCCCGCGGGAAGGACGAGCCCCTCGACCTCGAAAGACTTCAGGACGGTCTCGCCGCCGGTGTAGTCCTCATCCTCCCGAAGCGCGGGATGGGAGGGGACGGGGCGCGACCGGAGCGTGGGGAGCGTGAGCAGGAGGCGCTCGGGGCGGACGAGCCCGCTCGCGGCGACGGCGAGACCGGCCGCCTTGAGGGCGACCTCGAGGGCTCCCGGGGCGAGAGAGCGCGGGTGTTCGGGCCTGTGCTTTTCGCTTGCGTACGCCCCCTCACCCCAGAGGAAGAACCCGGCCCCGGGAATCGGGCCCGTAGGGGGCATGGGATTTCCGTGGAGAACTATCAAGCCGCCCATTCTCACTCATTTCTGCTCGGGCGGCCGGGAAGGATCACTTCGCGCTATCCTCCGTCCCTGCAACGATGAAGCCATACGAGATTTTCCGCCGTCTCTCGAACTCCGAAGTCGACACCATCGTCCTGGCCGCGTGCGAGGACGACGAGATCCCCGACAAGATCGCCGGAAGCGTCCTCTCGATCCAGCGCGTCCCCCTGAACCGCTTCGAGCGCTTCCAGGAGGACGTTCGCAAGGGCTACGTGAGGAAGACGCTCCGCGACAAGCGCGCGGAGGAGCTCGCCCTCTTCGTCCTCTCCGCCGGCCTGGTCGGCTCGAAGGGCGAAATGATCGAGGTGTTCCTCGCCGCGCTCGACCTCCCGCACGAGGGGCCGAGCCTGACGGCGGAGGGGCCCGTGGCCGAGCCGCCGGAGCTGCTGCTGAAGAAGGCCGTCGCCGACCTCGTCGCCGCCAATGGCGCCCGCGACGTGGCGGTGTTCCTCAACGCCTTCGTCGAACAGCCCGACGTGTCGTGGCCGTCGCTCGTGGCGATGCTCGAAACCGACCCGTCCGTCGCTCTCGAAGACCGCTCGGCAGATTAGGGGAAAGGGGTCAGGTCTTGATTCTCTATTATAGCCTTTGGCTATAATAGAGAATCAAGACCTGACCCCATAGCTCCCGAAGGCGTCGGCTAACATGGCGGCGCGCCCGCGCCCGAGTGCGCGTGGCCGGGAGTGGACGATGATTCCTGAAAAGCTGAAGACCGCCCTCGACGAGCACGTGTCGGCCGAAATCGGTGCCGCGTACCTCTACCTCGCCATGTCCGCCGACTTCGAGTCGAAGGCCTTCAAGGGCTTCGGGAGGTGGATGCGCGTCCAGTTCCAGGAAGAGATGACGCACGCGCTGAAGTTCGTCGATTTCATGCTCGCGCGCGGCGCGACGATCGTCTGGAAGGATGCCAAGGCCCCCGCCACCACCTTCGGCACGGCGCTCGAGACGTTCGAGAAGACGCTCGCGCACGAGAGAGAGGTCACGGCCCGCATCCACAAGCTTTACCACCTCGCCGCAGCCGAGAAGGACACGGCGACGCAGGTCTTCCTGCAGTGGTTCGTGACGGAGCAGGTCGAGGAGGAGGCGCGCGTCTCCGAGATCGTCGACAAGATCCGGATGGTCTCCGATCGCCCCGGATCGGTGCTCTACCTCGACAAGGAGTACGGGAAGCGCACGGCGTAGGGCGCGCTTCTTTTTCCTCTTCCTCCGCAATGGGGCGCCTCCGGCAGAGCCGGCGGCGCCCCAT
>DIAY01000134.1:7478-17991 GCA_002414905.1 Holophagales bacterium UBA5066 | reverse complement strand
GCGTAGATCTCGGAGTTCTTGATCAGCTCCTCGACGTAGCGCACCTGCGCCTCGATCGAAGTCACCTGGGCCTCGAGCGCCTTCACTCGCGCGTCGGCGGCGTCGAACGCCTGCTGGCTGCCGACCAGGTCTTTCAGAAGCGTGGCGGCACGCTGCCGCTCCAGCCGGGCATTGACGAGCTCGGCGAGCGCCTGCTCTCGGGACGCTGCGTACTGCTTGCGCTGCGCCTCCAGCTCCTGCGATTCGAGCCGGGCGACGAGCTCGCCCTTCCTCACCTTCTGCCCTTCCTCGAGGTTCATCCAGGCGACGCGCCCGACGGACTTCGGGGAGATCTCGGCCTTGCTCCGGGCCACGATGTAGCCCGAGGCGGTGAGGACGGTCGAGGCCTGCGTGGGCGTGACGAGGGCGACGCGCGTCACGGAGACCTCCGGCGCGCGGAACGTGGCGCCGCTGGCTCGCGCCCACGCGAGAGCGGCGGCGACGAGGACGACGATCGCCGTCGCGATGGCAGGCAGGACCCAGCGCCCGCGCTGGGGTCCCGAGTCGCGACGAATCTTCAGGGCGGAGAGGTCCGCGGTTCGGTTGCTCGGTTCGATGAGGCTCATCTCATTCTTCCGGAAAGACTTGCACGTCTCCACGAGCCCCGCGTGGCGACAGCTGCATTCCGCTCCCCGGCTTTCTCCTCCAGATTTACGGCTTCAGGTCGTGTCTGGTTTCAGCGACCGCCCGGGCGGTGCGAAGGGAATCGAGGAACGCATCCAGGTGCCGCTCCTCCGTCCGGAGGTTGCCGATCGCGGCCCGAAGAACGTACCGCCCCTTCACGACCGCGTGCGAGATGAAGAAGCGTCCCTCCCGGTTCACGTTCTCGAGAACCCGCTGGTTCAAGGTGTCCCTCTCCGGCTCGGAGAGCCCGGAGGGTGCGAAACGGAAGACGACGACCGAGAACGGCACGGGGGCGGCGATCTCGACGTCCGGCTCACGGCGCAGGTCGCCTTCGAGCCGCTGCGCCAGGGCAATGTGGGCGCGGAGACGTTCGCGAATCCCCGTGGCGCCGAACGTGCGGAGCGTGATCCACGCCTTAAGCGCACGGAAGCGGCGACCGAGCTGGATGCCATAGTCCATGTACTCGCGGACCCCGGCGCTCCCCTCGGGCGTTTCGAGGTACTGCGGGACGACCGAGAACGCCTTCCTCACGCGCTCCATTTTCCGGAAGAAGAGACCGGTGCACTCGAGCGGGAGGAAGAGCCACTTGTGGGGGTTCCAGACGATCGAGTCGGCCTCCTCCCAGCCTGCGAAGAGGGGCCGCTTCTCGGGGAGGCTCGCCGAGGCTCCGGCGTAGGCGGCGTCGACGTGCATCCAGAGCCCCTCGCGGCGGCAGATGGCGGCCACGGCCGGGAGCGGGTCGACGGAGGTCACGGCGGTCGTCCCGACCGTCGCGACGACGGCGATCGGCTTCCGTCCCGCAGCCCGGTCGGCGGCGATGGCCGACTCCAGCGCGCCGGCGTCCATCCGGTGCTCCGCGTCGGTCGGGATCTTTCGGAGGCCCGAGATCCCGAGGCCGAGGACGACGCACGCCTTGTCGATGGAGGAATGCGCGAGCTCGGAGCAGTAGACGACCGCGGGCGGCAGGCCCGCGAGGCCCGTCTTGCGCACGTCGGGAAAGGCCTGCTCGCGTGCGGCGGCGAGCGCGATGAGGGAGGCCGCGGATGCCGTGTCGGCGAGCTGGCCGTCGAAGGCGTCCGGCAGGCGGACGAGGCGGGCCAGCCAGCGGACCATCGCCTGCTCCATCTCGTTCGACGCGGGGGAGGAGCGCCAGAGGATGCCGACCTGGTTGTAGCCGGCGGCGAGGAAGTCGCCGACGATCCCGGGGACCGAGCCGCACGACGCGAAGTAGGCCATGAAGCCCGGGTGCTGCCATTGGGTCAGGTTCGGCTCGACGAGGAGGTCGAGGTCGCGTTCGATCGCCTCCCACGACTCGGGCTCTTCGGGAGCCTCGGGCGGGAATTTCGCGACGAGCTCGCCCGGCTTCGTCCGGGCCAGGACGGGCCGGCTCTCGATCGTCTCGAAATAGCGGGCGAGGCGCTCGGCGGCAGCGCCGCCCCAGGCCCTGAGCGTGTCGGGTGGGAAATCTCCGTTCATGGTGGCTCGAGTCTATTTCGATCGGGCGATCAGCACAGGAGGGGAGCGGCAAAGGGCCGGACGAGCCTGGTCGGCAGCTCCTCGACCGTATCCGTCCCGAAGGGGCGCGGCATGAGCTCGAACTATACGTTTCGGAAGGTCCCGACCGTAGACTCGGTGCGATGGCCGAAAGGCGGTTCTTCCGATCGCTGACGAAGCTGCACCTGCGGGAGCTGGCGCGGCCGAAGCCCGACCGTGGCCTTCGGGCGGAATTTGACGGAGCGGTCGCCGTCGCGCTTCGGCTCCTCGCCCTCCTGGCCATCGGCGCGCTCGTCCTCGAGCACGGCTTCGTTCTGGAACCCGAGATAGTGGGTTTCGTCAGGCTGCTCCTGGCGCTCGTGCTCGGGGCTTTCGTCGTTCTGGGCGTCCTGCGTCTCCTCACCCGGGATGACCGCCGCGCCTTCCTCCGGTCGCACCGGATCGACGTCTTCGTGTGGGTCGTCGTCCTGCTCGGCTTTCTCGGCCGGCGTGGAGGCGTCGCCTCGCCGATCGTCTTCTTCGGCCTCGACCCGGACGACTTCGCCGGTGCCTGGCTCGTCGCAACGCAGGCGTTTCTCGTTCTCTCCCTCCTCCTCGGTGCCTTGCGAGACAGCCGGAAATTCGTCGGGCAGGTCGTCCAGCCTCATCTCGTCATCCTCGCCAGCTTCGTCCTGCTGATCGGCATGGGGACCGGCCTGCTCCTGCTTCCCCGCGCGACCCGGGGCGAAGGGCTCACCGTCGTGGACGCCCTCTTCACCTCGGCGAGCGCCGCCTGCGTCACCGGGCTGACGGTCGTCGACACGCGGGCCACCTTCACCCCTTTCGGGCACACGATCCTCCTCGTCCTCATCCAGGCCGGCGGCCTCGGGATCATGACGCTCACGACGTTCTTCGCCTTCGCCTTCACGGGGGGCACGCTCCGGCAGTATGCGAGCCTGCAGTCCCTCGTCGGCGAGCAGAGCCTCGGCCGTATCCGTGCGACGCTCGCGCAGATCGCGCTCGTGACCCTCGCATTCGAGGCGGCGGGGGCCGCCATCCTCTACCGGTACCTGCCGGAGAGCGTGGTTCCCGAGGCGGGCCGCCTCTTCTCGGCCATCTTTCACAGCGTTTCGGCCTTCTGCAACGCCGGTTTCGCGCTCCACGGCATGAACCTGATGGCGCCGGGGCTGGGGGCGAACGTCGTCGTCCAGTCGACGATCATGGTCCTCATCGTAGTGGGAGGCCTCGGCTTTCCCGTCCTCGCCGCCATCGGAGGGCTCGTGGCGCGCAGGAGGCGCAGGCCGGGCCTGCACGTCGAGATGGTCCTCACCGTCACGGGTCTCCTCCTCGTCCTGGGGACGGCGGGGCTCCTCCTGCTCGACCCGGTGGGAGGGGCCCTCGGCGAGAAGTGGGGAGAGCGGCTCCTCTCGGCCCTGTTCCATTCGGTTTCGGCGAGAACGGCCGGCTTCAACACCGTCGACGTGGCCGGCCTGGCGCCTGCCGCCCTCTTTCTCATCCTCCTCCTGATGTGGATCGGCGGTTCCCCGGCCTCGACGGCGGGGGGGGTAAAGACGACGACGGTCGCCGTGGCCCTCCTCACCGTAATGTCGATCGCGGGAGGGAAGGGAAGAGTCGAGCTCTTCCGGCGTCGCCTCGGCGACGCGTCGATCCAGCGGGCACTGGCCACCGTGATCGTTTCGGTCTCCTTCCTCTCGGTCTCGGTTCTGGCGCTGCTCGCGTTCGAGAAGAAGCCCTTCCTCGATCTCGCTTTCGAGGCCGTCTCGGCCCTCTCCACGGTCGGGTTGTCGACGGGCATCACCCCCTCGCTCGGAACGCCGTCCAAGCTCCTCCTGTCGGGCCTGATGCTCGCCGGGCGTGTCGGCCTCCTCGGCTGCGTCCTGGCCGCGACGCCGCGGCGGCGGAATGCGCGGCACGAGTACGCTCATGAGGACGTGCTGGTAACGTAGGCGCATGTCGCGACAATTCGCCGTCATCGGCCTCGGCAACTTCGGGTCCCAGCTCGCCGTCGAGCTGACGCGCCGGGGCGCGGAGGTCCTCGCAATCGACGAGCGAGAGGAGGCGGTCGACGACCTCCGCGACCTCGTCACGCACACGGTCCGCCTCGATGCGACCGACGCGAAGGCCCTCTCGGAGCAGCGGATCTCCGAGATGGACGCCGTCGTCGTGAGCTTCGGGTCTCACTTCGAGACCGCCCTCCTGACCGTCTCCGTCCTGAAGCAGATCGGCGTGACGCGTCTCATCGTTCGCGCGATGAGCGCCCGCCACGAGAAGATCCTCGAGGCGCTCGGCGTCGACGAGATCGTCCTCCCGGTCTCCGAGACGGTGGCCCGGCTCGCCGGAAGCCTGATGGTGGAGGGCCTCTACGACTCCTTCGCGCTCTCGGCGGATTTCGCCGTCGGAGAGGTCGCGGTGCCGGAGGAGCTCCTGGGGCGGAAGGTCGGCGAGGTCGACTTCCCGGAGGACTACGGAGTCTCGCTCGTGACGATCCGCCGGATCGTCCCGGAGACGCGGATCCTCGGGCTCGGAACGCGAATGGTCGAACGACTCCTCGGGATTCCCACGCAGGCGACGCCTCTGGAGCGGGGCGATACGCTCATCGTCTTCGGGGCAAAGAGGGCTCTCGAAAAGCTCGCGAAGCTGGGCAAGGAAGGCTGAAGCCCGTCAGCCGGCGGCGCCTCTCGAGATCTCCCGCAGGTTGGAGACCGTTGCGCCGAGGCGCTCGATCAGCGCTGAGCCCGGTCCGCGCCGACGACCGGTGGCGCGATCCCGATCGTCGCCGCGGCGTTCTCGTTTCCGGGTCTCACCTTCCAGATCCACGCGTCGAGAAGATAGTGAGTCGCCTGGGGAAGGGCAAGGAGAGGCACGACGAGCGCGAGGACGACCGATCCGGGATCGATCGCGGCACCGGGAAAGAGGGTGCCGTTCTCGTGCCAGACGAGGCGGTCCCAGCCCCACTCCTCGAGGAAGGCGAAGAGGACGAGCGGAGCGAGGAAAAAAACGGCGTGGCGGGCCCCGAGGTCGGCGAGAACGGGGGGGCGCCGGGCCGCGGCGCGAGACTCCGCAGCCCTTCTCAGCGCGAGGAAGACGAGCCCGAAGTAGGGGACACCGTGGATGAGCACGTTCGTGACCGCGAAGGCGTAGTCGCTGTCGAAGGTCACGATCCCGAGGTGCCAGATGAGGGCCGTCGTCACGACGACGAGGACCTTTCCCCACGAAACGCCACGGCCCGTGGCGAAGCGCCACCCTTCCTTCCCGAGCCAGAGGGCGAAGACGCCGCCGAACGCCGCGAGCGCCAGGGGCCCGGTCCAGGCCGGCAGGCCTGATGCGTAGTCTCCGGCGAGGAGCCAGTGGAAACGCTTCGGCAGCGTCGCGTGCCAGAAGACGAGAGGGGCGAGCGTCGCTCCGTAGATCGTCGCGGCGTCGAGGCGCCGCCCCCACGCCGCCCCGGGCTCCTCGTTCTCTCCGCTCTTCCTCCGGTAGAGGGAGACCCAGCCGTACTGCTGCCTCACGAAGTGGAAGGTGGCGAGATACGCGAGGACCCGCCAGAAGACGAGTGGCCCGGCTGTGAAAAAGAGGACACCGGCACCGTATGCGGCGGCCGGAACCGCGAGGTAGAGAGCCGGGCGGCGCCGGAACTCCTCCGGGTCGGCGTAGACCCGCCAGCCCGTCGACCAGACGTGCGCCACGTCGACTCCGACGACGGTGAGGACCCAGAGGGCGAGGGGGAGGTCTCCGTCGAGCTCTCCCGTCCGCGCCCCGAGGGCCAGCAGGAGGATCGACGCGACGGCCGGTCCGCCGAAGAGGAGGAGGTCGGCGCGGCGGGAGAAGAGCCATGGGGACCGATCGTTCGTGGGCACGGGTGAGGCGAGTCTAGCGGGGGGCGACCGCCTGCCCGCGAGCCGGACCTGAGGCCCGGCCCGACACGATGCGAACCGGTATCATCGAGACGGGCGGACCGCCGGCCCCCGGACCCGCCCGAGAGGACGATCTGATGGACCTTCGCCGAGAGTTCCGTGCCCGCTTCAGCGCGCTGCTTCTCTGCGGCGCCGTATGCGTCGCCGAGGCCCAGCCCGTCGTCCCCTCCGGGTTCGTCGACGAGCTCGTCGCCACGGTCGGAGGACCGACGGCGATCACCTTCACACCCGACGGGCGCCTCCTCGTCACGCGACAGAGCGGGAGCCTTCGCGTCGTCACCGCGGCGGGAACACTGCTCCCGACCCCTGCATTGACCCTTTCCTCATCGCAGATCTGCACGAACTTCGAGCGCGGCCTCCTCGGCGTCGCCGTCGACCCGGCCTTCACGGCGAACCGGTACGTCTACCTCTTCTACACGCGCAACGTCACCGGCTCCTGTGCGACGGGGAGCAACGAGCCGCGCAACCGCGTCTCGCGGTTCGTCCTTCCCGACTCGAACGTCGTCGACCCGGCGACGGAGACCGTCCTCGTCGACGGCATCCGGTCGTTCGGGGGCAATCACAACGCGGGAGACCTTCGTTTCGGCCGCGACGGGTACCTGTACATCTCGACGGGAGACGGCGGAACCGACTACGCCGGGGACAGCGGAAGCGCTGGCGCGAACGACGCTTCGCGCGACGAGTTTCACCTTCTCGGGAAAGTCCTCCGGATCACGCGGGATGGAGGGATACCCGCCTCGAACCCATTCCAGGGCGCCGACACCGCGCGATGCAACGCAATCGGGGAGACGACTCCGGGCACCCGCTGCCAGGAGACTTTCGCCCGGGGTTTCCGGAACCCCTTCCGCTTCGCGACCGACCCGAACGCCGCGGGCACGCGCATCTTCGTCAACGACGTCGGACAGGGGGCGTGGGAGGAGATCGACGCGCTGGTCTCCGGCGCCGACTACGGTTGGAACTGTAGCGAGGGGACGCGCGTCAACAGCACGACGGGCAAGTGCAGCCCCACGCCTGCCGGAATGTCGGACCCGTTCTTCGAATACCCGCACGGGCCGTCCGTCGTGCCGGGAACGTCGATCTCCGGATGCAACTCGATTACCGGGGGCGCATTCGTCCCGAACGGTGTCTGGCCGGCGGAGTACGACGGGACGTACCTCCTTGCCGACTACGTCTGCGGGGCGATCTTCCGGATCCCGGCCTCCGGGGTGCCGCCCGCGAGCGCGACGACGTTCGTATCGAGCCTCGGAGGCTCGAGCGCGACGTCGCTCGTCTTCGGACCGCACGGGGAGACGCAGGCGCTCTACTACACGACGTACGCCTCCGGCGGACAGGTCCGCCGGCTGAGATACGCCCCCGCCGGTTCAAACCAGCCGCCGTCGGCCGTTATCGGTGCCGACCCGACTGTCGGCACCGCCCCGCTCGAGGTGACCTTCTCGGCGGCCGGCAGCTCCGACCCGAATGCGGGTGACACGCTGACGTACTTCTGGGACTTCGGCGACGGAAGTCCCGTCGAGCAGACCGCGGCACCTGCGGCGTCGAGAACCTACGCCTCGAACGGCGTGTTCCTCGCCTCGCTCCGGGTGCGCGACCAGGCCCTCGCGTTCTCTGCGCCCGCGACCGCGACGATCACCGTCGGGAACAGGCCACCGACGGCGTCGATCGACGCGCCGCCGGGAGGGGCCACCTTCGGAGTGGGGCAGGTCGTGACCATCACCGGATCGGGAACGGACCTCGACGAAGGGGCGATTCCGCCGGAGCGGCTCCACTGGACGGTCCTCCTCCACCACGACGTCCACACCCATCCCTTCCAGTCGGGGACGGGCGCGGGAATCACCTTCAGCGCCCCGGCGCCGGAAGACCTGGCGGCGGCGCAGAACAGCTTCCTCGAGGTCCACCTGCAGGCCGAAGACTCCGGTGGCCTCCTCTCACCGGACGTGCGGCTGGACCTCGAGCCACGCAAGAGGAACGTCACGGTCGGGAGCGTCCCCGAGGGTGCCCGGCTGACGGTGAACGGCGAGGGGGTCACGGCGCCGGCCACGTTCGTGTCGTGGGAGGGGTGGGATCTCACGCTCGGCGCACCGGACCAGGTCCTTCCCGACGGCCCCAGGCTCGCCTTCTCGTCGTGGTCGGACGGCGGAGCTCAAACCCATACCGTCACGACGCCAGCGGCCGACCTCTCGTCAACGGCGACGTTCGGCATCACGGGCTCGGCGCTCCACGTGGTCGCACCGTGCCGAGTGGTCGACACCCGGACGACGGGGGGGCCGTTGGTGCCCGCGGAGACGCGCACGTTCACCCTCGCCGGACAGTGCGGCGTCCCGGCATCGGCGTACGCGGTCGTCGTGAACGTCACAGCCGTCTCGCCCGTGGCGTCGGGCACACTGAGCCTCTTCCCCGGGCACCTCTCGGCATCCCCGGCGACCTGGACCGTGGCCTTCGAGGCGGGGCGGACGCGCGCGGTTGGAACCGTCATGCTCCTGGCCGCGGATAGGAGCGGGACGCTCAAGGCGACGAACGCCTCGGCCGGTCCGGTCGACGTCGTTCTCGACGTGTCGGGCTACTTCGAGTAGCCGGCGGAAGACCTCGTCGTCGTTGGCCGTCTGACGTGAGCGCGGCTGTCCGCGACTCCGGGTAAAGTGCGCGCCAAATGACGAACCACGAGCTGTCGATCGTCTTCTTCCTGGCGCTCGCGGCGATTCTCCTGGCCTGCCGCCTCGTCGGATACCTCGCGCGCTTCGTCGGCCAGCCGCAGGTCGTGGGAGAGATGATCGCCGGCGTCCTGATAGGCCCCTCGCTCCTCGGGCTGATCGCCCCCCAGGCCCAGGCAGCGCTCTTCCCGAAGGCGGTGATGCCGGTCATCTACGTCGTCGCGCAGATCGGCCTCGTCCTCTACATGTTCCTGGTCGGGCTCGATTTCGACGTGGAGCTCCTCCGGAAGAGGGTGAAGAGCGCCGTCACCGTTTCGTGGGCCGGGATCCTGACGCCCTTCGCCCTGGGGGCGGCGATCGCCTGGGCGTTTCACGGCGACACCGCCCTCTTCGCCGAGAAGGTCTCGGTCGGCGAGGCGGCGCTCTTCATGGGCGCAGCGATGTCGATCACGGCCTTCCCGATGCTGGCCCGCATCATTTACGAGCGCGGCCTCTCGGGGACCTCGATGGGGACGCTGGCGCTCGCGGCCGGCTCGGCGGACGACGCAGCGGCGTGGTGCATCCTCGCGGTCGTCCTCGCGAGCTTTTCGGGCCAGGCCTCGATCGCCGTCTGGGCTATCGGCGGCGGCGTCGCGTTCGGCCTCTTTGCCTTCTTCGTCCTTCGTCCCGTCCTCGCGCGCGCCGGGGCCTGGATCGACAAGCGCGAGGCGTACGACAGCGTGGCCCTTCCGGGCGCGCTGATGCTCCTCGCGGGCGCGGCCTGGTACACCGACAAGGTTGGCATCTACGCGGTTTTCGGGGCGTTCGTCCTCGGCGCCGCGATGCCCCGGGGCGAAATCGCCCGGCGCATCGAGAGGCAGGTCCAGCCGCTCACGGTCAACCTCCTGCTCCCCCTCTTCTTCGTCTACTCGGGTCTGAACACCCGGATCGGCCTCGTGAACTCGTTCGCCCTGTGGGGGCTCGCTCTCCTGGTTCTCCTTGCCGCGACGATCGGAAAGGGGGGCGCCTGTTACGCCGCGGCCCGCTTCAGAGGCGAGCCGCACCGCGAAGCGGTGGGGATCGGAGCGCTCATGAACGCCCGCGGTCTGATGGAGCTGATCATCCTCAACATCGGACTCGAGCGCGGCGTCATCACGCCGACGCTCTTCTCCATCATGGTCGTCATGGCGATCGTCACGACGCTGACGGCGCTCCCCGTCTTCAACCTCACCTTCGGGAAGCAGGTCGTCGGCGAGGCGGCCGTCGCAAGGCCTGCGACGGCTCCGGGGCCGCTCCGGGACGACTGACCGGCCGCTACGCCAGGAGCGACGTGAACCGCTCCCCGTCCTCGGCCAGGATCGCCTCGGCCGCACGGAGACCGGCGTCCTGCGCCTCCTCGAAGAGGGGGAGCCCGGAAGCGTCGGCGTGGGCGAAGCGGACGCGGCCGACGGGCCGCTCGAGCGCGGCGCGGTCGGGGTGCCAGACGAAGCCCGGGTGCGGGCGGGCCATCGCGTGGCCCCAGAGGAAAACGTCGATGTTCGTGACGAGGGACGGGAGGTCCGGGTGCGCCCTCGACAGGTCGGCGAGGGCGGCGTCCGCCAGCTCCCTCCAGGTCGCCGAGAGGAGCTTCTCGCGTGCCTTGCGCGGCTCTTCGCCGGCGAAGACGAGGTAGTAGGTGAGGACGGTCGGACCGTGCGTCCTCGCCGTCTGGTGGGTCGCCACGACGTAGCCGAGGCCCCGCGAGTCGTAGAGGACGTTGTCCCAGCAGAGAGGGAAGCCGCGATCGGCGGGCCGGCCGGAGAGGGTCAGGTTCGC
>DIAY01000134.1:7066-7194 GCA_002414905.1 Holophagales bacterium UBA5066 | reverse complement strand
CGGGCTCCCGGGACGACGTCGAAGACGACCGCACCGGTGACGATCTTCCCGCCCGCGGCCTTGACGAGGTGCTTCACGAGGCGCCCGTTCCCCTCCGGCCAGGTCAGGAAGGCGGCGGGCGCCTCGAA
>DIAY01000134.1:6543-6818 GCA_002414905.1 Holophagales bacterium UBA5066 | reverse complement strand
AGCCACTCGCGCATCGAGATCCGGTCGAGCGCGGTCCACTCGGCGTCGTCGGAGGAGCGGCGGCGCGGGATGGCAAAGGCGCGGCGCCCCTTCCCGTCCCTTAGCGCGGCGAAGCGGAGCATCTCGCGCTCGAAGCGGGCGAGCTCCTCGCGGTCCTGCCTGGACGCGCCCGCACGGGGATAGAGCCCCTCGTACCAGAAGCCGCGGAAGAAGAGGCGCTCCTCCGGCTCGGCGCAGAGCATCTCCTCGGCCCACTCGGGCTGGCCGTCGGACGT
>DIAY01000134.1:0-6376 GCA_002414905.1 Holophagales bacterium UBA5066 | reverse complement strand
AGCTCGTAGAGGCGGTAGTCCGTGAAACCGTTCCGGGTGAAGGCCCAGGCCGCGGAGAGGCCGGAGATACCGGCGCCGAGGATCGCGACCCCGACGCTTTCGCGACGGGCGACCGGACGAGACAGCAGCTCGCCTGTCCGGATCCGGTGCCCTCGCAGGACGTCGGCTCCCGCGATGACACCGCCGAATGAGACGCCATCCTCCGCCCGCCGGCAGGACGCCAGGAACGCCGAGAGGGCCGGGAGGCCGACGAGCGCGGCGATCGCCTCGCGCCGGGAAGGCCTCACGTCACTCGAACTTCCGCCACTCGCTCTCGTAGGTCCTCACGAGGACCTGGTCGTAGAGACGGTTTACGGGCGCCTCCAGCCGGGCCATGTCGGGACCGAAGGAAAAGAGGGCGGGGAGGGTCTCGTCGGAGAGGTAGCGGAGACCCGCGATCAGGTGGCGGGGGAGGGCGAACGGCCGGGGCGCGGCGAGAACGAATCCCCATTCGCCGAACGAGGGGACGGTGGCGTGGTACGGGCGCGTCGCGAAGCCCGAGGCTTCGATCGTCCGGTCGATGATCCAGAACGACTTGCGCGCGAAGAGCGGCGAGGTCGACTGGACGGCAAAGGCGCCGTCGGGCGAGAGGCGCCGCTTCAGCAGGGTGTAGAAGCGCTTCGTATAGAGCTTTCCGACCGCAAAGCCGTTCGGGTCGGGAAAGTCGACGAAGACGAGGTCGAACAGGTCCGTCCCCTTCTCGAGCCAGGGCATCGCGTCGTCGTTGACGACCGTGACCTTCGGTGAGAGGAGCGAGCCGCCGTTGAGCGTGACGAAGAGGGGATTCTCGCGGGCGAGCCGGGTGACCATCGGGTCGAGATCGACGAGCGTCACCGATTCGACCGAGGGATGGCGCAGCACCTCGCGCACCGCGAGGCCGTCGCCGCCGCCGAAGACGGCGATGCGCCGCGCATCGGGGACGAGCGCGAACGCGGGGTGGACGAGCGCCTCGTGATAGCGGTACTCGTCGACGGAGGAGAACTGGAGGTGCCCGTTCAGGAAGAGCTGAAAGCCCGCCTTGTTCCTCGTCAGGACGACCCGCTGGTAGGCGGAGCTCCTGGCGAGGAGGACGTCGTCGGCGTAGAGCTGCTCCTCGGCCATCTCCGAGAGGCGGTCCGCCGCGGCGAAGCCGCCGAGGAGGAGCGCCGCGACGATGGCGGCCTTCGCCAGGAGCCCTCCCGGTGGACCGATCTCGTCGCGGAAGAGGCGGATCGACGTGAACGCCACCACGACGTTCAGGAGGCCGAAGAGAAGCGAGGTGCGGAAGAGGCCGAGGTGCGGGACGAAAACGAGAGGAAAGAGGAGCGAGGCGGCGAGGGCGCCGAGGTAGTCGAACGTGAGGACCTGCGCGACGAGGTCCTTGAACGCCACCGAACGGCGCAGGAGCCGGAGCATGAGGGGAATCTCCACGCCGACGAGGGTTCCGACCCCAAAGACGAGGCCGTAGAAGACGGGATGGAACCACCGGGGCGAGAGGAAGGCGAAGGAGAGTATGAGCGCCGAGAAACCGCCGAGGAAGGCGACGGCGATCTCGATCTCGACGAAGCGGCGCGCCACGCCCCGCTCGATGAACTTCGAAAGCCACGCTCCCGCGCCCATCGCCGTCAGGTAGATCCCGATGACGAGGGAGAACTGTGTGACCGTGTCCCCGAGGAGGTAGCTCGCCAGCGCCCCCGCCACGAGCTCGTAAACGAGCCCGCAGGTGGCGATGACGAGGACCGTCAGGTAGACCGGTCCCGGGCGGACCGGGCTCGGCGTCACCGGGTCACGAGCCGATGGCCTGCCCGATGATGAACGCCATCCCCAGGACGATCGCGGCGATCACGACGCCGAGGGCGACGTTCTGGTCCTCTTCGATCTCCTTCTTCAGCGAGAAGGGGAGGATCCTCGGGAGGATCAGGAAGAAGAGGCCGAAAACGCCGATCCCGATTGCGGAAAAGACGAGGGCCGACCAGACCTGCTGCCCGTGGAGCTGCCACCAGTTCATTACTTTCCTCCCGTCCAGAAGCTGTAGGCCCGGAATCCGGTCGCGCTGCGCGCTCCGGCCGTGACGACGCCCTTCTTCGCGTTGCTCGGAAGCTCCCACCCGGCGAAGCCGGCCCAGGCGTAGGCCGTCAGGAGGAGTGCGCCGAAGACCTGGAATCCGCGTTTCAGCATGTCGGCCTCATTCGTCGTCGTCCGATCCGCCCTCGCCCCCTCCGGCATAGTCGCTCTCGGCCCAGCGCCGGCCCTCGAAGCGGGCCTTCGAGATGCCGACCGCGATCGGGCCGAGGAGGAGGAGGAGCAGGACGATCACGAGGTGTGTTATCCGGGGCACGCCGCTCCGGAGGCGGATGTCGTAGTACGGGGGCGCCTTGCCCCGCTCGAGCTCGGGCTCGAGACGCAGGACGTAGCGCCCGGCGGGGACGCGGCCGACGTAGACGGTGCGAGACCGGGAGCCCTCGCTCCAGCTCTCGCCGCCGTCCACGCCGTGGTAGTAGTCGGACTGGAGGCCGACCCCGTACGCCTGACCCGTCGCTTCCTCGAGGAGGACGGCGCTCACGAAGACCCAGCTGTTGTCGGTCGGCGCGTCGATGCGGGCCTCGACGTTCCCGGAATGCGGGATCTCGAACGGCTCGGTGACGACCGTCAGCGTCTCGGAGACCGCGTCGGGCGAGAGCGTCGGATCGTTGGCCGCCAGCGAGAGGTCGTGTCGCATCGTGTAGACGGTCTTCCGGTCGGCCTTGATGTTGAAGAAGACGAAGAGGAAGACCGCGATCCCCGCGAAGAGCCCCAGCGTCCGCAGGAAGCCGCGGGACGACTCCGCGTGCGGCCAGGGCTGATTCGAACCGACCCCTTCGGGCGCCGGCAGGGGAGTCATCAGCGAGAAAGCCTTCTCGACGTCTTCCTTCGCGACGTAGCTCCCCTCGGACCAGGTGACCTCGTTCTCGTACCTCTCCTCCGAGAGGATCCTCGGGGGGGCGACGTAGTCGGAGACGGCGGTCGTCTCCCCCTTCTTCACCTCCCAGTAGAACTCGCCGAGGACCGCCTCGACCCGGGCCATCGTCGACTGGAAGTGGCGGTATCGCGTCCCCCTCCAGACGGCGAGGCGCGGCGCCGTCGAGACCTCGCCGGCCGCGATTCCCGCCACGAGCGTCCAGTGGCCGTTCGACTCGACGAGCCAGTGGTAGGCCTCGGACTTCGTCTCCTTGAGGAGGTACTCGCGCCAGTAGTAGGAGACGCCGTCGACCGTGCAGGCCTTCAGGACGGCCCCGAGGATCGCGTAGTTCAGTCCCCGGAGCGTCCCCTCCCCACCGAGCGGCAGGAGGGGCTTGAACGGGACCTTCTGGAGCCGGACGAGGACCTCGAACTTCTCCGCGGAAGCGCCGTCCTGCGGCGTCGCGAGAACCGATCCGCAGTAGGTGCAGGCGACGCGGACGGTGTGCGCCGGGTCTTTCAGCTGCAGCCCTGCGCCGCAAGCAGGGCAGTTGAGCGAGGACGCCTTCGCGGAGACCTTCCGCTGCGACCAGCCCTCGAGCCCCTCGACCCCCAGCTCGGCGAGCTGGACCTGCTTGCCGACGAAGAAGGCGTCGACCCCGGGGTCGTCGCCGTAGTCGAGCGTCGCGAGGCTTCCGTCGGTGCCCGAGAGGTCGGCGTACATGAAAACCGAGCCCGGGATGGCGGCGAAGGGCAGGTCCCCCTCCGCCGAGGCGTAGAGCGCCTGGCGCCGTTCGGTGACGGCGAACTGGCCGTACGCACCGAAGTTGAGCCGTTGCCCCGGTGCGATCTGGCTGAACTCGGGAGCGGGCGGGTTCGAAGGGGGCGGCAGGGGCCGCATCACCCAGAAGCCCCCCTGGGCCTCGGCGAGCCAGGCGTAGCGGCCGTCCTCGAAGGAAACGTGCCACTCGTCCCAGGTTCCCTCGCCGGTCGAGAGCTGCAGCCGGCCGACGATCCGGAACGGCTTCAGGCCCTCTGCCTTCGGCCTGCCCGTCGTCCCGATCCGAAACGGCGAGGACGTCGGGAGGAGCTCGGCGACCGTTCCGAGCGACTCGAGCTTTGCCCCCTTCCTCGACACCGCGGACCGGCACTGCGGGCAGACAGTGACGACGGACGAGCCGGCGCGGAAGAGAACCTCTCCCCCGCAGGACGGGCAGTTTGCTGCGCGGGCGCTCACGTGGCGGAAGGATAGAACAGGCGCGGCCGGGATGGTGAGCTGAAGGCGGGACTAGAGAGGCAGGCGGACCTGGAAGCGGGCACCGCGGCCCGGGGGGCTCTCGAGCGAGACCTCCCCTCCCATCGCCTCCGTCAGGGTCTTGACGATGGACAAGCCGAGACCGGTCGACGACTCGCCGCCGGTCGGCCTGGCGGACAGCCTGGCGAACTTTGCGAAGAGCCGGGCCCGGTCGGCGTCGCTCACGCCGGGACCCTCGTCCTCGACCTCGACGACGCCGGCTCCGCCGTCGGAGCGGATCGTGACGACGACCGTCGACCTCCACGGCGAGAACTTGATCGCGTTCGAGACGACGTTCTCGACGACCTGCTGGATCGCCCCCGGATCCCCCGTCACGACGACGGGCGTCCCGTCGACCCGGATCCCGATCTCCTTCCGCTCAGCGGAGGCGACCTGCGTCTCGACGACCTTCCGCGAGATCCCGAGAAGGTCGCACGGGCGCTTCTGGAGAGAGACCGTTCCGGCCTCGGCCGCGCTGACCTCGATGAGACCCGCGACGAGGTCCCGGACCCGCTCGGCGGCGGCCACGATCTTGGCGGCCATGTCGGCCGTCTCCTTTCGCGGGAAGTCCTCGTCGCGGAGCATCTCCGCGTAGCCGAGGACGACGCCGAGAGGATTTCTCAGGTCGTGGGCCGCGATGCCGAGGAACGTGCTCTTCTCCTCGTTCAGCCGCTTCAGCTCGGACGCGACCAGACGGACCTTCTCGCTGGCCGCCTCGAGGAGGCGCATCGTCACGAACGTCCGCCGCTGGTAAGCCTCGCGGAAGTAGCCGGCGACGGTGAAGAAGAGCCAGAGGAGGATGAGCATCCCGAGCGAGATGACGACGACGTCGGCCGGAAGCGGCGGGCCGAAACCGGGGAGGTTCCTCACGAATGCGACAGCGGGGAAGGAGAGGACGATGAGGCCGGCACGCACGACGCTCGCCGCGAAGCCCGAAGGGAGGAGGCCGATGGCCGAGGAGGCCATCGGGAAGCTGAGGCCGACGAAATAGAGGCTCGCGCCCGGCTCGTCGAGCCGGCCGATGGCGATCATCGCCGCGATGGCCCAGCCCGCGACAACCCCTCCCACCTCGAGCACGGGGCGGGTCCAGGGGGTGAAACGGGGAAGGTAGGTCAGGAGCAGGAGCACGGCGACCGGGAGCGCGAGCGCACAAATGCGGATTGCGAGGACGGCGGGCCACGACACCGGGAAGGCGATCGGGTCGACGAGGCCGAAGGCGAGGATCGTCACGAAGGCGAAGGCGACCGCCGGCCGGAGGATCCGGCCGCTCGCGTACTTCTGCTCTTCGCGGAAGGCGGCCTCGACGAGCGGATCACGGAACCGCAGGCGCCAGACGTCCTCGAGGTCCCTCTCGCTCACCGGGACGACGGGAGCCTCACGCCGGGACGGGCGCGGGATACGCCAGCCCGACGACGAGTGTCGGCCCCCGAGCACAGTGCCGCTGCCCATGTGGGTGGATTCTGCACCGGAGTCCGTCCCGGCGCCTCTACCGATTCGGCAGGTCGTCAGGCGCGCCGGGGGCCGGGCCTGGCGATCCGGGCCGACTGGACCTCGTCCCGGTAGAAGCCGAGCGGCCCGAGGAGCCGCCACGTCCTTTCGACGATCTCCCTCTCGGAGACGGGGCGCGCGAGGATGTCGCTGGCCCCGACCTGCCGGGCGAAGTTCTCCTGCGCCCGGTCGACCCGCGTGCCGAGGAGCAGGACGGGCACCCGCGCGAAGATGGGAGTCGCCTTCAGTATCCGAGCCACCTCGAACCCGTCGGCCTTCGGAAGCGCGACGTCCATGACGACGGCGTCGGGAAGGCGGGACATCAGAAGGTCGAGGACCTCCTCGCCGGAACGCGCCTCGACGGCGTTGCATCCCGAGTCGCCGAGGGCTTTGCCCATCGAGATCCGGTCCGCACCGTCCGCGAGGACGATGAAGACCGTGGGACGGCCGGTCGGGCGGGGCGGAGCGGGCACCATCGCGGGTGGAGGGGCGGAGGGCTGGGGGCGGGTGACGCGCGCGGTCGGGACCGTCGGGGGCGCGACCGGGGAGGGAGGGGTCTCGGGTACGGCAGGGGGGGGCGCGAAAGCCGCGGCGAACGGAGGGGGGGGGGGGGGGGGGGGAACCGGGGGGGGGGGGGGG
>DIAY01000256.1 GCA_002414905.1 Holophagales bacterium UBA5066 | reverse complement strand
GTATAAGAGACAGAGCGCGAGCTGCCGGTCGGCTACGTCTGTCAGGGTGGTGAGGCTGCCCGAGGTGTAGGTACCGGAGATCGCGTTGCCCCACCGGTCGCGGGTCGACTTCCAGCGCCCGGTCGCCTGGTCGAACGCGGTGACCGTGCCCGCGAGGTCCGTCAGCCGGTACTCGCTCGTCCCGGCGTCACCGGTGACAACGGTCACGGTGCCTCGCAGCTCTGCCGGGCGAGACGCGTTCCAGACGGAGCCGTTCGCGGTGTACTCGTGCTCCCGGCCGTCGGCCGTGTAGTGGTAGAGGCGGTTCGTGGACGGAATCGGGACGAGGAGCTGGTTGTAGGGGTGGGTCCAGCCCTTTCCGAGCGGTTCGGGGACGGATATGCCTGGGTAGGAAAGGGCGCTCGCGTGGTAGGTGAGGTCGAAGCCGAGCGAGAGGGGTGCCTGCTGGACCGTGAAGAGGGGGATCGTCGCGGTGACGTCGCCGGAGCCGACGTTGATCGGAAGGCCGACGCCGGTGCTGGCCCCCTGGCCAGCTCCACCGGCGGGGCATGTGCCGCGGTCGGGTTGGTCGGGCGGCGGAATGGGCGCCTCACAGGACGTTATCGTGTAGGTCTGAGTCCAGAACTCCTGACATAGCCCGGACGGGCGCCCGGAGATTTCCACAGAAACAGGGCTTTTCCACTGATTTTGCAACTGTTTGGAGGCCTTGGCGAAGCCAGAAAACGTGGCCTGATTGTTCTTGATGAAAAGGCCTGCATTTGGTAACCTTCTGGCGTGGTCGAAGGCCAGCAAATTCCCCTCCTCCTCGTAGAGGACGAAGCCCCTCCCGAAGGTGTCGCCTTCATCAATGCCCGTTGCGCGCTGCATACCAGGGATGGCTTCTCCGTGGTCCTTGCCTCGGGCATGCGGATTGCTTATTTCGCGGAAGATGACGCGGCCGCCTGTGCATATGCTCAAGTCCTCCTGGTGACCCAGGGATGGGCTGACCAGAACGACGTCGCCCGGGCATTCAAGAAGGGCGACCGCACCGTTCGTCGCAACCTGCGACGGTTCGAAGAGGGCGGGCTGGCCGCGCTCGGACCCCCGACCGGCTACCCGAAGGGGCGGTCGAGGCTTGCGCGCTCCCTCGAGGACAAGGTCCTGAAGATGAGGACCGGCGGGGAGTCAGCGGCCTCTATTGCTTTCACCGTAGGGGTCACGGTCACGACCGTCCGTGCCATCCTGAAGCGGCGGGGCTGGAGGGCGCCTGCGCCAGCGCAGCAGCAGGTACTGGCGAAGGAGGAGCCGGACGGGACGACCAGCGAGCCGCAGGTGGTCGCAGAACCGGTCGAGGTCGATGGGATCGCACCGGCAGGCGAAGAGGGCCCGAGCAAGTCCCGGGGGCTAGAGCCGGCCGAAGGCGACAGCCAGCCTGGCGGGCAAGCCTCGGGGACGGGAGAGATGGAGGAGGAGCCCGTCGGGTTCACGATGGACCAGGACCCGTCAGATCGGACGATGGACCGGACGTTCGCCTGCCTGGGAGTGCTCGAGGATGCGACGCCGCTGTTCGGGGATGCGGACGCCGTGGCGGGCGCGGGAGCGCTGCTCGCCGTTCCGGCGCTGGTGGAGAGCGGGGTTCTCCGGATCGCCCGGCAGGTCTACGGGTCGCTGGGGCCTGCCTTCTACGGGCTTCGGACGACGATCATGACGCTGCTGGTGATGGCGCTCCTGCGGGTCAAGCGGGCCGAAGGCCTGAAGGAGAAGACGCCCGCGGTGCTCGGACGGTTGCTCGGCCTCGATCGTGCTCCGGAGGTCAAGACGCTTCGGCGCAAGCTCAAGGCGCTGGCGGAAGACGCCGGGCGAGCGGAGCGTTTCGGACGGGCTTTGGCGAGCGCGCGTGTCAAGCAGCGGGAGGATCTCGTGGGGCTGCTCTATGTGGACGGCCACGTCCGCGCGTACCACGGTGAGCGGAGGTTGCCCAAGACGCACGTGGTAAGGCTTGGGCGCGTCCTGCCAGGGACGACGGACTACTGGCTCAACGACCGGGATGCCGAGCCGCTGCTCCAGGTGACGGCCGAGGCGAATGCGGGCCTGGTCAAGATGGTCCCCTCGCTCGTGGAAGAGGCACGGACGGTGGTCGGGAATCGGGAGCTGACACTGGTCTTCGACCGGGGAGGCTACAGCCCGGAGCTCTTCAAGGCGTTGCTCGAGTCCAAGCACAAGGTCCACGTGATGACGTATCACAAGGGCCACTGGACGAACCTGCCGGTGGAGCAGTTCAAGCGGTACGAGGGAGAGGTCGACGGCCGCCGGGTGACGTACGACCTGGCGGACGGCGAGGTCACGTTGTCCAACCGCCTGAAGCTCAGGCAGGTGACGAGGCGCACCGAGAATGGCCACCAGACCCCGATCCTGACGTCACGCTGGGACCTCTCGGCGCTGGAAGTGGCCGTGCGGATGTTCGGAAGGTGGCGGCAGGAGAACTTCTTCAAGTACCTGCGGGAGGAGTACGCCCTCGACGCCCTCGTGGACTACGGAGTCGTCGAGGCGGATTCCAAGCGCGAGGTCCCGAACCCAGCCCGAAAGACAATTGACAAGACGCTGGCGAAGGCGCGCGAGGACCTGAGGAGCCTGGAGGCTGAGTACGGGCGGGCCGCAGAATGCAACCAGGAGCGTGATCGCCGGACCATGCGCGGCTTCAAGATCGCCAACGGCGAAATCGGCAAGAAGATCAAGGAGGCCCAGCAGCTCGTGGCGAAGCTGGAGGAGGAGCGGAAGACGGTCGCCAAGCGGGTACCCGTTGGTGAGACGACCGAGGAAGCCATCGTCAAGCTCGCGCCCGAGAGAAAGCACCTGACGAACGTATTGAAGATGGTCGCCTTCCAGGCGGAGACGGAACTGTTTCACATCGTTGGGCGTCACTATCAGAGGTCAGAAGACGAAGGCCGAACGCTCGTCCAGACGATCTTCTACAACTCTGGGGACCTACGGGTAAACGCCGACCGCCTCCAGGTCATCTACGCGCCGCTGAGCGCGCCGCATCGGACCGCCGTGCTCGAGGGGCTCTGTGCCGAGATGACCAAACGCCAAACGTCCTACCCGGGGACCCGTCTGAAGATGGAGTTCTCGGTCAGAAAGGCGGCGTGAGACGGTGAAAACCGGCCACGCCGAGGGGGGGGGTATGTCAGGAGATCTGGAGTCACCGCCGGATTCGTGCACGCCGTCGCTCTTACCGTGATAGTGAGCGGAAAGACGGTCTGGCTGCTGCATCCAACCGTCGGCTTCCAGCGTCCGTTCTCGAAGACTGCGTACGTCTGGTGACCACCGACGATCTCGATGAAGGTGTTGTGCGTACCGATGAGGGGCCAGGTGTAGGGCTTCGGAGGGAAGAGGCCGTCGTCGAAGAACTGACAGTAGTTGTTCGGGAAGTCATAGGGGATGTCGAGCTGGATCTCGGTCGGCGATACTTGCGAATGCTTGATGGATCCCAGCTCAGGAGGTGTTTCTGACCGGCACCACTGGTAGCTGCCGAGACACGTTCCTGCATAGCCGCAGGTGCCGCCCCAGACGGGGTCGGGATCGACCAGGCAGGTGCTTCGAGCGCTTCGTGTCAGCCCCTTGGTTTGGAAGTCGTCGTGAAGATCGCCACCCTGGCAGTTCTCGGTTGACGAGCTGCACGGATAGGTGCCATACGGGGGAAAGGGAGTGACGGCGAAAGCGCTGTCTGGCAGCAGGATGGCGAGAACGGCGGCGAGGAGGGCAAGGGGACATCGGGGCCCGGGCTTCCTCGGTGCCATAGCCGTTGAGCGGGAATCCATAGCGGGCGCAGCTCCTTTCGGGGGGCCCCTCCCTCCTTCGAAGGGCCGAAGAAGGCGACACGGAACCACCCCTGAAGCCAAGCTCCGCGAGAGGCCGATTTTTACAACAGGGAATCGCCGGCGAGACGAAATCTCTTCTGATCCTGCCCTCGGGCGACCCCGGAAACGCCGAAGGGGAGGCCGCGAGGCCTCCCCTTCGTGTCGATGTGTGTGTTCGCGCAGCGGCGTCGGCGGCGCGCGTTAGCCGGTCTACAGGCTCTTCGCCATGAGGGCGGCCAGGTCGGCCGTCCGCATGCTGTAGCCCCACTCGTTGTCGTACCAGGTGACGACCTTCACGAAGTCGCTCTTCTCCTTGCCGAGGACCATCGTGAACGGCAGGTCGACGGAGGAGGAGTGCGGGTCGCCCTTGAAGTCGACCGAGACGAGCGGCTCGTCGATGGCGGCGAGGATCCCCTTCATCGGGCCGGCGGCGGCG
>DIAY01000293.1:16096-16402 GCA_002414905.1 Holophagales bacterium UBA5066 | reverse complement strand
TACGAGACGATCGTCAAGGAGATCGATATCCAGGCGGGACAGGCGGTCAGGTTCAACGACGAGATGAAGCTCCTGCCCGGGAAGAAGAAGCTGCAGGTCGTCGACCCGAAGGACACCGGTACGCCGCTCGGCCGGATCTTCGGAAAGCCCGGGACGCAGGGAGACCAGACCAGCGGCGACCGCACCGGGCGGTTCGAGGTGAAGGGAGCGCCGGGCGTCGAGATCGATGAAGACGATGAAGACCTTGTCGAGCTCGATGCGTTGGACGAGGATGGCCAGGTTCCGGCGCCGCCGGCGCCGCCAGCA
>DIAY01000293.1:710-15842 GCA_002414905.1 Holophagales bacterium UBA5066 | reverse complement strand
TCGCGGCTTCCAGGAGGATGCCGGTGCCGGCTTCGGAAAGGAGAGCCAGGTCCCGATAGCGCTCGGCGTGGAGGACCGCCCGTCCGGCAGGGTCCGTTCCTGCCGCCACGGCGTCCCGGAGGATCCGGGCCAGGAGGCTGAATCGATCGGCGGTGGCCGCCGCGTCCTCGGCGGCGAGCCTCCCGGCCAGCACGAGCGCCCAGCCGGTCGAGCCCGACAGGAGGAGCCCCGAGACGGCCTCTAGAAGCGCATCCCGGGTGGCACGCTCGCCGGGGAGGTCGAGCTCGAGGGCCTCCTCCTCGCCGGCGGGCCGAAAGGCGGCTCGCGCGGCCGCCTCCTCTGGCGAGAGACCCCGGTCGACGAGGGATGCGACGAGCGACTCTCGTGACGGGGACGGGAGCCGCCGGAGGACGAGGCGGGAAAGGATCGTCGGCGGGAGGAGGCGGGGCCGTACGGCGGTCAGGACGAACCGGGCCCGGGCCGGAGGTTCCTCGAGGACCTTCAGGAGCGCACTGAAGGCCGCTGCCTCCGTCCGGTCGACATCGAGGAGGACGAGGACCCGCCGGGCGGCCTCGTACGGGAGCCGGAAGGCGTCCGAGGCGAGGGCCCTCACGAGAGCCGTCGGGATCGTCGTCTCCTTCGACTCCGACGACTCGTCGAATGCGGGCGTGTTCGCACGCCTGTTCCGCTCGGGTGCCGCGATGAGGAGGTCGGGATGCTCTCGCCGGGCGACCCTGCGGCAGTCGTTACAGGCCGGGGTCCGGTCGCCGCTCCGGCAAAGGAGCCCGGCCGCAAGGTCGAGCGCCTCGGCCTCGAGGCGCCGGGAGCCGCGCCCGGTCAGGAGGAGAACGGGAACGTCGGTCATCGGGACCGGAGGAAGGCGTCGAAGTCGGCCGCCAGAAGCGCGGCGAGCTCATCGGACCTCTTCGTACCGTCGAAGACACAAAAGCGCTCCGGCTCGCGAGCGGCACGGGCGAGGTAGGCCTTCCGGACGCGGCGGTGGAACGCGAGCGTCTCCCGCTCGATCCGGTCCTTCCCGTTCCGGGAAGCCGTGACGCGGGCCAGGCCCGTCTCGGGGGGGCAGTCGAAGAGGTAGGTGCGGTCGGGCTCCCGGCCGCAGAAGCGCTCGTGGAGGAGGTCGACGAGCTCCTCGCCGATCCGGCGACCCGCTCCCTGGTAGGCGCGCGACGCATCGGTGTAGCGGTCGCAGAGGACGACCGTTCCCGCGGCGAGCGCGGGCTCGATCGATTCCGTGAGATGTTGCCTGCGGTCGGCGAACATCAGGAGAAGCTCGGTCCGCGGGTCGAGGTCCCCGGAGTGGAGAAGGAGCTTCCGGAGCCGTGCGCCCGCGGGCGTGCCCCCGGGCTGGCGCGTCACGAGAACGGGAACACCGAGGCGACGCAGTCGTCTTGCAAGGAGCCGGAGCTGGGTCGTCTTGCCGGAGCCCTCGATCCCCTCGAAGGTGACGAAGGGACCTTTGAGCCGTCGGATTCTCACGAGGAGCGATTCTCGCATGCAGGGCCGCGGACCCGCCGAACCTCGCGGCCTGGTCTCCGTATACTCAGACGGCTTCCGCCCGCACCGCAGAACGAGAGAGAAACAGGACGTGACCTCCGCCCCGCCCACAGCCCGCCGGAGGGCCATCGTCCTTTTCGGTGTCCTCGGTGCGCTCATCGCGCTCATGTCGGTCGCCGACATGTTCCTTCCGAAGGCGTGGGACGGCGTCGTGCCGGATCCCTACGCCGAAGGAGGGATCCATGTGCGGGCCGTCGTACCCGGAGGACCCGCCGCGGTGGCCGGGATCCGGCCCGGCGACATCCTCCTCGGCATCGGCCGGCGGATGCTGAACACTCCCGCCGAGGCGGCCTCGGAGCTCGGGCGGCACTCCGCGACCGAAACCGTGCCGTACCTCGTCAAGCGGGGAGAGCAGGTCCTCGAGCTGCCGGTGGTCCTCTCGCCGTACCGGCTCGGCTCGGCGGCGTATGTCTACTACGCTCTCCTCGGAGCCCTTTTCTTCGGACTCGGCCTCTTCGTCTACTCCCGCAGCGCGGGGGACGCCGCGGCGGAGGTCTTCTTCCTCCTGTGCGTCCTCTTCATGCTTTTCTTCGTCTGCCGGCTGAGGCCGTCGAGCTACTACTGGATCGACTACTTCGTCCAGGTGGCCGGCACTCTCGCTCTCTTCCTCCTCGGCGCGGTCTTCCTCCACTTCTTCCTGCTCTTCCCTCACAGGAAGGTCTTCCGATTCGCCGACTCGCGTCCCGGGGAAGATGCCCCGGCGGCGCTGCTCGTCTTCATCCAGCGCTTCCTCAACGGGTCCCCCGCCCTCTTCGTCTTCCTCTACACGCTCCCTCCCGCCTTCTATGCCCTTCAGATGGCGGCGCTCCGGCGGACGGGGGATCGCTCCGGCCTCGTCTATGGGGCACCCCGGGCAAACTGGATCCTCCTCGCCGACTACCTCGTCCTCGGCCTCCTCGCCCTCGCACACTCCTGGTGGACGGCGCGCGAGAAGACGACGCGCCGGCCGATCCTCGTCCTGCTGCTCGGCACTCTCGGCGGCATCGTCCCGTTCGTCGTCTTCGCCGTCTATTTCCCGTTCCTCTTTCGCGACGAGCGCTACCTGGCCTGGGGCGTCGTCCCGATGGCCCTCGTGCCGCTCACGTTCGCCTTCGCGATCGTGAGGTTCCGGCTCTTCGACGTGCAGCTCATCGTCGGCAGGTCCATCGTCTACGCGATCCTGACCGCGATCGTCACCGGTCTCTACGCCCTGGCCGTCGTCACCGGGAACGCTCTCGTCTCCTCCCAGACGCTTTTCTCCTCGCCGCTGTTCGCCTTCGCCTTCGGCCTCGCGGTCGTCCTGCTTTTCGACCCGCTCCGTAGGCGCATGCAGGCGATCGTCGACCGGGTCTTCTTTCGCGACCGGGCCGACTTCCAGGCCGCGTTTCTCGACATGAGCCGCCAGGTCGTTGCCCAGCTCGACCGCGGGAAAATGCAGGAGCTCCTGACGGAAAGAACGGCGGACCTCCTCCGGCTCACCCGTCTGGACCTCCTCACGCCGCGGCCCGAGGACGGCGCCCTGGTCGATCCCCGCCGCGGCGAGGAGGCGCTTCCGGTCGGCGCCGCGCTCGGCCGGATGCTCGCCGAGCGGGACTCACCGGTCGTCCTTCGTGATCTCGATCCGGCGAGCCTCGACCCGGCGTCACGGAGCTTCCTGAAGACGCAGCTCGGGAGGGGCGTGCGCCTCCTCGTGCCTGTCGTCACCCGTGGCCGCCTGCTCGGAGTCCTGGCGGCCGGGGCCAAGAAGTCGGAGGAGGAGTTCCACAGGGAGGACCTCGACCACCTCGCGACGATCGCCAACCAGGGGGCCCTCGGCCTCGAGGTTGCGGCCCTCCACGAGCAGCTGACGCGCCGGGCGGAGCTCGAACGCGATCTCGAGATCGCTCGCGACATCCAGATGAGCCTCTTTCCGCGCGAGCTGCCGAAGATTGCGGGGATCGAGCTCTACGGGGTGAGCCTTCCGGCGAAGGTCGTGGGGGGCGATTTCTACGACTTCCTCCCGGTCGACGGCGGGTTCGACGGGCGCGTTGCGCTCGTCGTGGGCGACGTCTCCGGGAAGTCGATCCCGGCCTCGCTCCTGATGGTCGCGGCCAAGGAGATCGTCTACGCCCGGGCCATGCAGGACCCCGAGCCGTCGACGGTCTTCCGCGAGGCGAACCGGCGGATCTACGAGATCAAGCGGAGGATGTTCGTCTCGCTCGGCTACTTCCTCTACGACCCGATCGAGCTGACTCTCCACTACTCCGTGGGCGGGCAGCCGGCGCCCCTCGTCGTCCGCGGGGGAGAAGTGACCGAGCTGCCCCCTCCCGTCAGCCGCCTGCCTCTGGGCGCGCTCAAGGATACGACCTACGACGCGAAGACCTTCTGGTTGCGCAGGGGAGACCTCCTTCTCTTCTACACCGACGGGCTGAACGAGGCGATGTCGGTTGAAAACGCATTCTTCGGGGACGAAAGGCTCAAGGCCTCCCTCATTCGCCATGCCGCCGCACCCCTGCCCGAGATGGCCGAGGAGATCCTGGAGGACATCCGCCAGTTCACTTTCGGGGCCGAACAGTCGGACGACGCCACGTTCGTCCTGATGAGGGTCACGGGGACGAAACCCGCCGTGCCCCGAACCGTATAGTTCCTCGGGCCCCTTCGGACCCGGAAAGGCCCATGTCCGTGACGAAGCCGCGCCTGAAAAAGATCGCCGTCGCCGCCGTCGCTCTCGTCGTGCTCGTTGCGGGCGCCGCGGTGGCCGTCCTCGCCCGGAGCGGTCGCGAGGTGACGACGACGTCGAAGGGCGCGTACGAGCTCTATCTCAAGGGGCTCGAGGACGAGCGGCGGATGTATCACCAGGACGCCCTCGCCGCGTACGCGAAGGCGCTCGAGCTCGACCCGCATTTCGCGATGGCCACGCTCCGCCTCGCCGGGAACCTCGCGGGCCGGGACCGGGACAGGGCCAGGTCTCTCGTCCAGTGCGTCTCCCGCAACCCCGGCAACCTCAACGAGCGGGAAAAGCTCTTCCTCGCCATGTCGGAAGCCGATCTTCTCGAGAGGGATCCGAAGAAGTTCGGATCCCTCGTCAGGGAGTACGTCCGGCGCTTTCCGGACGACCCCGAGGGCTATTACCGTCTCGCGGGCGTCCTGATGCGGGAGGGGAAGGCGGACGAAACTCTCGCCACCTACGAGCGCCTTCTCTCCCTCGACCCGAACCAGGCGGCCGCCTACAACTTTCTCGGATACCACTACATCGGGAAGCGCGATTTCGTGAAGGGTGAGGACTATCTCAAGAGATACCGCTTCCTCGCCCCGGATCAGGCGAATCCCTACGATTCCCTCGGTGAGCTCTACGCGAACACCGGGCGCTACGGCGAGGCCGAGGACTACCTGAAGAGGGCGCTTCAGATCCGGCCCGATTTCATCCCGGCGATCGGCCACTTCGGGACGCTGGAGTTCAGCCGGGGGCACCCGGAGGTCGCCGCGGGCTACTTCCAGCGGGCGGCGGACATGTCGGAGGGATGGAGGGAGAAGGCGGGCTTTTCGGTCGCGGCGGCGCTCTCCCTGCTGGCGGCGGGTCGCCCCGACGAGGCCCTGATCGAAGCCGAACGCCTCGTGCTACCGGCGTCTGCTCCGTCTTCCCCGGAGGAGTTCATGCAACGGTTCCAGGCCGGAAGGCTGCATTCCGTCATCCTGGCGCTGTCCGGGCATGCCGACGAGGCCGAGGCCGAGCTCGCACCGTTGACCGAGTTCCCGGCGGATCTGGCCCCGAAGGACCGGGAATACCTCGAAAAGAGCCTTGCGGGACCCCGAGCCGCGATCGCCGGGGCACGCGGTGATCGCGAAGGTGCGATCCGCCTCCTGCGGGCGCTCCTCGCCGACGAGGAGGGTTCTCGCGGCGACGGGTTCGGCTATTACCCGGGGATTTTCGACCTCCGGGTTCGCATCGCCGACGCGCTCGTTACGCTCGGCCGCCCCAACGAGGCTCGCAAGGAGCTTCAGCCGGTCCTTTCTGTCAATCCTCGCTTTGCGCCCGCGCTCGACGTCCTCGCCCGGGCCAGGGGCCGTTCGCCAGCCGCCAAGGGGTCCGCCGGGCGCTGACATGGCGGTTCGGGATGCTCGCGCCAGCGAGTCGTTCGACCTCCGCAAGAAGGTCCTCCGCCTCGAAACTCTCTATGACGTCTCGAGGGCGCTCAACGTCCTGCGCGAGGAGCAGGCGCTCGTCGACGAGATCGTGGCACGGGCCGTCTCGATGCTGGATGCCGAGAGGGGCTTTGTGGTCGTCTTCGAAGAGCACGGCAGCCCGGCGGTCGTCGCAACCGTCGGGTTCCCCTCGTTTCCGGGTGCCCTCGCCGCGTCGTCCGACCCGTTCGTTCTCGACCTCTGCCGGGCGCGCGGACCGCTCTCACGGACGGACGAGACGGTCCTCGGTACCGTGGCGGGGACCGTTGCCGGAGCGGCTCTCGTCGTCAGAGACCGCGTTCTCGGGGTCGTCGTCGCTCTCGACCGCGAGGCCCGGGGAGGTCCCGGCGCCGCCTTCGACGAGGGGGACCGGCGTTTCCTCGAGTCGGTTGCGGCGCTGGCGGCCCCGGCTCTCGACGCGCTTCGACAGCTGCGGGCGCTCGAAGCCGACGTCGACCGTCTCCGTGAGGAGAACCGCGCTCTGAAGGGGTCGCTCGGGATCGACGACGTCCTGGTGGGGGACTCGGCGGAGATGCGACGCATCAAGGAGCTCGTCGTGAGAGCCGCCGCGTCGCGGGTCGGCGTCCTGATCCGCGGCGAGAGCGGCACGGGGAAAGAGCTCGTCGCGAGGCTTCTCCACTCGGCCTCTCCGCGCCGCGACGCCCCGTTCCTCGCGCTCAACTGCGCGGCCGTCCCCGAATCCCTCCTCGAGGCCGAGCTCTTCGGCATCGAGAGGGGCGTGGCGACGGGCGTCGAGGCGAGGTTGGGAAAGTTCGAGCTGGCCAGCGGCGGGACCATCTTTCTCGACGAGATTGCCGACGCTCCGCTGGCCATCCAGGCCAAGCTCTTGCGGGTGCTCCAGGAGCGGGAGCTCGAACGGATCGGGGGCAGGCGCCGCATCCCCGTCGACGTCCGGGTCGTCGCAGCGACGAACATCGACCTCGAGAAGGCGGTCCGCGAGCGGCGCTTCCGCGAAGATCTCTACTACCGGATCCGTGTCGTCGAGATCCCGCTCCCGCCCCTGCGGGAACGCCGGGAGGACATGCCCCGCCTCATCGGGCATTTCCTCTCGCGGATCGCAGCTCGCGAGGGGCGGCGGCCGAAGGCCCTAACCCGGGAAGCGGTCGCGCGAATCCTCGACTCCTCATTTCCGGGCAACGTCCGCGAGCTGGAAAACCTCCTCGAAGGGGCCGCGGCTCTCGTTCCGGGAGACACGATCGAGGCCGGAGACCTCCAGCTCGGAGCCTCCCGGCCGCCCGAGGAATCGAACGACTCTCTCGACCTCGCCACTCTGGAGATCCAGCACATCCGGCGTGTCCTCGAGTCGGTCGGCGGGAACAAGAGCGAGGCGGCGCGCATCCTCGGGATCAACCGTCGAACGTTGTACCGGAAGAACGTGACGATGTGACACCATGGGTAATATTGTCGCATCATTGATAACTCGTTTATTTAGAATATATTACGGTTAATCTCGCTGATTGGTGAGTCGGGTTGAGGCATTTTAGCCCATTGCCGCTCTGAAGCTCCGGTCCTCTCTGTTCCGTTAAACCATTGACAGGAAGTGCTTTGACTGACTCGTGTCGTCCGGTCATCGATCTGGCGCGGGAGTTGCGTCATTCCGTCGCAGGAGGGGTCGATGGAACGCAGCTTGGATCGGTCCGATCGTCGGGCGGCGATCTCGCGGGCCCAGCGCCTGCCGGGGAGCACCGGGTGGTCGGAGACGGCCAGTGACGAGGAACGCCTGAATGTCGGCCTGCTCGTCCTCCTCGCCGGCGAGATCGGAGCGTTCGCGGCGCTCGCGGCGTCGGGTAACATGCCTGAGATCGTTTCCGTACTTTACCGAGCGCTCCTGACGCTCTGACGAGTTTTCTCCTTGTCGATGTCGACGGCCGAGCCCCGAGAAATCCATCTCACCATCCCGGTCGCGCCGGAGATGGAGATTGCCGCAACGGCCCAGGTCGCGGCCCTCGGCGAGTGGATGGAGCTCGGGCGCGACAAGATCGACGAGGTGAAGATGGCCGTCGTCGAGGCCTGTATCAATGCGTTCGAGCACAGCGGCACTCCCGATCAAAGGGTAGAGCTGAGGTTCCGGGTCGCCACCGAAGACGATTCGGACGGCGGACGGACGTTCCTGGAGGTCGACGTCCTGGACAACGGCCACGGGTTCGACCCTTCGGGGGTGACGGCCCCCCGGATCGGCGAGAAGCTCCACGCTCCCCACAAGAGGGGGTGGGGCCTCCGGATCATCCGGAGCCTCATGGACGACGTCAGGATCGTGAGCGGCGAACGCGGGACGATGATCGTGATGCGGAAGTACCGCTGAAGGGCGACGATGACTGAGACGCTGAAGGTGACCCAGGAGCGGCCCGATGGGGCGGTCGCAATCCTCAGGACGGACGGCTACATCAACAACACCGGCGGCGAGGAGATCGCCCGCCAGGCCTATGTGCTTCTCGGGGAGGGGACGGTCCGGCTTCTGCTCGACCTCGAGAAGACGAAGATCGTCAACTCGATCGGCATCTCCATCCTGATCGAGGTCCTGGAGAAGGTCCTCGACCAGGGCGGGCGCCTGGCGTTCTGCCACCTGACTCCGACGATCGAGAAGACATTCCAGATCATGGGTCTGGCGCAATACGCGCGGATCTTCCCGACGCCCGGGCCGGCGCTCTCATGGCTGCGCGGTGAGGCGGAGTAGAGCTGCGTCGTGGGCGCGGACGTCCCGGGCGCCCACGCGCTCCTCGCGACGATCGAGCCGGCCTCCGTTGGCCCGGCGCTTCTCGAGCCTGTTCTCGACGCCCTGCTGAAGGGCGCCGGAGGCAGCCGCGGGCTCGCCCTCGACGCCGCCTCCCGCTGCCACCCCGCTTCTCGTGGCCTGGTGCTCGCTCCCGGAGACCTCGCCGAGCTCGTTACGAGCCTCGCCCGCGGCAGCTCGCACGTGGCCAGCTTCGACGAGACCCTCCTCGCGCGGATGTTCGGCGAGAACCCTCCCGAAGGGGAGCCTCCCTTCGACCCGCGTGTCGTCCCGCTCACGGCGGGTGACGACACGCTCGCGTGGATCGCCCTGGAGCGGTCTCCCGTCGACCCTGTCGGCTTCGCCTCGGTCGCCGCTCACGCCGCATCGCTTCTGGCCTGGGCGAGGATGTCCGAGAAGGTCCGGGAGGCCGACTTCGAGCTGAAGTACCGGGTGTGGGAGCTGGAGAGTCTCTACGACGTCGGGCTCTCGATCGCCGGGACGCTCGACCTCGAATCGCTCGCCGACGAGATCCTGATGAAGTCGGTCTCGCTCCTGAACGCGCGCAGCGGAACGCTCGTCGTCCGGCCCGGGGCGTCGGTCGACGGCGACCTGCCGGTCTTCATACGGAGCATCGGAACGCCGCTCGTCGACGACGGCGCCACCCCCGATCCGGAGGGGCCTGTCCTCGTTTGCAACCGCCGGGAGGACCGTCCCCCGGCGCTCGCGGGAGCTCCCGCCGAGAAGCTCCTGGCCGTACCGATCTCGTCGGACGGACGCCCGCTCGGCCTTCTCGTCGTCGCCGACAAGGAAAACCGTGCGGGGGGGATCGACGATTTCGGTCCGGCGGATGCCCGGATCCTCTCTCTCTTCGGCAACCAGGCCGCAATCGCTCTCGAGAACGCACGCCTTCACCGCGATGCGGTGGAGAAAGAGAAGATGGAGCGGGAGATCGAGATCGCCGCGTCGATCCAGAGGGCGATTCTCCCGGCGACGCTCCCCGCCGTGAACGGAATTCTCTTCGCCGCGGGAAACCGCCCGACGAAGCAGGTCGGTGGCGACTTCTTCGATGTCTACCCGCTCCTGGACGGGCGCGTCGCCTTCTGTGTCGCCGACGTGTCGGGCAAGGGAATTCCCGCCGCGCTCCTCGTCTCGACCGTCCATGCCTGCATCCACCTCCTCGTGGAGGCGGGGGCGTCGGACCTGACGGGGCTCGTCGACCGCATCAACCACCACCTCGCGCGATTCTCCGCGACGCGGAAGTACGTGACCCTCTTCGTGGCCGTCTTCGACCCGGCCGACCGGAGCCTGAGCTACGTGAACGCCGGTCACAATCCGGGGATATGGGTCTCCGACTCGGGGGTCACGCTCCTGCCGAGCGGCGGGGTCCCGATCGGGATGTTCGAGTCGGCCCGCCAGGTCGAGACCCGGGTCGTCCTCGCCCCGGGCGACCTCGTCGTCCTCTACTCCGACGGCATCACGGAAGCCGCCGACGCAAAGGACGAGGAGTTCGGCATGGAGCGGCTCACGGCCCTCCTCCAGGCTGGCAGGGCGCTGCCGCCGAACGTCCTGAAGGACCGGATCTTCGCCGCTGTAGAGTCTTACACGCGAGGCGTCTCGCAATACGACGATCAGACTGTTCTCGTGGCCCGTCCCACCTGACGCGCGAGCACGCCCCGTTCGGCATACTTCCAGACGACGACCTCGGCTTCGGAACGTCGGGATTCCCTGTAGTGCGGGAGGGACGCCCCTCCCCATTTTGAGACGCCGGCGGCGGCACGCCGCTCGCTAGAATGCCCGGTGGTGACAGTCGTTCGCAGAGACGGGACCGGGAGAAAGGGGCTGGTGCTTCCTGTGGTACTCCTCGGAGGGCTCCTCGGGGCGGGGTGTCCCGCCCCCGGGAACGATCCCGACCCGACGGCCCGCGCGAGGGCCGGAATGGTGGAGCGCCAGATCGCAGCCCGCGGCGTCCGGGACGAGCGCGTCCTTCAGGTGATGCGGGAGGTGCCCCGTCACCTCTTCGTTCCGTCCGACCAGGCCTCGCAGGCGTATGCCGACCATCCGCTCCCGATCGGGAGCGGGCAGACGATCTCCCAGCCCTACGTCGTGGCCTTCATGACCGAGCAGCTCGGGCTGAAGGGAACGGAGCGCGTCCTGGAGATCGGCACGGGCTCGGGCTACCAGACCGCCGTGCTCTCGCGCCTCGCCGGGAAGGTCTTCTCCATCGAGATCAGGCCCGAGCTGGCGGCCGAGGCGGACCGGCTGCTGAAGGAGGTCGGCGCGACGAATGTCGAAATCCGTACGGCGGACGGCTTCTACGGCTGGCCTGAGGAGGCGCCGTTCGACGGCATTCTCGTCACCGCGGCCCCCGAGAAGATTCCCGAGCCGCTCCTGGCCCAGCTGGCGCCGGGAGGCCGGATGGTCATCCCGGTCGGAGGCTTCTACCAGGAGCTGAAGGTCATCGAACGGACTCCCGAAGGGCTCCGCGAGCGAAGCGTTCTCCCGGTCCGCTTCGTTCCCTTCGTCGGGGAAGCCGAACGACACCGCGGCGACGAGGATCCGAGGTGAGGGCGAGCACGTCGCGGCGCCACTTCGCACGGTAAGCTCGAGACGAATGCGCTCTCTCGTCGCGGCAGCCGTCGCCATCTCCTCAGCGATGGCGGTCCACGTGTCCGCGGACGTCGACCTGCGCGCGCTGGCCCGTCCCACCGTCAGGGCCTACACCGAGCGGGACGGTCTCCCCCAGGGGACGATCCACGCCATCGCGTTCGACGCCCGGGGGTACCTGTGGGTCGGGACCCAGGATGGCGCCGCCCGGTTCAACGGCCGGGTCTGGACGCGGTTCGACATGCCGGATCGGGCCGTCTCGAACTTCGTCCGGACCGTTCTCCCGGCGCGCGACGGAAGCCTCTGGTTCGGGAGGGAGGAAGGTGGCCTCGTGAGGCTGCGGGACGGCGTGGCCGTGGTTTTCGACGGTGCCGAGGGCCTTCCGGCGGGCCGGGTGAACCATCTGCTCGAGACGGCCGACGGCCGGATCTGGGCCGCAACCCATGGCGGAGGCGTCGCCTGGTTCACGGGGACGGGATTCGTCCCGGTCGCCAAAGGGCTTCCGGACCTGCGCGTCTGGCGCCTCCTGGAGGGAAGGAGCGCCGAAGGGAACCCCCGGCTCCTCGCGGCGTGCGAGGGGGGAGTCGCGCAGCTGGGGGAAGGAGACCGCTGGACGCGTCTCGACCTCGGGCCGTCCCTCGAGGGAGTCAGCGTCAACTCTCTCCTGGAGACGGGCGAAGGAGAGGAGCGGACGCTCTGGGCCGGGACCTTCGGCGCCGGCCTGTTCCGGGTGCGACGCGGACACGTGACGCGGTTCGGGCCGGAGGGCGGCCTGTCGAGCCGTTTCGTGACGAGCCTCGCCGCCGTCCCCGGGGCCGGGGGCGTGCCGGTCGTCTGGGCCGGCACCCGGGACGCGGGTGTGTTCCGTTTCCGGGACGATTCGTTCGAGTCCGTCGTACTCGATACGTCGACGAAAGAGATCTACACGCTCGCCGCCGGCGTCGGCGTCGACACCGAGACGCTCTGGATCGGAACCCGCGTTTCCGGTCTCCTCCGGGTCCAGGAAGCGCCCTGGTCCGCTCTGGACCACGCCTCCGGCCTTCCGGGAGACCAGGTCTACTGTTTCCTCGAGGAACGCCGTCCCGGCGGGCACGACGCGATCTGGATCGGGACGAGCGCCGGCGCCGCGGTCCTCGCGAACGGCCGGGTCGAGACCCATGGCCCCGCCAGGGGGCTCCCGGCCTCGCAGGTCCGGTCGCTGGCTCTTCTCCGGAACGAAAGCGGCGGCACCGCCGTCTGGGCCAGCGTCGTTGGTTCCGGCCTCTACCGCTTCGACGGCAGCCGCTGGAAGTCCGTGGACGCAGCCCCGGCTTTCCGGTCCGAAGACGCGTCGGTCCTCCTGGCCGTCGGCGACGAACCGGGGTCGGAGGAGCTCTGGGTCGGAACCGAGAAGTCGGGGCTCGGACGTCTCTTCCGTGGCCGCTGGACGGCATACGGTGTAGCCGAGGGGCTTGGGAGCGATTCCATCCTCTCCCTCCTCTCCACGCGGGGTCAGGCCGGCCGGACGCTCTGGGTCGGGACCCGGGGCGGCGGGCTCGCGGAGATCGTCGGCGACCGGGTCGTGGCGGTCCACGACCGCGCCTCGGGGCTCCCGAACAACAACGTCCTTTCCCTGGCGGAAGTGAATCGGCCGGACGGCCGGCGTGAGCTCTGGGTCGGGACCCGGGGCGGGGTTGCACGCAGGTCGCTCGACGACCCGGGGTCTTCCTGGTCGGTCCTCTCGGCCGAGTCCGGGTCACTGCTGCCGAACGACAACGTTTTTCTCGTGGCCGCCGGACGCGACGGGAGCGTCTACCTCGGTACGAACCGTGGCGTCGCACGCCTCTCGCCGTTCGCCGCCGGCGCGGGTCCCGGGGAAGCCGTCACCTTCGGGACGAACGAGGGGCTTCCGAGCGCCGCGTGCAACCAGGGAAGTCTCGTCGACTCGCACGGCAGGGTCTGGGTCGCCACGAACGCCGGCGCCGCCGTCCTCGATCCGGGCCGCGTGGAGGACCGGACGCAGGGGCCGCACCCGCTCGTCGTCGAACGGGTCGAGGTGTCCGGCGTAGCGAGGCCGGTCGCGGGTGTCCTGCGCCTCGCGCCGAGGGAGCGGGACGTGGCCTTCGAGTTCACCCTCCTCGCGTTCCACGGCGAGTCCCTCGTCCGCTACCGGAGCCAGCTTGCCGGCTGGGAGGAGGCCCCGTCGGAGTGGGTCCCTTCGCACCGTCGCGAGTTCACGAACCTCCCGCCAGGCCCCTACGTGTTTCGCGTGTGGGGGCGTGATGCCGACAGCGTGGTCAGCGGTCCGGTCGAGATCCGGTTCGTGGTGACGCAGAGCTGGTGGCGCCAGCCGGCCGCACTGGTCCTCTGGGCTTTCGTCGCCGCCGTCCTCGGCTTCGTCGCGATCCGCGTGAGGGAGCAGACGCTGCGACGCAGGGCCGAGGAGCTGGAGGCTCTCGTCCGCGTCCGCACGAGCGAGCTCTCCGAGGCGCGTGATGCGGCGGAGGCCGCGACGAAGAGCAAGAGCCGCTTCCTCGCGCACCTGGCCCACGAGGTGAGGACGCCGCTGAACGCCATCCTCGGCTACTCGGAGCTCCTCGCCGAAGAGCTGAAGGAGCGCGGGGCCACGGAGCTCCTTCCCGACCTCGAGAAGATCCGCCGGGCGGCCGGACACCAGCTCTCCCTCGTCACCGAGGCGCTCGACCTCGGGAAGATCGAGGCGGGGAAGAGCGAGCTTCACCTGACCCAGTTCGACGCGGCGCGCCTCGTCCGCGAGGCGGCGGAGATCGCCTGGCCGCTCGTGAAGAAGGGACACAACCGTCTGGAGACAGACGGGGTCGACACGCTCGGCAGCGTCTTCTCCGACGAGGGAAAGATCCGGCAGGTCCTCCTGAACCTCCTGAGCAACGCCGCCCGCTTCACCGAGAAGGGAACGATCCGGATCGAGGCCGCCCACGCCGACGACACGCTCGTGATCCGCGTGCGCGATACGGGCATCGGGATGACGCCCGAGCAGATCCAGAGGATCTTCACCCCTTATGCCCAGGCGGGCACGGAGACTTCGGCCGTCTACGGCGGAACCGGCCTGGGCCTCGTCATTTCCCGCGGCTACTGCGAGCTGCTGCGCGGCTCGCTGGACGTGGAGAGCGCACCCGGAAAAGGCTCGACCTTCACCGTCACCCTGCCCGTGCGGCTCGAGCGGCGCTCTGGGGCGCAGTGAAAAATCAAGTGGCGGCCTGGTCCGGATCGACCTGCCTCCGCCTCGCCTTGACCCGGTACATGCTTGAGTCGGCCGAGCGCAGGAAGTCGTCGAGCTCCTGAGAAGAGCTCCACGTCGCAAGGCCGATGCTGAATGGCGGCGAGCCTGGCGGTGATCCGGCGGGTCCTTCTCCAGGGCACGGAGCTCCTCTTGCAATCGCCGGACTCAAGATCGATGCCCTCGTGGACGAGCGCCGAATGGGCACAGGGTGAGGCTCCCCGGGCTAGCGGCGGACGTGCCAGAGGCCCCAGGCCTCGACGAACCGGACTCCGGCGTAGAGGAGGGCTCCTGCGGAGGGCATCCAGAGGTGGGCGTCGGTCATGCGCCCTGCGGCCGCGAGGAAGACCTGTGGCAGGTGGCGCCTCGGATTCCGGTTCCGTCGCCTCTTCCAGCTCGAGGCGGAAGCGGTGGCGTGATGCCAACGGATCGAAACGGTGCTCGAACATGGATGTTTCCCGTCTCGATCGTAAGATGAAGAGTTCCCTGAGTCGCACCCTGCGCCCCGCAGCGCGGTTTCCCTCTGCCGCGCCTCCCACCTCATCCGGTTCTGCTACGGTCCGCCCGTGACGGTCGGAGCCGCAGGGGTCGCCTCGCCGCAACGCGCGATCCCTTCTTCCATGGCGGCGCGCGCCATCGACGTCCTCCTCCTCGGTGTCCTCGGAGCCTCGGTGGCGGGCGTCGTCGCCCTCGCCGAGCGATGGGGGGCACCGCTGCGCATGGCCGTGTCGATCGACCTCTCGCCGTCCGCGCTCCCCGGATACACGCTCCTCTCCCTCTCGCGCGGCCTCGCGGCCTACGTTCTCTCCCTCGCTTTCACGCTCCTCGTCGGGACGCTCGCGGC
>DIAY01000293.1:0-433 GCA_002414905.1 Holophagales bacterium UBA5066 | reverse complement strand
TCGGGCTCGAGCTCGCCTGCATCCTGATGATCTTCACGGCGCAGGTCTGGAACATGGCCTTCTCGTTCTACGGCTCCCTCAAGGCCGTACCGACGGAGATGTACGAGGTCGCCCGCCTCAACCGCTTCTCGCGCTGGAAGACGTTCCGGACGGTAGAGCTGCCGTCGGCAGTGATCGGCCTCGTCTGGAACTCGATGATGTCGATGGCGGGCGGGTGGTTCTTCCTCACCGTCAACGAGGCGTTCGTCCTCAGGGGCCGCGACTTCCGGCTGCCGGGAGTCGGCTCCTACATGGCCGTCGCGATCGAGCGGGGAGACACCCATGCCATGGCGTGGGCGGTCGTGGCGATGACCGTGATGATCGTGGCGGTCGACCAGCTTCTCTGGCGACCGCTCGTCGTCTGGTCGCAGAAGTTCCGTGTCGAGGAGACGGG
>DIAY01000274.1 GCA_002414905.1 Holophagales bacterium UBA5066 | reverse complement strand
GAAGGACCTCTCCGCCCAGTGGAAGAGGATCGCCGAAGCCGCTCCCGACCTCATCTTTCTCCCGAGCTACTACTCCGAAGTCCCGGAGCAGGTCCGGCAGGCGCGCGCCGCCGGAGTGAAGGCGACGTTCCTCGGAAGCGACATCTGGGGAAATCCCGAGCTCCTCAAGAACGCCCCCGAGCTCGAAGGAGCGTACTTCGGCGCCCACTACAACCCCGACGCCATGGAGGACAAGGTCGGAATCTTCCGCGCCGCCTTCGAGCACCGGTACGCCAAGGAGGTGCCGGACGACGGCGCCGCGCTGACCTACGACACGATGAAGCTGCTCAAGCAGGCACTCGAGACGTCCCTGGGGAATGACCGCAAATCCTTGCGAGACGCCTTCTCGAAGATCACCTCGTTCAGCGGCGTCACCGGAAAGATCGTCTTCAAGGCCGGCTCGCCCGACCCGCGCAAGAGCGTCGTCCTGAAGCAGTTCAAGGGTGGGAAGGTCTCCTTCGTGACCATCATCGACCCCGACTGAGGGCCGGCGGTTGAAGTACACGACCCTCGGGCGGACCGGGCTCGTCGTCTCGCGCCTGGCGCTGGGGTGCATGAGCTACGGTGATCCGAGGTGGCGGCCGTGGGTCCTGCCCGAGGAGGAGGCGCGCCCGTTCTTCCGGCGCGCCCTCGAAGCCGGAATCAACCTCTTCGACACGGCCGACATGTACTCGCTGGGAGTCAGCGAGGAGATCACCGGCCGCCTGCTCGCCGGGATGGGCCGCCGCGACGAGCTCGTCATTGCCACGAAGGTTCACTTCCCGATGGGCCCCGGTCCGAACATGGGAGGCCTTTCGAGGAAACACGTCGCCCAGGCGTGCGAGGCGAGCCTGAAGAGGCTCGGTGTCGAGACGATCGACCTCTACCAGATCCATCGCTTCGACCCGTTCACGCCCCTCGCCGAGACGCTCGAGGCGCTCGACCTCCTCGTGAGGCAGGGCAAGGTCCGCTATCTGGGCGCGAGCTCCGGCGAGGCGTGGCGCTTCTACAAGGCGCTCGCGACCGCCGACCTGAAAGGCCTGACGCGGTTTTCCTCGATGCAGAATCACTACAACCTCCTCTACCGGGAGGAGGAGCGCGAGATGCTCCCCCTCTGCCTCGAGGAAGGGATCGGCGTCCTTCCGTGGTCTCCCCTGGCGCGCGGGCTCCTCGCCGGAACGCGTGCGACGCCCACCGACCGCGAGTCGACCCCGCGCGCCGCCTCCGACGATTTCGCACGACAGCTCTACGATCACCCGGCGGACACCGACGTCATCGAGGCGACCCGGCTGGTCGCCTCTGCAAGGAATGTCCCGATGGCCAGCGTCGCCCTCGCGTGGCTCCTCTCGCAGCCCGGCGTGACGGCGCCGATCGTCGGAGCGACGAAGATGGCCCACCTCGAGGAGGCCCTCGCCGCGCTGGACCTCACCCTGACCGCCGAGGAGACCGCCCTCCTCGAGGCCCCGTACCGGCCGCACGCCACCCGCGGTTTCGCCGGCCCCGCCGCCTCCACCCGCTGACGCGGGGCGCGGCCTATTATCCAAGGCGTTGCCGGAGGAGGTCTCCATGAAAGTCTTCGTCACCGGAGCCACGGGTTTCATCGGTTCGGCGGTCGCCGCCGCCTTCGCGCGCGCGGGACACGAGACGTACGGGCTCTTTCGGACCCCCGGCACGGACCGCCCCCTCGAGATCGCCGAAGTCGTCCCGGTTCAGGGGACGATGGAGGAGCCCGACGGCTGGCGCCTCGCCGCCGAACGCTGCTCGGTTCTCGTCCACTGCGCGGTCGAGTACTCCGACCGGTCCTGGGACCTCCACCGCGGCGCCCTCGGCGCGCTCCGCGACGCCGGACGCGACCGGTCCGGCCGCGTGCTCCTCTCCACCAGCGGCGTCTGGGTCTACGGAGACACCGGCGACGGTGCGATCGACGAGTCGGCTCCGCTCGATCCTCCAACGTTCGTGGCGCCTCGGCCAGCGGTCGATGCGGCCGTCCTCTCCTGGAACGGCGGCGGCTTTCGGACCGTCGTGATCCGCCCGGGATGCGTCTATGGAGGATCGGGGAGCCTGACGGCGTCCTGGTTCGAGAGCGCCGAAAAAGGCGGTGCCGCCCGGGTCGTGGGCGACGGGACGAACCGCTGGGCCATGGTCCACCGCGACGACCTGGCCGACCTCTACGTGCGGACCGCGGAATCCGGCCTCGGCGGAGAGGTGCTCAACGCGACCGACAGGAGCCGCGCCACCGTCAACGAGTGCGCCGCGGCGGCCAGCTCCGCGGCAGGCGCCGAGGGGCGCGTCGAGCGCATCCCGGTCGAGCAGGCCGTCGCTTCGATGGGCCCTTTCGCCACCTGCCTCGCGCTCGACCAGCACGTTGACTCGTGGAAGGCCGTCCGCCGCCTGGACTGGACGCCGCGACATGCGGGCTTCGTCGACGCAGCCCCGCAGCTCTACGCCGCGTGGAAGGCCTCGAGAGGGAGCGCCGTCTGAGCGTACCAGCGGACGGGAGGCTGATTCGGATGAGGACCACGGGGAACCCAGACGCGGGTCCTCGACGCGCTCCGCGAGGCCGGGGGGGCCGTACAATGCGCGAAACGGTTACGACTTGAGCGTTCTCCTTCGGCCTCCCGAATTCGATCACTTCGTGATTTCCCGCGTTCTCGGCGAGGGAGGGATGGGCATCGTCTTCCTCGCGGAGGACCGCCGGACGCACCTGCCGGTCGCGGCCAAGGTGATGTCGAGAAGCCTCGCCGACCCAGAGCTCCAGGCCCGGTTCATGAAGGAGAACCAGATCCTGGCCTCGCTCAACCACCGTAACATCGTCCGCTGCTACGAGATCACCCGCTCGCGCGAGGGGCTCCCGACGATCGTCATGGAGTACCTCAAGGGCGTCGACTTCGGCGCCTTCGAAGGGCACCCGTTCTACGAGCTCCTCCCGATGATGGTGCAGGCCGCGATGGGTCTCGCCTACCTGAAGGAGCGGAACATCCTGCACCGCGACCTCTCGCCGAACAACATCTTCGTCACGATCCAGGACGACCGCCGACTGGTGAAGATCCTCGACTTCGGGGTGGCGAAGATCCTGCAGGAAGGGAGCGGCGGCGAGCTGACGCAGACGGGCGAGTTCCTCGGCAAGCTCGCCTATGCCTCTCACGAGCTGCTCACCTTCGGGCACATCGACTTCCGGAGCGACATCTACTCGCTCGGCGTCATCTACTTCCGCCTCCTGACGAAGCGGCGGCCGATCAACGTCCAGAACTCGCGGAACTACCTCGAGTGGGTCATGGCGCAGGAGAATAGAGTCCCGCTCGACTTCTCCGTTCCCGAGGGAAGTCCTCCCATCCCCGCACCGCTCCAGGCGCTCATCTCGAAGATGCTCGCCAAGAAGTCCGACGACCGGCCGCAGGGCTACGAGGAGATCATCGACGCCCTCGTCGCGGCGCAGGCCGAGACCGAGAGAGCGGGCCTGGTGCCGGACCCCGAGGTCGTCTCCACGCTCCCCTCCACCGAGACGAAGAAGTCGACCTCGGGCTCTGCCGGGTCGCCCGCGGGCCTCGGCGGGACGCCCGCACCCTCGGGAAACCAGCCTGGCGGAGCCACGGCTGCGACCGGGCTCTTCGACGATGCAGCGTATCCGTTCACGGAGGCCGAGACGAAAGCTCCGTCGTCCGCATCGCGCGTCGGCGCCGACGGAATGATGAGCGGCTCGTCCGCCTCGGCCCCGGCACCGGCGCCGGTCCGCCGCGCCGCTTCCGCCTCCCAGGTTCCCGACTGGCTCGAGCAGGCCGGGTACGACGAGCAGATCCAGGTCATGAACGAGAGCCGGCAGGGGATCTCCCGTTCCCCCGTGCACCCGGTATTCGGCACCGAGAACCGCTCGAGGTCCGTGAAGCGCGACACGGAGTCGATCCGAACGAAGCAGCGCGACGCGGCCCGGCGGAAGCGCAACACCGTGCTCATCACGCTTTTCGTTCTGGCGATTCTCGGAGGAGGGGCGTGGGCCGGGTGGGAGTTCTACGTCAAGCCCAACCTTCCTTCGAACGTTCCGGCCACTCTGGACCCCGTTCGTCGCGTCCCCCCCGTCGCTTCCGGTTCGCTCCCGTCCGGGTCCGGAGCCCAGGCCACCCTTCCCACCGCCATCCCCGAGCCGAGAAGCGCGGCCAGCCGCTCCGCGAAGCTCGGCGTCGAAGAGCGGCGCCTCGTCGACTCGAACGTTCTCGGCTTCTTCCCGACCTCCGACACGCAGGGTCTGAACATCCTTCTGATTTTCCGGATGCCCGTGAACCTGTCCGGTTTTCGGGGTGCGCAGATCCTCCGTGCCGCCGACGGCTCGGGCCAGTCGCTGCCGGCTCTCTCCGGCGCCGACGCCGAGATTCGCCTGACCGATGACCCGACCGGCGCCATGCGGATCCGGCTGTTCATCCGGGGAGTCGCCGCAGCCGAGACTTCGGAATCGCTCCGGTCGATCGTCGTTCAGATTGGTCCCGCGACGATCCGCGCGAGGTACGACAAGGCGCTCCTCTCGAGATAGAAAGCTGCCCGCCCCGTGCCCGTCTCCTTCCGCGCCGCATCGGTCTCGGATATGGCGACTCTCCTCCCGATGATGGAGGCGCTCTGGGTCCACGAGAGGATCCGGTTCGACGCAGACGCGATTCGCGCGGCCCTCGAGAATCTCTTTGCCGATCCAGGCCTTGGCCGGGTCTGGCTCGCATCCATCGAAGAGACCGTCACCGGCTATGCGATGGGGACCTGGGGCTTCAGCACCGAGCAGGGCGGGCGCTTCCTGCTGCTGGACGAGCTCTTCGTCCTGCCGCCATATCGCGGGCGGGGCGTGGCGGCCGCAACGCTCGCGTTCGTCGAGAGCGAGGCGGGCCGGGAGGGTGCCCGCGCCGTACGGATCGAGGTCTCTGAGAAGAACGGTCCCGCGCGGGAGCTCTACCGCGCAGCCGGCTACACCGACCCCCGGCGCCTGTTTCTGGGCAAGCGGCTCGCTTCGGCAGCCGCGCCCGGCCCCAGGCCGTCAGGCCTGACGGGCGAAACCCCCGACACGGTGTCGGACCGGGCGTCTCCGCACGTTCCGGCCTGACCGGCCTGGCCCGGAACGCGCCCGACAACCTACACTTCCCCGGAGGAACGTTCGAGACCGTGCCACTGCGCCGCATCGAGATCGAGGGCTTCCGGGGGATCCGGCGCATGGCGTTGGACCTGGACGATACGACGGCCCTCATCGGCGAGAACTCCTGCGGGAAGACGAGCATCCTCGATGCGCTCGAAATCGCGCTCGCCCACCGCGCGACCGTCCCGTTCTTCGGACCGCTCGACTTCCACGTCCCGACCGGTCCGGGCGCCACGCCCGTCGAGAGAATCTCCCTGCGCTTCACCTTCGTCGAGAGCCCAGGACGGGAGACGACAGCCGAGATCTCCGCCTCGCGGACACCCGACGGCTCACCGGCCCCCGCGGTCGGCCGCCTTCTGGATCGCGAGGGCCGCGAGCTTCATCCGGACGACCCCGGGATCTTCGAGGCGTTCCGGCACAGGCACCCGGTCCTGCGCGTCCGCTTCGGCCGGCCTGCGAGGCCCGCCCCCGCTGATACGACGAGCGAGGCAGGGCCCGGCCCCGCACCGGTTATGAATCAGCCGCGCGACGCCGGTGCGCCGATGGAAGGAGAGGTCACCCGCCAGCTGCGACGGACCGTCGAGACCGCGTACCGAAAGTTCTCGGGCTCGTGGCGGCCGCACCCCGACGAGCTGCGCGAGCCGCTCGAGGCGGCTCGCGCGCTCGCAGGACGGTGGAGCGAAAGGCTGATGCTCCCGGCGAAACTGCCGGGCCGGGCCTCGGAGCAGCGGGCAGAGACGCCCGTCGGTCTCGCCGCGACCGACCCTCTGCGGGCGGAGGCGCGGGAGGGGACGGGGATGCAAAGCCTGGCGCTGCTCATGCTCCTCGGCGCGGTCCTCGACGCCGAGAACGGATCGCCGGTCGATCGCGGCGCCGAGCCACTCGTCCTGATCGAGGAGGCCGAGGCGCATCTCCACCCCATCCTGGCCGCACGAATCTTCCGGCTCATCGACCGCGTCCCGGGTCAGAAGGTCCTGACGACGAACTCCGGGGACCTCCTCGCCTCGGTACCGCTCCACGCGATCCGCCGGCTCGTGCGCAGCGCCGCGGGAGTCGCCGTGTACGGTCTCCCCGCCGGCGCACTCACCGTCGACGAAATGCGGCGCGTGGGCTATCACATCCGCGTCAACCGGGCCTCCTCCGTCTTCGCGCGCTGCTGGCTCCTCGTTGAAGGGGAGACGGAATCGTGGCTCCTGCCCGAGGTGGCACGGCTCGCCGGGTTCGACTTCCCTGCCGAGGGAATCCGGTGCGTCGAGTTCGCGCAGTGCGGCATCGCACCTCTCGTGAAGATGGCTCGAGGGCTCGGCATCCAGTGGCACCTCCTCGCGGACGGAGACGACGCCGGGCGACACTACGTCCGCGCCGCCCGGTCGTTCCTCACCGGAGAGCCCGACCGCGAGCGGGTCACCGGCTTTCGCGAGCGCGACGTGGAGCACCACCTCTGGGCCTCCGGCTACGCCCACGTCTACCGGGCCGCGGCGGCGCGGGCCGGGGTCCTGCCGTCGCTCTTCGGGCGGCGGCGGATTCCGCCCGGCGCCATCATCGACCGCGCTCTGAAGGCCCACGGCAAGCCGCGAATGGCGCTCGAGGTCGCCGAGGCGATGTCGGCGCCAGGATCTCCCGGCGTGCCCCGCCTCCTCGCGTCCGTCGTCGAGAGGGTCGTCTCTCTGGCGCGCTCGGGCAGCTGAGGCTCGGGCCGGCGACCGTTGCGCTACTCGAGGAGCGGGATGGCGTCCGTGAGCCGCGCGACGTGGAGGGCGGGCCCTGGAAGGGGCAGACGGCCGGGGTTGTAGAGGACCGGGAGCCAGCCGGCGCGACGGGCGCCGACGACATCCACCTCGAAGTGGTCGCCGAGGTAGAGCTT
>DIAY01000177.1 GCA_002414905.1 Holophagales bacterium UBA5066 | reverse complement strand
GTGGATTGCGAGGCCCGCCCAGAGGCCGAACGCGCCCTGCCCGAGGTGGAGGAGATGGCCAACGGCCGGGAAGAGGAGGAGCGCCGCCGCGTTCAGGGTGAAGACGGTCGCCAGCGAAACCGCGATGTCTTCGCTCTTCGCCTTCACGACGGGCGCCATTGCCGCGATCGCGCTCCCCCCGCAGATCGCAGTGCCGAACGAGATCAGCGTCGACAGGGGTCCCGTCGTCCCGGCGAGACGGCCCAGGAGAGCGCCCGCAGCGAGCGTGAGCGCGATCCCCACCACCGTGTAGACCGCCGACCGGGCTCCAACGGTGAAGACCGTCCCGAGGCTGAGGCCGAAACCGAGGCCGACCACGGACGCTTGAAGAAGCGTGCGGCTCCAGAGGGCCGTCCGGACCGGCGCCGGATTCCCGAGAACCAGGCTGAAGAGGACCCCGGCGGCCAGCGCGGCCGCGGGAGAGACCCAGGGCAGGAGACAGGCGGCCGCAAGGACGAAAAAGAGCGTTGCTCTCGTGCGATCGGTCACGGCGGACATTATTCACATCTCTCACGAAGGTCGTCAGTTCGGCGGGTCGGAGAGCGGACGCCGGTTTTCGCCCGGCAGATCATCGCCGTGACGATCCGGTATCGTCCCGTTGACGCGCATTCTCAGCTTCAAACCTTCCGGGTGAACGGCCGTATCGTCAGGACGTGGCCTCTACGCTGAACGTCCGCCGCTTCGCCTCCCTCGCCCTCCCCTCCTGCCTCTTTGCCCTTCTCGCTCTCCCTGCCGAGGCCGTTCCCGCACGGTTCGTGCGGACCCCGGACGTCCGTGGCGAAACCGTCGTCCTCTCCTGGGAAGGGGATCTCTTCCGCGTCCCGCTCGCCGGTGGCGTCGCCGTCCGGATGACGACGCACCCTGGCAACGAGGAGGCTCCGAAGATTTCGCCCGACGGCAAGTGGGTGGCATTCAGCGCCGCCTACGACGGCCCGACCGAGGTCTACCTGATGCCGATGGCCGGCGGCGTGCCGAAGCGGCTGACCTATACGGGGAACGCCTCGCCCGTCACCTTCACGCCCGACGGAAAGAGGGTCGTCTTCCGCTCCGGCTTCGAGTCGACGTTCCGCCCGGTCCCGAGGCTCTACTCGGTCTCGCCCGAGGGAGAGCTCCCCGAGCCGCTGCCGCCCGAGCGGGGCGTCCTCGCCTCGTACTCGCCCGACGGTACGAAGCTCGCCTACAACCGGCGCGGCAACGAGGAGTATTACTGGAAGCGCTACAAGGGGGGCCAGTACCAGGACATCTGGCTCTACGACTTCGCCGCGAAGAGCTACACGCCGCTCACCGACTACGTCGGGAAGAACTCCTACCCGATGTGGGCCGGCGGCTCGATCCTCTTCGTCACCGACCGTGCCTCGAAGGGAGTCGCGAACCTCTGGCGCCTCGACCCGGCGACGAAGGCGGCCTCGCCCGTCACGTCATACGAGGACTTCGACGTCCAGATGCCCGCCACCGACGGGAAGACGGTCGTCTTCACCCGGGCCGGCATCCTCTACCGGATGAACGTTGCGACGTCGAAGGTCGAGAAGGTCGAGGTCGACGTTCCGAGCGACCAGTGGGCGCTTGCGGAACGGGCGGTCACTGCGAAGGAGACGATCCAGTCGATGGCCGTCTCCAGCGACGGAAAATGGACCGCCTTCGAGGCCCGCGGCGACGTCTTCCTCGTCTCAACCGACGAGAACGGGCCGACCCGGAACCTGACCCGCGCTCCGAAGAGCCGCGAGCGCTTCCCGCGCTTCTCGCCGGATGGGAAGCGAGTCGCCTTCTTCTCCGACCGGACCGGCGAGGTCCAGCTCTACGTCGCCGACGCCACCGTCCCCGGCGCGGAGAGGCCGTGGGAGGCGATGACGACCGACCTCGACCGGACCTCCTACCACGCCGAATGGTCGCCCGACGGCACGAAGCTCCTCTTCGGCGACAAGGACCTCCGGATCTTCGTCGTCGACGTGGCGACGAAGAAGCGGACGAAGATCGCCGAGTCGCACCAGCTCGCCAACGACGAGTTCTCGTGGGAGATCTCCGACTACACCTGGTCTCCCGACGGGGCGTGGATCGCCTTCACGCAGATCGAGCCGAACCGCAACGGCCGCATCTGGCTGCACGAGCTCGCGACCGGGAAGACCGTTCCTGTCACCGACGGCTTCTACCACTCCGTCAACCCCTCGTTCGACCCGAAGGGAGACCTCCTCTACTTCCTCTCGTACCGGAGCTTCACGACGCGTATCGACGCCTTCGAGGACGACGCCGTCATCGTCAAGCCGGTGGTGCCCATGGCGGTCCAGCTGCGCTCCGGGCAGAGGCCGCCGTTCGAGAAGGGTCCGAAGGACGAGCTGACGAGCGCCGAGCCCGCGCCCGAAGGGACGAAGGTCGGGGTGAAGGACGCGAAGGTGGCCGGCAAGGACGCGAAGGCTGCGGTAAAGCCCGCGGGCGCTCTCCCGAAGGTCGTCGTCGACGTCGAGGGTCTCTCCTCGCGGCTCTTCCCGCTTCCCGTCAAGCCCGGGACCTACTTCCACCTGAAGGCCGGAAAAGGCTACGTGACCTGGGGCGCCACCGAAGACTATGGCGAGGACGAGATCGAGCAGCTCTTCTCGCCCGCTTTCGGCAAGGACCTCCTTGGCCTCCGGATCTTCGACGTCGCCTCGCAGAAGGAGGTCTCGCTCGAAGGAACGATCTCCGACTGGCGGCTCTCGCCGAACGGCGAGCAGGCCGTCGTGAAGAAGGGCTCCGCGTTCCACGCGACCGCCGTCGACAAGCTCTTCTCGAGCAAGTCGCTCGGGACGGCGCTCGTCCTCGACCGTGTCGTCGTCCGCGTGAACCCCCGCGACGAGTGGCTGCAGGTCTTCGACGACGCCTGGCGCTGGTACCGCGACTTCTTCTACGACCCGAACATGCACGGCCGCGACTGGAAGGCGATGGGGGTGGCGTACCGCGCGATGGTCCCCCAGCTCAATTCACGCAGCGAGCTGAACTGGCTCCTCTCGCAGATGGTGGGCGAGCTCTGCGTCTCGCACACCTACGTCGGCGGCGGCGACACCGGACCGAAGAAGGCGCCCGAGCCGCTCGTCTTCACGGGCTTCCTCGGCGCCGATCTCGGAACCGACGCGAACGTCCGGATCGTCTTCCGCTCCGTCTTCCGCCCCTCGGGCCTGACGGGCGACCTCGTCGCTCCTCTGGCCCGCCCCGACGTGGACGTGAAGGACGGCGAGCTCCTCCTCGCCGTCGACGGCCACGACGTGAAGGCGCCCGACAACCCGTTCCGGTACCTGCAGGTGGCGAAGGGACAGAAGGTACGGCTCACCGTCGGGCCGTCGGCCGACGGAAAGGGGAGCCGCGTCGTCGAGGTCGAGCCGGTCCGCTCGGAATACACCCTGCGTTACGACCGCTGGGTCGCAAGGAACCTCGCGTACGTCGAGAAGGCGACAAACGGCGAGCTGGGCTATCTCCACCTGACGGCGATGGGAGCCCAGAATATTGGGCAGTTCGACCGCTTCTTCCGCGCCTTCCACGATCGCAAGGGGATCGTCGTCGACGTCCGTGGCAACGGCGGAGGCTGGACCGAATACTTCGTCATCGACAAGCTCGAGCGGAAGGTGACGGCCTTCAACGTCCTGAAGAACATGACACCGTTCTCCTACCCGCCCGGCGCATCCGCCGCCCACCTCGCGGTCCTGACGAACGAGTACAACGGCTCGGACGGCGAGGCGTTCATCGAGCACTGGAAGGCGGCGAAGCTCGGGCCGGTCATCGGCGTTCCGTCCTGGGGCGGCCTCGTCGGCATCGTCAACGCCCAGCCGACCGTCGACGGCGGGTCGGTGAACCAGTCGAACAACGCGTTCTTCGGACGCGAGGGGAAGTGGCTCGTCGAGAACCACGGTGCCGATCCCGACATCCTCCTCGAGAACGACCCGGCCTCAGCCTCCGCCGGGAAAGACCTCCAG
>DIAY01000152.1:5178-5444 GCA_002414905.1 Holophagales bacterium UBA5066 | reverse complement strand
CAGGACGGCCTTGGTCTGGTGGCGGGCGGGGCAAGGCGGAAAGGCCTCCCCGTCCTCCCTGCCGCAGCGCAGCGCCCGGGAGTAGCATCCTCCCCGAACAGGGAGGACTCATGACTGCCAGGAAGCTGAACGGGCGGACGGTCGTCGTGGTCGGCGGGTGCCGCACGCCTTTCCTCCGCTCGGGAACCGGATACACCGACCTGATGGCGTACGAGCTCGGCGCGATGGCGCTGTCGGGTCTGCTCCAGCGGTACCGCCTCGACCCC
>DIAY01000152.1:544-4826 GCA_002414905.1 Holophagales bacterium UBA5066 | reverse complement strand
AGCAGGACCGCTGGGCGCTGAAGTCGCACCAGAAGGCCGCGACCGCGACCGAGGCGGGGCTCTACCGTGGGCAGGTCGTCCCGGCGCGCGTCCCGCCGTCGTTCGCGCCGATCGAGACCGACAACGGGATACGGGGCGATTCGAAGCTCGAGAAGCTCGCCTCGCTCCCGCCCGCGTTCGACCGGGCGTTCGGCACCGTGACGGCGGGAAACAGCTCGTTCCTCACCGACGGCGCGGCCGCGTGCCTTCTCATGAGCGCCGAGAAAGCCGAGGAGCTGGGCGTGACGCCGCTCGCCCGCGTCGTCTCGATGTCGCTCGTGGCGATGGACCCGCTCGAGGAGCTCCTCCTCGGACCGGTCCTCTCCGTGCCCGAGGCGCTCGACGCGGCCGAGGTGTCACTCCGGGAAGTGGGCGTGTGGGAGGTCCACGAGGCCTTCGCCGCCCCCGCCCTCGCCTTCCTGAAGCTCCTCGCCGACAAGGCGTACTGCAAGGACCGCCTCGGCCGGAAGGCGGCGCTGGGCAGGATCGACCCGAAGAAGGTGAACGCCTGGGGCGGCTCGCTCGCCCTCGGGCACCCGTTCGGAGCCACGGGCGCGCGCCTCGTGATGACGTGCGTCGAGAGGATGGAGCGCGAGGGAGCCGGGCTCGGCGTCGTGACGACGTGCGCGGCCGGCGCCCTCGGGCACGCGATGGTGCTGGCGCGATGAGAAGCCTCACGCTGACGAAGCGCGGCGACGGAGTCGCCGTTCTCCTGTTCGACACCCCGAAGCGTCCCGTCAACGTCCTCTCGGGCGAAATGCTCGAAGAGGCCGGCCCGCTCATGGAGGAGATCCAGGAAGACGACGCGATCGTCGCCTGTGTCCTTGCGAGCGCCAAGGCCGATTCCTTCATCGCCGGAGCCGACCTCGATCAGGTCGTCGGGATGACGGCGGCCCAGGCCGAGGCGATCTCGCGCGGAGCGCACGAGTGGCTCGACCGCGTGGAGGGAAGCCGGAAACCGTTCGTCGCGGCGATCCACGGTGCCGCGCTCGGCGGCGGCCTCGAGGTGGCCCTCGCCTGCCACTACCGGATCGCGACGGATCACCCGAAGACCATCCTCGCTCTCCCCGAGGTGATGCTCGGCGTCCTCCCGGCCGCCGGTGGAACCCAGCGGCTCGTGCGCCTCATCGGCCTCCAGCGAGCCCTGCCGATGCTCCTCACCGGCAAACGGGTCCGCGCCGCGCAGGCGTTCCGGCACGGCCTCGTCGACGCCCTCACGTCGTCCGGCGGGCTCGTGGAGACCGCCGCGAAGGCGGCCCTCGGCCTGGCGAAGGGAACCCTGAAGGCCAGCCGCGACAAGCAGCCTCTCAGCGAGAGGCCGCTCTCGCTTCCGCCCGTCCGGGCCTATGCGCTCGGCAAGGCGCGCGACGAAGTGATGAAGAAGACGCGCGGCCTCTATCCCGCGCCGCTCGAGATCCTCGCGTGTGTCGAGAAAGGTCTCGCCGACGGCATGGAAGCCGGGCAGGAAGAGGAGGCCGTCCGCTTCGGAAAGCTCGTCGGAAGCGAGGGGTCGAAGAACCTCATCCGCCTTTTCGAAGCCATGACCGCGCTGAAGAAGACCCCGAAGGGAGACGAGCCGGGGACCGTCAGGCGCCTCGGCGTCCTCGGAGCGGGGCTCATGGGCGAGGGAATCGCAGCGGTCTCGCTCTCCCTCGGCTCCGTCGTCCTGAAGGACGTCTCGGAGGAGGGCCTCTCCCGCGCCGCGAAGGGCCTCCGCAGGGGGCTCGACCGGCGCGTGAGGTCCGGCGGCCTCACGCGGCTCGAGCGGGATCGGCAGTGGTACGGCCTCCGGCCGACGACTCGCCCCGAGGACCTCGCCGGATGCGACCTCGTCATCGAGGCGGTCTTCGAGGACCTCGCCCTGAAGCGGAAGGTCCTCGCCGAGGTCGAGACGGTCCTCGCTCCCGGCGCCGTCTTCGCGAGCAATACCTCGGCCCTGCCGATCGCACAGATCGCCGCGAAGGCGAAGCACCCGGAGCGGGTCGTCGGAATGCACTACTTCTCGCCGGTCCCGAAAATGCCGCTCCTCGAGGTCGTCGTCGCGGAGAAGACGGCCCCGTGGGCCGTCGCGACGGCCCGTGCCTTCGGCGTGGCGCAGGGCAAGACCGTCATCGTCGTCAAGGACGGTCCCGGCTTCTACACGACCCGGATCCTCGGTCCGTTCATCAATGAGGCGGTCGTCCTCCTCGACGAGGGAGCAGCCATCCCCGCGCTCGACGCGGCGCTCCTCGACTTCGGCTTCCCGGTCGGTCCCGTCGCGCTCCTCGACGAGGTCGGGATCGACGTCGCCGCCCACGTCTCGAAGGACCTCGGCAAGGCGTTCGCCGCACGCGGCGCGGCACCGTCCGGCACGTTCGCGAAGCTGTTTGATGCCGGCTACCGCGGCCGGAAAAATGGGAAAGGGTTCTATCTCTATCCGAAGGACAAGCCGTCAGGCGGGACGAAGGAGGTCAACCCGGAGGTCTACGCCTTCTTCGGCGGAGCCGGCCGGAAGTCGATGCCGGCGGTAGACCTCGTCGACCGCCTCGCGCTCCTGATGGTCAACGAGGCGGTCTGGTGTCTCTCGGAAGGAATCATCGACTCACCCCGCGACGGCGATGCCGGGGCGATTCTCGGCCTCGGCTTTCCGCCCTTCCGCGGCGGTCCGTTCCGGCACGTCGACGCGGTCGGCGCAGCCGAAATCGTGGAGCGGATGGAGGAGCTCGCCGAGCGGCACGGCAAACGCTTCCTCCCGGCGCCGAGGCTCGTCGAGATGGCGCGGGCAGGGAAGACGTTCTACGGATCCTGACGCTCGGCGCAAAGTCGCCTGGCGGCCGGCAGGCAGGGGAGGCAGATCCGGGCAGGGGACGGGGCGGGTCTCACGACCCGCCCCGGGGCATCAGCGCTCGAGCTTGAAGCCGATCCGGATGGTGACCTGGAACTCGGCGACCTTGCCGTCGTGGATGCGGCCGCGCTGCTCCACGACCTCGAACCACGACATGTGGCGGACGGTCTTTCCTGCTTCCTCGACCGCGGTCCTGACGGCCTCGGCAAAGCTGATTTCCGAGAGCCCGACGATCTCCACTTTCTTGTAAACGCCGCTCATGGGTTCCTCCTTGGGGGCGACTGGCAATCCGGGATACCGGGGATTCTAGCGAGGCGCCGAAACGGGCAGCGCCGTCATGGCGACGTACCCTTCTCCTTCCGCCTCCGCCGGGCCCAGGAGGCTGAGCTCCCTGGCTCCCACTCTCACCCAGGCATGTCCGTCGACGGGCATCTCGCCCCCGCCCATTCTCGCGCCTCGAAACGGGAGAGGGCGGTCCCGGCGGACCGCCCTCCCGAACGAAAGAAGCCTGAAATGCGGGCTCAGAACCCGAACGAGACGCCGAGCTCGGCCTCCCACTGGTCCATCTTCAGCTCGATCCGCTGCTGGCCGGGGGCTTCGAGCGGGTTCGGGCCGGAGACCGTCGAGGAGAACGCGCGCATCAGAGCGAAGTGAACGGCGCTCGTCGGCGAGAGGAGCTTCGAGACGCCGACCGTGGCGTGATTCTCGATGACGCCGGGGGCGAGGATGTTGAAGAGGACCTCGGACTGAGGGATCGGCTGGTTACAGTGGGCGTAGCCGGCACGCAGGGTCCACGAAGGGCTCGCCTGGTACTGGACGCCGACCTTCACGACCGTCAGGTCCTCCCAGCCGAAGCCCGCGCCGCCGTCAGCGCCGAGGGGGGCCTGCATCAGGTTCGGGAGCATCGGGTTCCCGATCGACCGGACGTCGCTGTAGTAGATCTGCTGGACGTCGGCGGCGAAGGCCCAGGCCTCGTTCGGCATGATCGAGATCCCGATCGTCCAGTTCGCCGGGATGTCGAACGCGCCCTGCTCGGCGAAGAGCCCGGCGTAGTCGTCGAACTCGCCCATGACGATCTTCGTCTGGTACGAAGCGCCCACGCCGAGCCAGGGGGCGAGCTTGCCGTGGTAGCCGATCCGGCCGCCGTAGCCGAGCGCGGTGTCGGCCCCGTTGTTCGTCAGCTTCGTGGGATCCGAGGAGAACATCGAGAAGGCGCCGAGCCCCTTCGCCTCGAAGCTCTGCCAGGCCCCGATGACCGAGACGCCGATCGCCTGGTGCTCCGCCAGCTCGTACGCCACCGACGGAGCGACGAACGCCTGCATGAGGTTGACTCCGGTCGGGGACTGGCCGAACACGGGGTTCGGGTAATTGGTGTTCATGCCGCCATTGCCGTAGATGGCGACCCCGAGGTGGACCTTT
>DIAY01000152.1:0-195 GCA_002414905.1 Holophagales bacterium UBA5066 | reverse complement strand
AGGTGGAGGGCCTGGCCGGCGCCGGCCATTCCCTTGTACTGGGTGCCGTAGCCGAGGGAGAAGTAGCCGTTCGTCGCCAGCGCGGGAGCAGCCGCTGCGAGCAGGACGAGGGCCGTCGTCGCCAGGATCGGGTTGCGTTTCATTGCACACTCTCCACTGGGCACGCCTCTGAGGGTCGTGCCGGAATACACATCT
>DIAY01000201.1 GCA_002414905.1 Holophagales bacterium UBA5066 | reverse complement strand
TGGTCGGCGAGATCCGCGACGAGGAGACGGCGCAGATCGCCGTCCAGGCGGCGCTCACCGGGCACCTCGTCTTCACGACGGTCCACGCGAACAACGTCGTCGACGTTCTCGGCCGCTTCCTCAACATGAAGGTCGAGCTCTACAATTTCGTCTCCGCCCTGAACTGCATCCTCGCGCAGCGGCTCGTGCGGAAGATCTGCCCGCACTGCAAGAAGTCCATGGAGCCCACGAAACAGCTCCTCGACGAATCCGGCCTGACGGCCGCGGACGTCGCCGGGGTGACGTTCTACGAGGGCGGCGGCTGCATCGAATGTAACGGGACCGGCTTCTACGGCCGGATGGCGATCACCGAGCTCCTCGACCTCTCCGACCGGATTCGCGGCCTCATCCTCGACCGCCGGCCCGCGGCAGAGATCAAGAAAGCCGCCAAGGAGGAAGGGATGGCCTTCCTCCGCGAGTCGGCGCTTCGAAAGGTCTTCCGCGGGGAGACGACCCTGAAAGAGATCAACAAGGTGACCTTTGTCGACTGACGACCTCGCCCTCCGCGCCCACAACATTCTCGGGAGGCGCTGGGGCTTTCGCCGGCCGCCGCACGCCTTCGTCCTGACGGAGGACCGTCTCGTGCACGTCGCGCTTCCACGCGAAGCCCGGGGCGTGCGTGTCGCCGGAGGCGCGAGCGTCTCCGCCCGGGACCTCCCGCCAGGGACGTTCCGCCCCGGTCCGGCAAGGCTCCCCGTGGCCGGCCCCGGACTCGGGCAGGCGCTCTCCTCCCTCCTCCCGGCGAAAGGCCGTATCACGGCAGCCTCGCTCGCAATCCCCGACGGATTCGTGAAGGCGGCGACGGTCGACCTCGAGCCCGGGGCCGGGAAGCGCCCCCGCGAGCTCGCCGAGATTCTCCGGTGGAAGGTGAGCCGCCTCTACGGAGAGCCGGCGCCCGAGCTTCGGATTACCTGGTGCGAGACGGGCGCCGCCCCCGACGGCGGGACCCGTCTCCTCGTTCTCGCCTCGCCCGAGGAGACGATCGCCTCGCTCGAGGCGGCGTTCCTCGCCCACGGGATCCGGATCGGCGCTCTGGAGCCGGCCGCCCTCGCCCTCTCCGCGATCGCCTCCCTCGCGCTCTCGGGGACCGGTCTTGTCGTCTTCACGGACGGGCCGACCGTGTCGACCGTCTTTCTCGAGAAGGGGGCCGTTCGGTTCCTGCGGACCCGGGAGACCGCCGCGGACCCCGAGCAGGCCCTGCAGGAGATCCGGCTTGCAGCCGCCTTCGTCGCGACGGCCGCGGCGGACGGGCCCGGTCCCGACGTGACCGGCGAGGTCGTCGTCATCCCGGAGTCGGCCCCGGTCTCCGTGCGGTTCCGGGAGTTCCTCCTGGAGAACGGGGGCCGGGCGCCGGTCTCCCTCCTCCCGACCCTTCGTTCCCTCGGGTTCCCGCCCTGGGGCGAGGACACGGCCCCGCTCGTCGGCGTCGGCCTCCTGCAGGGAGCGGGCTGACGTCATGGCCGCGACCCGACCGAACCTCGCCCGCAGGCCATTCGTCGACTCCCGGCCTGCGAACGTCGCCGCCGCCGTCCTCCTCTCTGCCGCGATCGTCCTGACAGTCGTCAGCGTCCGGACCGTCCACTCCTACCTCGAAGGCTCGCGGCAGTCGCGGGCCGAGATCGCGACGCTTCGCACCGAGATCACCCGCTTCGAGGCTTCCGGGCACGCGGCCGAGCAGAAGCTCGCCCGGTTCGACCTTTCCGGGATGCGGGCGGGGGCCGAGGAGGCCAACGAGCTCGCCAGGCTTCGGACCTTTTCGTGGAGCCGTTTCCTGACGCGTCTGGAGAAGACGCTCCCGAACGACGTGCGCGTCGTCTCCGTGAGCCTCACGGGGGGAGAGAAGGGGAAGGCGGGTTCGCAGGCGGCCTCCACAGACGACTCCCGCCAGGTCTCCCTGGCGCTCGTTTCCCGCGATCCGGACGGCCTGCCGAGGCTGATTCGCGCGTTCTACGCGTCCCCATGGTTCGATGCGCCGACGCCCGTCTCGGAAACCGGCGGGGAAAAGGGGAGTGTCGAAGGGCGAGACTTCGCCCTGGAGATCGTCTACCGCGACAGGGAGGCGAAGCCGTGAGCAGCGCCGCGACGGCCTTCCGCGATCGAAGGGTCCTCTTCGTGGTCCTCCTCGTCGTTCTCGCCGCGAACGCCGCGGTCCTCCTCTCCTACCGGACGTTCTACGACGAGCGCCTCCAGGCCCTCGTCTCCGAGCAGGCCGCCCTCAGAACGCGCCGGGACGAGGCCCGGCGCCGGACGCAGGACGCCGAGGCCTCGGAGCGAAAGCTCTTCGAGACACAGGAGGCGCTGAACGCGTTCTTTTCCGAGACGCTCGGGAAACGCGAGGATCGGATCGCCCCCCTGATCGAGGAGATCTACGCGACGACGCGCGCCGCAGGCCTTCGTCCCGACGCGATCTCCTACACTTCGACCGACGCGCCGGGCACGGACTCCCTCACGATGACCTTCGCCGTGGCCGGCCCTTACGCCGACTTCAAACGGCTCCTCGCCGGACTCGAGCGCTCGAAGCGGTTCCTCGTCGTCGAGCAGGTCGGCCTCTCGGGCGGCTCGGCGGACGACCCGGACCTCGTGAACGTCTCGATCACCGTGACGAATTACTTCCGGCCAGGCTCCCTTCGCCCGATCCGGACCGTCCGTGAAGGGCGCGGCGCCACGGGAGCGCGCCCGGCCACGGCGCCGCGCGGGAGAACCACGCGATGAGCGCGCTCTCGTCCCGCCGGGGCCTCCTGTTTCTCCTCGGCATTCTCGTCGTCGTTCTCGCCCTGCGTTTCTGGCCGCGAGGTACGGAGGCCGGACCCGCCGCACCGCGGCCCGCTGCGACGGGCCCCGCATCCCGCACCGGTGGCGCGGCCGCAACGACTCCGTCGGACATTCCGCCTCTGGCCTTTGGCGACGGGCGGGAAGGGATCGGAGCTGGCGTGGTGAGAAACGTCTTCGCCTTCCACGTCCCGCCGACCCCGACTCCGAGGCCGGCTCCCCCGGTGCCGACGCCGATCCCGGGCCCCTGCTCTCCCCGCTTCATCGGCCCGTGCCGTCCGGCGCCGCCCCCGCCTCCGACCCCGATCGTTCCGCCGGCGATCCCCTACAAGGCGCTCGGGGTCTTCGGTCCCAGGGAGAAGCCGATCGTCGCCTTCGAGGACGGGCCCCGCCTCATCAATGCCCGCGAGGGCGACATCCTCGACGGCCGCTTCATCCTCAGGCGCGTCGGCCGCGAATCGGTCGACTTCGCCTTCGTCGGGCTGCCGCCCGAGATCACCCGGCGGATCCCTGTCCTTCCGCCCGACGCCCTCCGCTGAAGGGATGCCCATGACCATTCACAGACCGGGATCTCTCCGAATCCTCCTTATCGCCGCCGCCCTCGCCCTCGCCGTGGGCGCCGCCGGGTGTGCCTCCGAGCGCGCGTTCCGGGAAGCGCAGGACTACGAGCAGCTGCAGCACTGGGACATGGCCGTCATGGCCTACCAGAAGGCGGCGTCCCTGGAGCCGGGGAACAAGAAATACGAATCGGCTCTCTTCCGCTCGAGGCTTCAGGCCGCCCAGACACACCTCGGGCGGGGGCGGCTCCACCGCTCGGCGGGGCAGCTCGACCTCGCGCAGGTGGAGCTGGAGCAGAGCGTCGCTCTCGACCCGACGAACGACGTCGCCCAGCAGGAGCTGAAGAGGGTCGTCGAGGATATCGAGACGCGCCGGCTCGAGACGATCGGAGGCTCGCCATCCGAGAAGGCCAAGGCGAAAGCGAGAGGCCGCCGGGCCACGCCGCCGATGCTGAACCCCGCGTCGGACAAGCCGATCGACGTCACGTTTCCGCCCGACACGCCCATCAAGAAGATCTACCAGGCGCTCTGCTCCGCCTCCGGGATCAACGTCATCTTCGACCCGCAGCTGAAGGACGACAAGTTCACGATCGACCTCAGAGGCCTCACGTTCCAGAAGGCCCTCGAGACGACGATGCGACAGGCGGGGCACTTCTACAAGGTGATCGACGAGAAGACGATCCTCGTCGCTCAGGACACGCAGCAGAACCGCAAGGAGTACGAGGACCAGGTCGTGAGGACGTTCTTCCTTTCGAACGGCGACGTGAAGGACGTCTCCACGATGGTCCGGCAGCTCCTCGACCTGCGGCGGATGGGGACGATCACCCAGCTCAACGCGATCATCATCCGCGACACGGCTGATAAGGTCGCCGTGGCCGAGCGGCTCATCGAGGTGAACGACAAGGCCAAGGCCGAGGTCGTTCTGGACGTCGAGCTCCTTCAGCTCAGCACGAAGAAGCTCATCGACCTCGGGGCCAAGCTCACGAGCTACGCTCCCATCACGACCGGTACGGCGACGGGGAGCGACGGAAAGCCCATCACCTCGCTCCCCTGGAACGAACTGCTCAAGCTCTCCCTCTCCGATTTCAACTTCACTGTTCCGTCGATCGCCATCAACTTCCTCAAGTCGAACACTGACGCTGAGCTCCTCGCAAAGCCTCAGCTCCGGATCGCGGAGGGGGAGAAGGCGCAGCTCGTCATCGGCGACCGCGTCCCGATCCCGGTCACCACGATCAACACGCAGCAGGCCATAGGGCAGGTCGGCGTCGTTCCCGTGACGTCGTTCCAGTACCAGGATGTCGGCATCAAGCTCGACATCGAGACGCGGGTCCACCACAACAAGGAGGTTTCCCTGAAGCTGACGGTGGAGGTCTCGAACCTCAACGGATCGGTCCCGGGGCAGAACGGCCAACCGGATCAGCCGATCATCGCGACCCGCACCATCACGTCGAACATCCGGCTGAAGGACGGCGAGACGAGCTTCCTCGCCGGCCTCATCCAGACGTCGAAGACCAGAACGAAGACGGGCCTCCCGTTCCTCTCCGACCTGCCGCTCATCGGGCCGCTCTTCGGGCAGACGAACACGCAGAACGACCGCAACGACATCTTCCTGACGCTCACGCCCCACATCACGCGCGCCCCGCAGATCAACGAGGAGGACCTCGTTCCGATCTGGGTCGGTACGGAGAACAACGTCAGCTTCTCAGGGCTCAACGTGAGGCTCGAGTCGCCGCAGGCCCCTACGACGCCGTTCGACCCGCCGTTCGAGCCGCCGTCTTCGCGGCCGGTGCCGCCGACGAATCCGGTCCCGGCGAACGTGCCGGCCCCCGGGATCTTCCCGCTCCAGGGGTCCGGCCCGAACGACCCGTTCAAGCCGCCGCCGCCGGCGCCCGTTCCGTCGCCGCAGAAGACGCCTCTCTCGGACGGGAACGCGGCGTCGGCCTCCGCGAGCTTCGTCGAGACCGAAGGTCCCCGGGCGATGACCCTCGGCCTCGAGCTCGAGAACGGCGAGCTGGCGGCGGGGGAAAGCACGGTGCTGACACTCAGCGGTCCGGCCGAGCTCGCCGACGCGGGGGCGCTCGAGATGACCCTCGAATGGGACCCGGCGGTCGCCGAGGTCATCACGATCTCGCCCGGGCCCTGGCGCACGGGCTCGGCAGCCCTCAACACGCGTCTCGACG
>DIAY01000073.1:13331-13785 GCA_002414905.1 Holophagales bacterium UBA5066 | reverse complement strand
CGTCATCGAGGGGCTGAACCTCGACATCCACGACCACGAGTTCATGGTCCTCGTCGGCCCGTCGGGCTGCGGCAAGTCGACGGCCCTGCGGATGATCGCGGGGCTCGAGGAGATCTCGGACGGCACGATCTCCATCGGGGACCGCGTCGTGAATGAGGTGGCCCCCAAGGACCGCGACATCGCCATGGTCTTCCAGAGCTATGCGCTCTACCCCCACATGACGGTCCGCGAGAACCTCGAGTTCGGCCTGAAGATCCGCAAGACTCCCCGGGACGAGATGGACCGGCTCGTGAACGAGGCGGCCGGGATGCTCGGCATCACGCCGCTCCTTGACCGCAAGCCGAAGCAGCTCTCGGGCGGCCAGCGGCAGCGGGTCGCGGTGGGGCGGGCCATCACGCGAAAGCCTGCCGTCTTCCTCTTCGACGAGCCCCTCTCGAACCTCGACGCCAAGCTC
>DIAY01000073.1:12391-13192 GCA_002414905.1 Holophagales bacterium UBA5066 | reverse complement strand
AACCTCGACGCCAAGCTCCGCGTTCAGATGCGCGCCGAGATCTCCAAGCTCCAGAACCGCCTGAAGACGACGACCGTCTACGTCACCCACGACCAGGTGGAGGCGATGACGATGGGGCACCGCATCGCCATCATGAAGGACGGCAGGCTCCAGCAGGTCGGCACGCCTCTCGAGGTCTACGCGCAGCCCGCGAACCTCTTCGTCGCCGCCTTCATCGGCACCCCTCCGATGAACTTCCTCCAGGCGACCCTCGCCGACGGCGGCGCGACCCTGAAGGGCGCGGCGTTCTCCCTCCCGGTCGCGCAGTCCCGCCGGTCCCTGACCGCCGGTCAGGACGGGAAAGCCCTCGTCGTGGGGGTTCGCGCCGAGAACCTGAGCGACGGGAGCCGCCCCGTCCGCGGCGAGAACGCCCGAATCCCGGCGACCGTCGAGGTCGTCGAGCCGCTCGGCCACGAGGTCCTCGTCTACGCCCGCGTCGGCGGCGACGACCTGGTGGTCGCCAAGTTCGACCCGCACCGGGCCCCCGCGTTCGACGACAGGCTCGAGCTCGTCGTCGAGCTCGAGTCCCTCCACCTCTTCGACGCCGCCACGGAACGCCGTCTGACGGTCTGAAACGACGTCGCGCGGGTCGCAAGGTGGCCCGTGTGAGGCCGTTTCAGGCCCTCGCCAGGCGGCTCCGCTTTCTCCCGTAGAGGAAGTAGACCCCGAGCCCCACCGCGAGCCAGATGACGAACCGCTCCCAGGTCAGGGCCGGCAGCTTCACCATCAGCGCGACGCACATCGCGATGCCCAGCAGCGGGA
>DIAY01000073.1:0-12213 GCA_002414905.1 Holophagales bacterium UBA5066 | reverse complement strand
CCGATGCAGACGAGAGCGAACGCGAAGAGCGTCCCGATGTTCGTCAGCTGGATGACCTCGTCGATGTTGGCGCCCGCCGAGAAGGTCGCGACGAAGATGCCGGTCAGGATCGTCCCGACGTGCGGCGTCCGATACTTCGGGTGGATCTTCCCGAACCACGGCCCGATCAGCCCGTCGCGCGACATCGCCATCAGGATGCGCGGCTGTCCGAGCTGGAAGACGAGGAGAACGGCGGTCATCGAGAAGACCGCGCCGGCCGCGAGGATCCCCGCCGCCCAGTCCTGCTTCACGAAGGCGAGCGCCGCGGCGAGCGGGTCGGCCACGCCCACGAGCTTGTGGTACGGGATCATCCCGCAGAGGACGAGGGCCGCCGCGACGTAGAGAACGGTGCAGACCGCCAGCGATCCGAGGATGCCGCGCGGCATGTCGCGAGCGGGGTCCTTGCACTCCTCCGCCGCCGTCGAGATCGCGTCGAACCCGATATAGGCGAAGAACATGAGAGAGGCACCCATCCAGACGCCCGAGAAGCCTCCCGGGAAAAACGGCGTCCAGTTCGCCGGCTTCACGAAGAAGGCGCCGACGGCGACGAAGAAGAGGAGCGTCGCAACTTTCAGGATGACGATGAAGTCGTTGACCCGGGCCGACTCCTTGATCCCCCTCACGAGGAGGATCGTGATCGCCGCCGTGATAAGGGCCGCAAGGAGATTGAAGACGATCGGGACCCCGAAGAGCTCCAGGTGGTGCAGGTGGGCCTGGTACGCGACCGATTGCTCGGGCGAGAGAATCCCGACGCCTCCTTCCGCCACCGCCCTGGCCGCGAGGAGGGTGGAGCGGTAGTCGGTCGCGAGGAAGGCGGGGAACTCGAGCCCGAACCCGAGAAGGAGCTGGCGGAAGTAGGCGGCCCACGAGATCGCCACGGCGATGTTTCCGACCGCGTACTCGAGGATCAGGTCCCACCCGATGATCCACGCGACGAGCTCGCCGAGCGTGGCGTAGCTGTAGGTGTACGCCGACCCGGCCACCGGGACGAGGCTCGCGAACTCCGCATAGCAGAGACCGCAGAAGCCGCATGCGAGCGCCGTCAGAAGGATCGAGACGACGATCCCGGGGCCCGCGGGGGGCAGCGTGCCGCCGCCCGAGGAGGCCGTCCCGAGCGTCGCGAAGATCCCGGCACCGATGATCGCGCCGATTCCCAGGGCCATCAGGTCGGTGGCCGTCAGCTCGCGCTTGAGCCCGGTCCCTTCGTCACTTCCCTCGGCGACGAGCTGGTCGATCGACTTCGTTCGGAAGAGACTCATGGATGACTCCTCGGGCGAGACGTGGGCGGAGGCTCAGGGGGCGATCCGGGGCAGGATCTCCTGGAGCGACGGGATGCTGTCGAAACCACCGCGGGCGACTCCCGCGCGGTCGAGCAAAAGGGCCTGGAGGCCCGCGGCACGGGCCCCCTCGTAGTCCTCGGAGGGAGAGTCGCCGACGTGGAGCACCTCGTTGGCGGCCACGCCGGCGAGGGCGAGGGCCGCGTCGAAGATCTCGCGGGCGGGCTTGGAGGCGCCGACGAGCGCCGAGACGACGACGCCGTCGAAATGGCGGGTCAGGTCGAGGCGGTCGAGGAGGGCCGGGAGATTCGAGTCCCAGTTACTGACGATGAGGAGCTTCAGTCCCTTCTCGCGCAGGGTCGCCAGGACCTCGAAGACCTCCGGGTAGACGCTCCAGCTCTGGGGCCGGGCGAAGTGCTCGACCAGGTCGTCGAGGAGCCCTTCGGGGAGCGGTCCGCCACCGACCCGCGTGAGGACCTCCTGGACGAACCTGCGCCAGAAGCCCTTTTCTCCGCCCTCCTGGCCCCAGCGCGTCTCGCCCCGCGCCTGACGGGCGGCGACGAGGCCCCAGGTGGCGTGGAGCGCCTCGAGGACGGCCTCGTCCGTCGCCGGGACCCCCCAGCGCCGGAAGGCCCCTCCGTAGACGCGTTCGATCGGCGGGTCCGGCGAGAGGAGCGTGTTGCCGGCGTCGAGGAAGACCGCTTTCGTCGTATTCAGGGCATCACCTGCCCGCCGTCGATGACGATCGACTGGCCCGTGACGTTCCGGGCGTCCTCTGACACGAGCCAGGCGACGAGGCCGGCGACTTCCTGAGGGACGAGGACCTGCCCGAGGGGAGCCATCTTCCCGGCCGCCGCAAGGGCCTCCTCTTCGGTAAGCCCCATCGCCTTTCCGTAGCCGCGGATCCCGTACCGTCCCATCTCGGTGTCCACCCACCCGGGGCAGACCGCGTTGACGGTGACCTTCCTCGGAGCGAGCTCGAGGGCCAGTGCCCGCGTCATGCCGATCACCGCGTGCTTGGCACCGCAATACCCCGCTTGCCCCGGGACGCCGAAACGCCCCGATACGGACGAAAGGTTGACGATTCGTCCCCCCTCCGCAAGGAATGGGAGGACGGCGCGCAACACTCGCCACGTCCCCGTGACGTTGACGTCGAAGATCCGCTCGAAGGCCCGGTCGGACCTTTCGTCCCCGTCGAGAGGGGTCTGCCCGGCCAGCCCGGCGTTGTTCACGACGATGTCGACGCGCCGCTCGGGCCGGGCGGCCCGCTCCACCCCGGTCGCCACCGAGGCCCCGTCGGCCACGTCGAGGACGACCGCGACCCCCGTCCCGCCCGCAGCGGCGATCTCGGCCACGAGCGATTCGCCGTCCTCCAGCTTCCTCACCCCGCAGGCCAGGACGGCTCCCTCGGCCGCCAGCCGCAGGGCGATCGCCCGGCCAATTCCCCGCGAGGCCCCCGTCACGAGCGCTTTTTTTCCGCTGAGCCGGCCCGGCGTCTGGGTCATGTCTCCTCCTGGTGCGCCGGGCATTCTAGCGGCCGGACGACGGTAAGATCCCGGCCCATGCGGGTCGAGGTTCTCCTTTTCGCGTCCCTCAGGGACGAGCTCGGCGCCGCGTTCGCCCTCGAGGTGCCCGAGAGCCTCCCCGGGAAGACGACGGTCGGCGCCCTGCGCGAGGCGTTCCTCGCGGCCTCCCCGACCGCCGCTCGCCTCGGGAAACGGACCCTCGTCGCGGTGAACGAGACGTTCGCCGGGGACACCGATCCCGTCTGTCCCGGGGACACGGTGGCCTTCCTGCCCCCCGTGGCGGGGGGCTGAGCGTGGCCCGCGTCACGCGTTCCCCGCTCGACCCGGCCGCCTTCCTGTCCGAGGCCCGGCGGGACGGCGACGGGGGCCTGACGCTCTTCGTCGGTGTGGTCCGGGACAACGCGGACGGGCGGGCCGTGGAGGCGATGGAGTACGAGGCCTACGAACCGATGGCGGAGAAGGAGATGGAGCGGATCGAGTCCGATCTCGCGGCCCGCTTCCCTGCCGCCCGGCTGGTCATGAGACACCGGATCGGGCGCCTGGCCGTCGGCGAGGTCGCCGTCGTGGTCGCCGCCTCGGCGCCGCACCGCGAGGAGGCTTTCGCCGCCTGCCGGGCCGGGATCGAGGAGATCAAGGCCCGCGTGCCAGTCTGGAAGAAGGAATGGGGACCCGACGGAGGCGTGTGGATCGACCCCAAAAACAGGGCATAAATACGAAAGTTGTTGAAAAGTCAACCACTTTCAGGTAAAGAGTCGTTGCAGGGGAAATGCTCCCCTGGGGATGTCTGAGAGACCGGCGGCGATCCGGCCACAGCCTGGCCGTCGGTGCACCACTCGGGAGGTTGAGATGTTCGTGGCCTTGCGGCGGGTGCATGTCGCCGCCAGCGATTTTTCGCGGTCTCGCCGCTTTTATGCGGAAACCCTCGGCCTGCCCGAAGTCGGGGGGTTCGAGAGGGACTGGGTCGAGTTCGGCCTGGGCCCCGTCCTCGTCAAGCTGACACCTCTCCGCCCCGGCGAGGTTCCGGCCCGTAACCAGGTGGCACTGACCCTCTCCGCCACCGACATCGAGGCCTGCCTGACGGCCCTCAAGGAGAGGGGGGTCACGGTCACCCGGGGGCCCCTGGAGGAGTTCACCGGCCGCTCGGCCGAAATCCTCGACCCGGACGGCTACCGGATCATCGTCTTCGAGGCGTCCGACCTTCATCCCGACGAGGAATACGTCCCGATGTCGGAGGTCGACGAGAAGGTCAAGGAGAAGCTCGCGCTCCTGAGAGCCCGGGACAAGGGGAAGGCCAGGCCTGCAAAGCCCGCAACCGCGGTCCGACACGCGCCGGCGAAGCCGGTCTCGAAAAAGCCGACTCCGAAAAAGGCGGCGAAACCCGCACTGAAGAAGCCCGCCCCAAAGAAACCGGCTCCGAAAAAGGCCGCAAAGGCCGCTCCGAAGAAACCGGCCCCGAAGAAGGGGAGGAAGTAGCCCCGGGTCAACCCCGTCCCCTTATTCCGAGCGCCCCGCACCCGCGGGGCGCTGGTATTCTGGCTGGTCATGAGCACCGCGCTGATCGACTACTGCCGAACCGAGATCGAGGCCCTGAAGGAGGCTCGCACCTTCAAGAAGGAGCGCGTCCTTGAGGGTCCCACCGGGGCCCGCGTCCGTGTCGACGGCCGCGAGGTCCTGATGCTCACCTCCAACAACTACCTCGGCTTCGCGAACCACCCGCGCATCGTCGACGCCGCCCGAAAGGCGCTCGATCGCTGGGGCAACGGCCTCGGCTCCGTCCGATTCATCTGCGGAACGCAGGAGCTCCACAAGGAGCTCGAGCGGACGATCTCGGTTTTCTTCGGCACCGAGGACACCATCCTCTACATGTCCTGCTGGAACGCGAACGGGGGCCTCTTCCAGCCGCTCCTCGGCGAGGAGGACGCCGTCCTTACGGACGGCCTGAACCACGCCTCCATCATCGACGGCATCCGCCTCTGCAAGGCGAAGCGCTACGTCCTGCCGCACGGCGACCTCGCCGCCTCCGAGAAGGCGCTCGTCGAGTCACAGGCCCAGCGCCGCCGCCTCTACATGACCGACGGCGTCTTCTCCATGGAGGGAGAGGTCGGGCCGATCCCCGAGCTCGTCGAGCTCTGCGGCAAGTACGACACCCTCCTCGTCGTCGACGACTCGCACGCCACCGGCGTCCTCGGGGCGACCGGTCGCGGCTCGGCCGAGGAGACCGGCGTGCACGGGAAGGTCCCCGTCTTCACCTCGACGCTCGGAAAGGCGATGGGCTCGGCTGCCGGCGGCTTCACGACCGGCCCGGCGCCGCTCGTCGAGCTCCTCCGCCAGCGCTCCCGGACGACCCTCTTCTCCAACGCCCTCCCGCCGGCCGTGACGGCGTCCTCCCTCGAGGCCTTCCGGATGCTCATGGAGGACCCCTCCCCGGTGCAGCGCGTCCGCGCAAATTCAGCCCACTTCCGCTCGCGGATGACCGACGCGGGATTCAACATCCCGTCGGGGGTCCACCCGATCGTCCCCGTCATCGTCGGCGACACGGCCAAGGCCCTCGCGATGTCGGCCGCCCTCTTCGAGAAGGGGGTCTACGTTTCGGGATTCGGCTACCCGGTCGTCCCGCAGGGGCACGCGCGCCTGCGCTGCCAGATCTCCGCGATCCACTCCACGGCCGACCTCGACGAGGCGGTCGACGCCTTCGTCGCCGTCGGGAAAGAGTTCGGCGTCATCTGACCTTTCTTGCGGGGGGACCACGGCCCTCCGGACCTGTGGCCGGTCCCCCCGCCTCTCCTTCAGCCGGCGAGACCCGGGATCGTCGCGAAGGGCTCCTCGCGCGGGGCCAGGCGCGCTCCGTACGGTTTGCGCGCGAGGAGCCACGCGGCGGCGAGAGCGAGCGCTGCGACGAAGATTCCCGCCTCGCCGACCCAGATCGACGGCTCCTTCGTCGAGGTGTCGAACGTTCCCTGGATGACCGCATTCCACACCGCGTGGAAGACGACCGCCGGCCAGAGGCTCCCGGTCGCCAGGCGCATCCATCCCGCCACGTAGCCGATCCCGACGACGGTCAGGACGAAGACGACCGCCGACAGCACCCGGCTCGGCCCCACCGCGTACTGCCCGCTTACGACGAGCGGCAGGTGCCAGACCGCCCAGACGAGCCCGCTCAGGAGCACCGGCCGCGGCACCTCCGCCTCCACGAGCCGCGTCAGGAGGTAACCGCGCCAGCCGATCTCCTCTCCCACGGCGGAGAAGAACGAAAGGAACGAGACGAGCGTCATCGAGAGGGCGAAGAGGATCGCGAAGCGCACCGGTGGCGCGAACCCAGACAGCCCCACCCCGGCCAGCGCGGGAATCTCGAACCGGGCGAGCCCCGTCGCCCAGGCGAGCCCGTACGCGATGCAGCCGATGGCGGGAGGCAGGACCCATCCGAGCCCGATCACTTTCCATCCCGAGGCCCCGCCGACGCGGAACGACACGTCCCGAAACCCCTCCCGGAAGACGAGGCGCGCCACGATCGAGGCGATCCCAGGCGTCCACATCAGCGCGTAGACGAGCCACGGGTTCTCGCCGAGCGGCTTCCCCGACCGGAGGATCAGTCCCTGGAAGACGCCGGTCCCGAGCGCGACGATCGCAAAGAAGACGAGGAGCCCCTTGCGGGCCGCGTCGGCGCGGGCGGGATCGGGCGCCGCAGCCGTTGGCGTGGACAGGGAGGCATCGGGGAGGTCGCTCACCCGGCGAGTCTCCCACGGGGAAGGGCATCCCGGGATCCATCCCAGGACACAGAGAGGGGCAATGCGTCCCTTCACGGACAAGGCTCATCCGGCCCCGATACCTCGTGGAACGACAGGAAGCCGTAGCACCTGTATTCCGCTATGGAGGACGGGAGCGCCGGGGCCAGGGAATCGTCGAGGAGGCCTCGTCCGTCGGAACGAAACGCGAAGGCCGCGGCTTTCGCCGCGGCCTTCAACCGGAACGAGGTTATTCGAGGCTACATGATCGCCGTCGGAGGGGCCGGCTCGTCCGCCGAGCCCGCCTTGCCGAGCGGCACGTAGATCAGGTACGCCGCCAGGAGGGCGACGACCGGGATCGCGAGCCACGGCGCGATCGGCGCGAAGGCGGCGATCGTCGGGAACGTGTTGTCCGAGCGGAAGGCCACCACTCCCGCCACGAGGAGACCTACGAGCGCCTCCCCGGCTATCAGGCCCGACGCCGCCAGGACGCCCGCGTTCTCGACCCGCGCCTTCTGGGCGGCGTTGTAGTCGCGTTTACCGGCGAGCTTGTCGACGAAGCCGCGGATCAGACCGCCGACGAAGATGGCGAACGTCGTCTCGAGCGGCAGGTACATGCCGACCGAGAAGAGCATCGGGCTCTTGACCCGCACGAGGATGAGCGTGATTCCCATCGCGATGCCGACGAGGACGAGCGGCCAGGCCATCTCGCCGCCGACGATCCCCTGCGAGAGGGCCGCCATGAGGCCCGCCTGCGGGGCCGGGAGGTTCTTGCCGCCGAAGCCGCCGATCCCGGGGTTGCTCGCCAGGTCCGACGTGTGGAGGAGGTAGAGCGGGAAGAACATGACGGCGCCGGCGACGACGACGCCGATGACGTCGCCGACCTGCATCTTCCAGGGGGTACCGCCGAGGATGTGCCCGACCTTCAGGTCCTGGAGCATCTCGCCCGCAACGGCGGACGAGACACAGACGACCGCGGCGACGGCGAGAACCGCAGCGACGCCCTGGGAGCCCTTGACGCCGATGATGACCATCGTCAGGGCGGCGACGATCGTCGTGGCGAGGGTGAGGCCCGAGATCGGGTTGTTCGACGAGCCGATCAGCCCGACGAGGTTCCCCGAGACCGCCGCGAAGAAGAAGCCCGTGACGAGCATGACGACGGCCGCCAGCAGCGCGCCGCCGAGGACACCGGTGAAGTAGTAGTAGAGGGCGACCATCAAAACGAAGACGGCCGCGATCCCCATCAGGACGACCTTGAAGGAGAGGTCCTTCTCGGTCCTCTCAGTCGCCTCCGACGCCGCCGCCGACTTTTTCACGTCGGCCACGCCGCGCTTGATGCCCGAGATGAGGTTTTTCCGCATCTTCCAGAGGGTGAAGCACGCGCCGACGAGCATGCCGCCGACGGCGATCGGCCGGACGATGTAGCGGTAGAGGTGGCCTGCGAGGCCGGCCCAGTCCTGGACGCCGGTGGCGGCGTCGGTGTACTTGTCGATGTAGTGGGGCCCGAGGAAGAAGACGAGGAGCGGGACGAAGAGCCCCCAGGCGAGGAGACCGCCCGCGAAGTTCAGGGCGCCGAGCTCGGGCCCGATGATGTAGCCGACGCCCATGTAGGCGGGCGTGGCGGCCGGAGCCGAAATCGTCGTCACGCCGCCGGCGGTGATGGTGTTCGCGTCCTTAGTGAGGCCGAGCCTCACGAAGCTCTCCTTGAACTTCCCGACCCCGACCTGGAAGTCGTTCGAGGCGCGGAAGACGCCCGCGTCGCCGAGGATCTTGATGAGCGCGCCCACGCCCATCGCCCGGAACAGCTGGATGGCGGCGTCGGCCCCGCGCTGCCCCGCCTTGTGGATCTCGCTCGCAGCGACCGACTCGGGGAACGGGAGTCCCTTGTCTTCCACCATGACGCGTCTCAGGATCGTCACGAAGAAGATGCCGAGGAGGCCACCCAGGATCATCAGGGCGGTGGCGACCCCGTACTCCTTGATGTCGAAGCCCTTGAACTTCCACATCCCAAGGATGACGAATGCCGGGATCGTGAAGATGGCGCCGGCCGCGACCGACTCGCCGATGGAGCCAACCGTTCGAGCGAAGTTCTCCTCCAGGAGGGATCCCTTGAAGATCCGGAGAACTGCCATCCCGATAACGGCGGCCGGGTACGTCGCGGCGATCGTCATCCCGGCCTTCAGGCCGAGATAGGCGTTGGCCGCGCCGAGAATCACGGCCATCAGGAGCCCGAGGACGAGCGCCCGCCCGGTGAACTCCGACATCGTCGAGCTCGCCGGAACGAACGGCTGGAACGGTTTCTCACTCATTCAGGAAGATCCTCCCTCGTGATCTGCTCTCAATTGGAACGGTCGGGGCCGCAAGCGCATCAAACGCGGATTCTACACGGGGACCGGGACACTCCCGCACGGAGAGAAGCGGCTCTCCGAGCGGCCCGCGAGGCTAGGGAACGACCGCGACGTGGAAGTGCGCTTCGAGGGTCTTGTGGGGGTACGAGGAGGGAAGCGGCGGGAACGGCGACGCCTTCTCGACGGCCACCAGGGCCGCCTTGTCCCACGCCTTCACGCCCGACTCCATCGAAACGAGGGCGTTCTGCAACCGTCCGTCCCTGCTGATAACGGCCTGGACGACGCACTTCTTCCCCACTGCCGGAAACGTGGAGGGCGCTTTCCAGAGGCCCGCGACCTTCTGGAAAACCTGCTTCTGGTAGGCGGGGTCCTTCAGGGTCGACTGGAAGTAGACGTTCAGGGATGGGCGTCCCGCGGCCAGCGCGGGGAGGGCTGAAATGGAAAAGAGGAGGAGGCCGACGAGTGTGCGCTTCATCGCGGTCAGATGCTCCTTCTCGCGGGAGTGGTGCCCCCGAGGGGGCCCGCCTGCGAAGAATACCGCGCCGAACGGACGACCCGCCCGCCCCTGCACCGCGCTAACCTCCGGGAATGCGTCCGGCCTTCCCCACCGTCGCCCTCGCGATTCCCGCCGCCCTCGCCCTCTTCCTCGCATCGCCGCTGGGCGCCCAGGAGCGGCCGAAGGTCCCGATCCCGCCCGACCACTACACGAAGGCCGAGCTGAACGCCTTCCGCGGGACGCCGTCGTACGAGGAGACGCTCGCGTTCCTCCGGCGGCTCGAAGCGACCTCTCCGTATCTCTCGTTGTCGTTCTTCGGAACGACCGCCGAGGGGCGGCCCATGCCTCTCTTCGTCGCCTCGAAGGACAAGGCCTTCACGCCGGAAGCGGCCGCGAAGGCGGGCAAGCCCGTCGTCCTCGTCCTGAACGCTATCCACCCCGGAGAGCCTGATGGCAAGGACGCGTGCCTGATCCTCCTGCGCGACATGGCACTCGGGAACCGCCCCGACCTCCTCGACACGCTCACGCTCCTCGTCGTCCCGATCTACAACGTCGACGGCCACGAGCGGGTCTCGAAGTGGAACCGCCCGAACCAGGACGGGCCCGTCGACGGGATGGGCTTCCGGACGACGACGATGGGCTACGACCTCAACCGGGACTTCCTGAAGGCCGATGCTCCCGAGACCCGTGCACTTCTTTCCCTCGTCGCCGCCTGGAACCCCGACCTCTTCGTCGACGACCACGTCACCGACGGCTCCGATGCCCAGCCCACGCTGACGGTCGCCTTCGGGAGCGAGCCGGCCACCGCGGAGCCCCTGCGCGCCTGGCTCGACTCCGTCGTGCCTCCCGCCCTCGCCGAGGTTGAGGAAGGCGGCTGGAAGACCTCCCCCTACATCGACTGGGTCGACCCGCTCGACCCGGCGAAGGGGATCGACCTCGGCCCTTCCACGCCCCGCTACGCCACCTGCTACATGCCTCTCCGGGGAATCCCTTCGATCCTCGTCGAGAACCACGCACTGAAGCCCTACGGCGAGAGGGTCAGGGCGAACGCGGCCTTCCTTTCGGCCCTCCTCTCCCGCGTCGGGCGGGAGCCGGAGCCGCTGAAGGCCGCGCGCTCCGCCGCGCTCGCGGCCGCGCGCACGGCGCCCGCCGGCACGCCTTTCGTCCTCGACGCCGTGACCGACTTCTCGAGACCGGAAAAGCTCGACTTTCTCGGCTTCGCCTGGTCCCAGGTCGTCTCCCCCGTCACGGGGCGGCCGCGCCTCGTCTACGACTCCTCGAAACCGATGAGCATCCCGATGCCCGTCTATCGACATGCGAAGGCCACCGTGACGGCGCCGCGACCGGCGGCCTACCTCGTCCCCGCAGGCTGGCCGCGCATCGAGGAAAAACTGTCCGCGCACGGGATCCGCTTCACGAAGCTCGGCACGCCGCTGGTCATCCGCGTCGGCACCTACCGGGCGAGCGACGCGAAGCTCGAAAGCGCTGGGTACCAGGGGCGCGTGAGGGTGAGCGCGAAGATTGCGAAGGCGTCGGAGACCCGGACGGTCCCGGCCGGCTCCCTCTACGTGGCGCTCGACGACCCCCTCGCCCCGGTGGCCATGCACCTCCTCGAGCCCGAAGGGCCCGACTCGCTCTTTGCCTGGGGCGATCTCTCCTCCGCCCTCGAGACCAAGGAATACATCGATGCCCGCGTCCTCGACCCGCTCGCCGGGACGCTGCTGAAGCAGGACCCGAAGCTCGCGGCCGAGTGGGCGGAGAAGCTGAAAGACCCGGCGTTCGCCGCGAACGCACGCGAACGATATCGCTTCTTCTACTCGCGGACGCCGTACTGGGACGAGTCCGTCGGACTCCTGCCGGTCTTCCGGCTCGACGCGCCGCTCACGGACCCGTCCGCCCCGGCCGCTGCGCCACCCGGAGCTCCTGAACGCCGTCGGTCGCCGAGCCGGTGACGAGGCCGTCCAGGGTGGCCTGCACGAGCTCGATCCGCTCGGCAATCGGTCTGCGACCCTTCTGGTCCGAGGCTCACACGGATGAGTTACCGCGAGGAAGGCTTTCCCGGGCACCTCACCGCGGGCATCAGCGGTCAGGGGCCCGGGCGGACCTGCACAGCCGAGGCGGCAATTGCAGCGATGCCTTGCCGACTCGCAGGAAATCTATTTAATCCACTCGAGCGGCTCCTTGTGACGGGCGCGAAGGCGGAGGGGCTTGCCGTTGACGTCGACGGTGATTTCGACGGACCGGCCGGTGGCGCTGGAGGCGGGGGTCAGCTGCGTGGAAACGATGGCGAAGGACTTCACCTCTCCCAGAGGGCCCTCGTTTCGGAACCGGGCGAAGGCGTTCACATTCGATTCAGAAGCTGCCTCGGGGTGCCCGATCCGCCAGTAGCCCATCGCCTCTTGCTCATCCGCCAGACTGCCGCTCTGCAGATTCTTGAGCATGCTCTCGACCCTGGTTCGAGAGTTCGCCTCGAGGGCCCGGCCATCGAGCTTCTTGTAGCCGAAGAAGGCTGCAACGGCGAGAACTGCCATGATGATGAGGAACTTTCTCACTTTCTCCTCCTGACGATGAGTGCCGACGGCCGTCCCGGTGATCGATGACCGACGGTTAGAGTCGCTGAAGCGGCCGAGCGTAGAACGCGACGCAAGGCACCGTCAAGAAATAGCATCGACGACGAGTGGCGTCGGCCGGGCGGGCTGGTGTAGTCCCACCCTCCTTGGAAACGTTCCGGCACCACGTCGCCCCTTGCCATCTCGTCGTCCGTCCACTCCCGCCCTGCGAGGTAACCGTCATGGTCCCGGCAGC